>NZ_CAJMYY010000023.1:0-157956 GCF_905220185.1 Paraburkholderia sp. J11-2 | reverse complement strand
GAGATGACTGCGGGAATGTCTGGGCCATGGGCGCGTTAATTCTTTCTGGTCGAAGATGCGCGCAGAGCATACAGCAGCTCGCGACGCGTTGCGAGCCAGCGTCAGGCATTATTTCGCCTGCGTCGTGCACACAAAAAATTGTGCAAGCGAAACGCACTTTCGTCCAACGCCAGGCAGCGATTTATCGGGTACGCTTAGGCGTAATATTGCTTTGGATGGCTGAATATCAGAAGCGTAAAGAGACGAGTGCGTGAAGGAAGGTCAGTCGCCTTGCGCGTTCCTCAGCGCGCCACGGACTTGAAGAGGCGGTTCTTTTCGAGCGTCGCTGCGTCGGGCGTTTTGGCGTTCTCGTCTGCGCTCGCTGCGGCGTTGGCATCTTCGAGCGCGGGCCCGGTGTAGCGTCCGCGCGGACGGATGACCTTGCCCACCCTGAGCTGCTCGATGCAATGCGCGAGCAGCCCCACGCTGCGCGCGGTCGCGAAGAGCGCGAACGAGGCGTCGCGCGGCAGCTTGAGTTGCGCAGCGAGCGTGGCGAGCGCCACGTCGATATTCGGCTTGAGGCCTGTTAGCGCCACGACCTTCTCGATGAAGGAGGCGATCTCCGCGGGTGCGTCCAGCACTTCCAGCAAGGCGTCCGCGCGCGGGTCGCCGTCGGGATAGAGATGGTGTCCAAACCCCGGAATGGGAATGGCCGACTGTAAATGATGGGCAACGACATGCTCCGCGCCGAGCCGCCCCACGTCGTCGAACACCGCGCGCACGCGGCCCGATGCGTCGCCGTGCAGCGGACCGGAGAGCGTGGCGAGTCCCGTGAGCAGGCAGCCCGGCAGCGACGCGCCGGTGGACGCCGTAATGCGTGCGGCGAACGCCGAACTGGTGATCTCGTGGTCGGCCACGAGCACCATGGCGCGGCGGATCAACTCCGCGCCCTCACTGCCTTGGCCCCAGCCTAGCGCGAGGCGCTCGTGAACTGGCGGCGGGGCGGCGTTTGCCGATGCCTCGCAGCGTGCGCCGAACGCATGAGCAATGACCGCCACGAGCCGGCCGGCTTCCGCGTGCAGGGCCGTGTCGGTACGCCCAAGCGTGGAGTGGCCGCGCGCCGCGATGGCCGCAAGCGATGTGAACGCGCATTCGCGGCCGCGCTCCTCGCCGTGCAGGCGCATGTCGGCGGCTTCGAATGTCACGTCCGCGCGCGCGTTCCAGAGGAGGGTGGCCACGTCTTCGAGCTTGGCCGTTTGCGCCATGGCGATGCTGTCGCGGCCCCGGTAATACGGGCGGCCCTTCGAGAACGTGGTGATGCTGCTGTAGATGCACGGCTCCGCGCCGAAGATCGTGCCCGCGGCGAGCGCCTCGCGCTTGCGGCCCACCTGCTTCTTGCGGCACAGGCTGGCGACGTCTTCGGCGCGGTAGAGGCTCTTGCGCGGGTCGTGCGGATCGGGCATGACCGCGATATTGCCGCGGCTTGCGTAGGCATAGACGGTCTGCGCCTGTACGCCGAGTTGACGGGCGGCTTCAGTCAGGGTGATCCAGTTTGGCATGGCAGGGCAGACGGGGCAGTGCGGCTATTCAGCGGCAATATTGACGGTTTTTCAGCGAAAAGTCATCTCTGCGGGCCGCCGCTCGAGCACTTCGATGAGAATCTCGCCCGGCGCGCGCACGAAGCAGGCGCGCACGCCCGGGCGAATGGGCTTCACGGGTTCGACGATTTCCGCTTCATGTCGCGTGAGATGCGCGAAGGCCGCATCGAGATCGTCCACCAACACGCCGAAATGATCGATGCCTTGCGAGCGTGCCTCACGCGTTCGTTGCGCAGCGCGCTCGCCTGTCAATTGCGTGATGAACAGATTGATCTCGCCGATGCGCAGATCCACGCGGCCCGGCCTGCGTACGATTTCGGCATTCAGGCAACGTTCGAACCACGCGGCGGTGGCCTCCGCATTGGCCGAGCAGAGCTGGAGATGGTCCCACTTGAATTCGATCATGCGTTTTTCGCCCCGTGTGTGTGCGAGTGTCAGAGTTCGATGCGCGAGAGCTTGCCGAGCAGCAGCGAATACGAGAGTGTGCCAAGCAGGCAGATCGCGCCCATGAGGTTGAGCGCCCAGTAGAAGTGCCCGGTGTGTTGCGTGATGTAGCCGATCATGAGCGGCGTGGTGACACCCGCAATGTTCGCGGCAAGACTCGTGATACTGCTCGTGAGGCCCACGTATTGACGCGGCGCGATTTCGGAAACGGCGGCCCACGACATGGAGCCAATGCCCTGCGCGAAGAAGGCCACCGTGAGAATGGCGATCACGATCTCGTTCGACTCGACAAAATTCACGAGCACGATCGAAGCGCCCAGCATCGTGCCGATGATGAGCGGCGCCTTGCGCGCAGCCGAGATCGACACGCCGCGCCGGATAAAGAAGTCCGAGAGGAAGCCCGCCGAGAGAATGCCAATCGTCGCGCCAATGAACGGCATGGCCTGAAAAATGCCCACCTTGATCATCGACATATGACGCGCTTCGATCAGGTACGTCATGAACCACGTCGTGAAGAAAACAAGCAGCGTGTTGTTGCAGAACTTGCCGAGGCAAATGGCGAGAATCTGGCGGTAGCTGAGCAGCTTGAGCGCCATGCGCCAGTCGAACTTCTCGCGCGGTTTGCGCGCGGCGGGCGCCGCACCCTCGTTGATGTATTGAAGCTCCGCGGCATTGACCGAGCCGTGCTTGTGCGGATCGCGATACATGCGATACCAGACCATGCTGAAGAGAATGCCGAAGCCGCCCGTCACGAAGAACACCGTGCGCCAGCCATAGGCCGCAGAAATCCACAGCAGCAGGCCCGTGAAGAGCGGTGTGCCCACGTATTGACCCATCACGTACACGCTCGTGGCGAAGCCGCGTTCCTGCACGGGAAACCACAACGTGACGGCGCGCGTGTTCGAGGGGAACGCCGGGGCTTCGAGCGCGCCCATGGTGAGGCGCGAGCCGAGCAGCATGTGATAGCCGCTCGCAAAACCCTGC
Organism: Paraburkholderia sp. J11-2; assembly: GCF_905220185.1. Lineage (NCBI taxonomy): Bacteria > Pseudomonadati > Pseudomonadota > Betaproteobacteria > Burkholderiales > Burkholderiaceae > Paraburkholderia > Paraburkholderia sp. J11-2. Next base: position 154,951 of record NZ_CAJMYY010000023.1, on the reverse strand, counting down.
GTGAGCGTGGCGATCGACCAGCCCACGAGCGAGAGCGCATAGGCCACGCGCGAGCCGAGCACGTCGGTGAGAATGCCGCCTGGCAGGAGCGCGATCGAGTAGGCGAGGCCGAACGCCGCGAACAGTTCGCCCATCTGCATCTTGTTGAGCGCGAGATCTTTCGAAAGGCCGGGTGCCACGATGCCCAATGCCGAGCGGTCGACGAAGTTGAGCACGGTGGCCACGAGCAGCATCGAGAGCACGAAATACCGAACGCGCGAGCGTTTTGCACTATCCGCGTAGGCCGGAGCTTGCGCGGGTAAAACCTGTTCCTCTGCGACTTTCATCGGTGTCTCCAATATCAGTTCTGACGCCTGCTTTTTTATGTTGGGCGTTCAAATCGGGCGAGGCGCTGCGCTATCCCCGGCCGACAAACGGCATGGCGCTCGCCATGATCGTCATGTTGAGCACGTTGGCTTCGAGCGGCAGGCTCGCCATGTGCACGACCGCATTTGCGACGTGCGCGACGTCCATGCGCGCTTCGGGCGCGAGTCGTCCGTCGGCCTGCAGCACGCCTTTGTTCATGCGCTCGGTGAGCGACGTGGCTGCGTTGCCGATGTCGATCTGGCTGCAGGCGATGTTGTACGCGCGGCCGTCCAGCGCGATCGATTTGGTGATGCCCGTTACGGCGTGCTTCGTGGCCGAGTAGGCGATGGTGTGCGGGCGCGGCGAATGCGCGGAGATCGAGCCGTTGTTGATGATGCGCCCACCTTGCGGCGACTGCGCTTTCATGAGCCGGTACGCGGCGCGCGCGCACAGAAATACGCCGGTGAGATTGGTTGCGACCACATCGTTCCAGAAGTCGGTTTGGTAGTCTTCCAGCGGTACGGCGCCCGCGTTGCGGCCTGCATTGTTGAACAGCACGTCGAGACGGCCGAAGGTCTGCGCGATTTGCGCGAACGCGTGCTCGACCGATTCCGCCTGGGTCACATCTGCGGAAAACACGTGGGCGTCTGCCCCTCCGTTGCCGATCCGTTCCTTCGTCTCCAGCAGCGGTTCGACGCGGCGGCCGATTAGCGCAACGGCGAACCCGGCGTTGGCGAGCGCCACGGCGGTGGCGCGGCCGATGCCGGAGCCAGCGCCCGTCACGGCGGCGAACTTTTTCGATGCAGACATTTCGCGTCCTCTTCCCGATTCCATTGAACACGGGAAAAGAATTGCATTCGCGTGAGGCGCGCAGCAATCTTGATTCGTTGAATCAACATCTGGGGCCTTGATATCTGGGCGCCGGATCAGGGTTTTCCTGATGCGCGGATCGCGTAAAGCGCCGCGTACACACGCGCTGAAGCGAATACAGGGCCACAGCGCCCGCCAGAACTTGATTCGCCGAATCAACATTGACCGGCCGGCACACGCTTTCGTAGTCTCTCGACGTCTGTTCATACCCAAAGGGGAAAACACCATGCCGGAAAATCAACGCGTGAGGCTCCTGATCGCGCGAAAAGTGCCCGCCGCTGTGGCGCAACGCGCTGTGGCCGAATTCCATGCCTTCGTGACCGACGCCGATATGGACGCGTGGTCCGTGGTCGACTTCTGCAAGCAGCACGAGGTGCCGGCGGTGCTGATCGGCAAGAAGTCGGGCTTGCAGGCCGAACACATTGCCGCGCTGCCTGCTTGCGTGAAAATCATCGCCAACGCGAGTGCGGGCGTCGATCACCTCGATGTGGCCGCTGCCCGCGATCGCGGCATAGTGGTGACGAACGCGCCCGACGCCTTGACCGAATGCACCGCCGACTTTTCCATGCTGCTTGTCCTGGCAGCATGCCGGCGTGCATCGGAGTACGAACGGATCATGCGCAGCGGCTGGGGCAAGTCGTTCGGCATGACCGACATGCTGGGCACGCGCGTGAATGGCAAGACGCTGGGCATTGTGGGTTTTGGCCGTATTGGCCGGGCGGTGGCGAAGCGCGCGCTCGGCTTCGGCATGCGCGTGATCTACACCGATATCAGTCGTGCTGCACCTTCCGTGGAAAACGGCGCGACTTATTACGCGAGCTTCGAGGCGATGCTGCCGCATTGCGAAGTGCTCACGCTGCACGTGCCGGGCGGCGGCGCGCCCCTGATGACGAAAAGGGAATTTGGGCGCTTGCCGAAGGGCGCGGTATTCGTCAACGCGGCGCGCGGCGGCCTCGTGGATGAAGATGCGCTTTACGACGCCCTGACCTCGGGACACCTGTTCGGCGCGGGCCTCGATGTGTACCGCAACGAGCCCAATGTCGACCAGCGCTTTGCCAGCCTCGACAACGTTTTTCTCACGCCGCACATGGCGAGCGCCACGGTGCAAACGCGCGACCAGATGGGCTTTACCGCGCTCGATAACGTGGCCGCGGTGCTCGACGGGCGGCCGGCGTTGAATCGCGTTTGAGGACGGTGGGCGCGGCTGGCGAACGCCGTATTAGCTGCGCCCGGAGTGCTTGAAGCGCTTGAGCACGACCATGCACAGGGCCGGCAGATGCACGACGCCCATGCCGCAAGCGATCACCGCCCACGGCGGCGCGAACGTTCCGGCCATCATGCCGCCGATCACGCCGAAGCACAGGCCCCCCAGCAACAGCGTGGCGTGGGCGACGATGCGCTTCGGCCCTCGCTCGGTGAAGCGCGGAATGTTCGCGTGGACATACACCACGATCAGCAGGGCGACGGTGGCAACGGCGGGGAACAGCATGGTCGGATCCTCGATTCCAGCAACGATGACGGGAGGCGGGCGTCTCTAGCGCGCCTTCAAAATCTTCGACTGTAGTGGAGGATTGCCGTTGCGTCGATGGCTTATGGTTTAGCGCTAGCACCAAACCACGCTGTCGTACGCCACCGTGCGGCGATACACGTTCTTGCCGCGCCAGCTGGAAAACTCCATATACGCGCATTCCAGCACCAGAATCCAGTTCGTGACCCGCATCGCCGCCCCCAAGGTGTTCCCGGTTGTTCGTTCGACTGCAGGATCAGTCTATGACCTGGGCGCGGCGGACAATGCGGCGAGCAGGGCGCGATATTGCGTCCAGTTCGCGGCATTGCTGAATCAGGCGTGCGGCGCGAGCGGCATCAGCACGAAATCGAACGTTGAGCGCCAGGGCGTGACGCTGTCCGCCACGCGCTCATACGGCGCGACGAGCGACGCCTTCACGCCGAAAACGGCGTCCGACTGCAGGTATGGATCGTCGCTCACGAAGGTATGCGTGACCACCTTCTGGAAGCCCGGCGCGGTGATGAGGAAATGCAAGTGCGCGGGCCGGTACGGGTGCCGGCCGAGGCTTGCTAGCATCTTGCCCACCGGGCCGTCGTGCGGGATCGGGTACGAGACCGGCTTGATGCCGACGAAGCGGTACGCGCCGTTCGCGCCGGTCGTGAAGATGCCGCGGTTGTTCCATTTGGGCTGTACGCCGGGCTGCTGCACGTCGTAGTAGCCGTCGGCGTTGTCGGACCACACGTCGATGCGCGCGCCCTCCACCGGGCGGCCTTCGAGATCGAGCACGCGGCCCTCGAACACGCAGGGCTCGCCTTTGCCGTCGGCGGTGATGCACGCGCCCATCTCGCGCTCGGGCGCGCCGGCCACGTGGAATGGGCCGAACACCGTGTTTTCGGTGGCGGCGGTAGGGCGACGATTGTTGATGGCATCGACGAGCATGGAAAACCCTAGCGTGTCCGAGAGCAGGATGAACTCCTGGCGCTCGGCGCTGCAAAGCTGGCCGGCCGTGGTCAGGAAGTCGATGGCGGTTTCCCATTCCGGCTGCGTGAGTTGCACTTCTTTCGCGAACGCATGCAGGTGACGCACGAGCGCGCTCATCACCTCGCGCAGACGCTCGTCGGCGTTTTCGCCAATACGCGCATTGACGGCCTCGGCGGAGGCGGCTTCGCTGAAGAACTGGGTCATGGTTAGCGGTTACCTGTAGGGTTGCCCGGAGTTGTCAGGCGATGGCGGCATCGAAGCCGCGTCGTAACGGCACGTATTGTGCGCCTGTCGCCATCGGGACCCCAAATCTGGTCCAATTGGCGCATTCGATTCTCTGCTTCGATCTGACATGCTGAAAAACCTCTGGTACGTCGTGGCCGCCGCCGCGGATTTGCGCGAGCAGTTGCTGCCGGTCACGTTGCTCGGTCACCGCTTCGTCGCGTTTCGCGACGCACAGGGCCGCGCGCAATTGCTCTCCGATATCTGCGTGCATCGCGGCGCTTCGCTCGCGGCCGGCCGCCGCGTGAACGGCGAGGTCCAGTGCCCGTACCACGGCTGGCGCTATGGCGGCGACGGCGTGTGCACGCACATTCCCGCGCAGCCGCAGGCGCGCATTCCAGCGCGAGCGCGCGTGGACCGCTACCCCGTGGTCGAGCGTCACGGCTGGATCTGGGCGTTCGTGGGCGACCTGCCCGAAGAGGAGCGGCCGCCGCTGCCCGATCTCGCCTGGGCCGACGACCCGAATGTGCGCGTCGTATACGGCACTTACGCGTGGGAGGCGAACTGGGAACGCGTGATCGAGAACGGACTCGATTTCGCGCACGCGCCGTTCGTGCACGGCAGTTCGTTCGGCGCGCCCGACCGCCCCGAAATCGACGCAGTCAACGTGAACGCCAATGCCTGGAGCGGCCACGCGCGGCTCGTGATGCGGCGGCCCGTGCGCAAGGGCTGGCTGCGCCGCACGCCTACGGGCGAACATGTCGACGTGGTCACGCAAACGGGTTTTCACCTGAGCGGCCCGTGCGCGACGCTCGAACTGACGCTCGCCAATGGGTGGCGCATCCATATCGCGTCGGCGCATGTGCCGGTGGATGCGGGGCGCACGCAAACGTTCTGGATGATGGGCCGCAGCTTTCTGCGCAATCCGCTTTTCGACGGGCGTTTTCGCGCGCGCAATCTGCGCATTTTCGAGGAAGACCACGCCGTGCTCCGGCGTATCCGGCCGGTTCGCGTGCCCGAGAGCTGGCAGAGCGAGGTGTCGGTGAAATCGGATGCCTTGCAGATCGCGTTCAGACAACGCGTGCGGGCGCTGGCGGAGGGCGGGTGGAATGTGCCCGAGGCGGAGCAGGCGAGCCGCGTGGCCACGGTGATTGCCTGCCCCATGCGGCGCATGGTCAACACGTGGGCACTGGAGGCCACCGGCGCTGCCAAGGCGGAGCAAACGGCGGAGAACGCCGGGACATCGCGGCGCTGAACGACCGCGTGCGGCTCCGAACGCCTGCTTGCGAAGCCGGGCAGGAAGCTCAGTGGCGCGGCGTCACCGGCTCGACCGCTGCCCAGTACGGCTCGGCGCCGTAATACGCGTGCAGCGTGCTGCCCCAGCTAGCGTCGGCCATGGCAGGCCAGCTGTCCCGGTCGAAGCCCGGCGCTTCCTTCACGCGCTCGGACGACACGTTGAGCAGGAAGCACTTGCGGCTCGTGTCGAGCATGAGCGCGCTCCAGGGGATGGCGAGCAGCTTGTCGCCAATGCCGAGAAAGCCGCCGCTCGACATCACCACGTAGGCCACGCGGCCGCTCTGCACGTCGAGCATGATCTCCTTGATCTTGCCGACTTCCTGGCCGTCCGAACTGAGCACGCGGTCGCTGTCGAGCGTGCTGGCGGCCATCACGTCGGGGCCGGGCCCCGCTGCGCTTACGCGGCCCTTGCCGACGATGCGCGCGCCATTACCGGTTGGCATGGGCGGAGGAATGAAGGTGGGCATGATGGTCTCCAGATATCAGGGGAACAACGTTGAGTCCGGCCAGACTCCCGACGATTCCCGTGTGAGGCGGCAGGCGATGCCGCGGCGGTTCTGGCCGCTTGCTGGGAGATACAGCAAGCGGCGTACCGCGCTGTGCCCGTCGATTCGATGCGCCGGGGCGAGGCGCATTGGGGGCGTTCCTGCCTGTTTGGAGGCCAAAGCCTTATGAGGCGGGCGTGGCGCCCTTCTGCGGCGGTTCGACGCCGTAGCGTTTCGCCTGTTCGAAGAACGCCCGCTCTGCGGCCTTGCTCATCACCAGAATGCTGATGCGGCGGTTCAACGGGCTGTCCGCCGTGTCGTGGTCGAGCGGCAACACATCGGCGAGGCCGCGCACCTGGAGCAATTTCTCCTCGCTCAGACGGCCGGCCACCAGCGCACGGCGCGCGGCGTTGGCGCGCTCGCTGGATAGCTCCCAGTTCGAGTAGCCCGCAAGTCCCCCCGAGTAGGGCACCGAGTCGGTGTGCCCCGCAATCGACACGCCGCTGTCCACGTCGTTGAGCGCGCTGCCGATTTGCACGAGGATCTCGTACGCGTAGTCTTCGAGCTTCGCGCTGCCGGTTGCGAACATGGGGCGCTTGAGCGAGTCGACCAGCTCGATGCGCAGGCCTTCGTCTGCGATCGACATGCGGATCTGGTCGCGGTACGCGCGCAACTCCGGCTTGCGCTCGATAAGCGCCGAGAGTTTTTCCTTCAGCTGCGAAAGACGCGACTTGTCGAGCGCTTCCACTGGCACGGCGTGCGAGAGCGTGGTCTGTGCGTTCGAGCCGCCCACGGCGGGCGTCTTGCTGGAGAGGTCGCGGCCACCGCCTTGCACCACGCTCGGGTTGGGATTCGCTGCAGCGGGTGTGCTGCCGAGCATGGCCGAAAGCGGCGTGTTGAAGTACTTCTCGATGCCGTCGCGGTCGTACTGCGAGGTTGAGCCGAGCAGCCACATCAAGAGGAAAAACGCCATCATTGCGGTCACGAAGTCGGCATAGGCAATCTTCCATGCCCCGCCGTGATGGCCCTCGTGGCCGCCTTTTTTCACGCGGCGCACCACCAGGGTGACCTTGCTGCCTTCGGTGTCGCGCGCGGCGCGCGAGCCTGGAGTGCGTTCTGGCATATCGGGACTCCTAAGCGGCCTTCGGCGTTTTGGTGGCGCGCACCGCTTCGTCGAGTTCCTGGAAGCTCGGGCGGTCCGACGTGAAGAGGACCTTGCGGCCAAACTCCACGGCCACGGGCGGTGCGTAGCCGGCGAGCGACGCGAGCAGCACGGCCTTCACGCACTGGAACGGCTTGCTGGCGGCGCGGCCCTTGGCGTTGAGCAGGTCGGCAATCGGGCCGACGAAGCCGTAGGCGAGCAGAATGCCGAGGAACGTACCGACGAGCGCGCCTGCGATCATCTCGCCGAGCACGGCGGGCGGCTTGCCGACCGACCCCATGGTGTGCACCACACCCATCACGGCCGCCACGATGCCGAAGGCGGGCAGGCCGTCGGCCATCTTCTGGATGGCGTTGGGCGCGATCGACACTTCGGAGTGGTGCGTGTCGAGTTCCTCGTCCATGAGGTCCTGCATTTCCATGGGGTTCACGTTGCCGCTCGACATCATGCGCAGATAGTCGACGATGAAGTCGAGCAGATGATGGTCGGAGAGCACGCGCGCGTACTTCTGGAAAATCGGGCTGTTCTCGGGCGCCTCGATGTCGGCTTCGAGCGCCATCATGCCTTCCTTGCGCGCCTTTTGCAGCAGCTCGTAGAGGAGGGCGATCAACTCCAGGTATTGCGCCTTCGTGTAGCCGCCGCCCTTGAAGCAGGTGGGCAGCGCCTTGAGCGTCTTGCCGAGCGTGGCCGTGGGATTGCTCACCACGAACGCGCCCAGCGCCGCGCCGAAAATACACAGGAGTTCGAACGGTTGAACGAGCGCGGGCAGGTGGCCCCCCACGCCCACGAAGCTCCCGATCACCGATCCGAGCACGACTATCCAGCCAATTGCGACAAACATGATGTCTACCTTTTCTTTTTCAAAGTAATACGGGTCAATCCATTCAGGCCGGCTCGACAACACGCTTCAGACGCGCCTCGTTCGCCGCACGATCCACGTTCAGCAAAGCGTCGATTTCACGCGCCGCCATCGCTTTGCCGAAGAAATAGCCCTGCGCGTAGTCGCAGCCCTTGGCCGCGAGCGTGCGCGCGAGTTCCGCGGTCTCCACGCCCTCGGCCACCGTGCTCATGCCGAGGTTCGTGGAGAGCGCGATGATCGCGTCGACAATCTTGGCGCTCTCGTTGCACGAAGCCATGGAGAGCACGAAGGAGCGGTCGATCTTCAGCTTGTCCACCTTCAGTTCGCGCAAGTGCTGCAGGCTCGAATAGCCGGTGCCGAAGTCGTCGAGCGACATGCGCAGCCCCGCGTTGCGGAAGTCCGCGAGCACGGCGCGCGCCGCGTCGAAGTCGTACATGAGCGCCGATTCGGTAATCTCGATCTCCATGCGCTCGGGCGGCATGCCCTCGTCGGCGAGGATCGTGAGTAGCAGCGCCGCGAGTTGCGTGTCCTTGAACTGCGCGGGCGAGAGATTGAGCGCGAGGTGATAGCGCGAGGGCCAGCCCAGCGCGTCGCGGCACGCGCGCCGCAAGATCGAAGCGGTGAACGCGGGCGAAATGCCCATCTGCTCGATGAGCGGCACGAACACCTCGGGCGAGATCCAGCCGCGCTGCTCGTGGTGCCAGCGCGCGAGAATCTCGAAGCCCGTGGTCTGGCCGTCTGCGAGACGCACGAGCGGTTGGTAGAACGGACGAATATCGCCGCCCGCGAGCGCGCGGCGCAAGTCCGATTCGAGCGAGGCCTGCAGGCGCAGTTCGTCGTCCATCTTTTGCTCGAAGAAGCGGTAGGTGCCCTTGCCTTCGCACTTGGCGCGATACATGGCGATATCGGCGGCGCGCAACAGCGCGTCGGGGTCGCCGCCGTCGCGCGGGCAGCACGCAATGCCAATGCTCGCGTCCACGTTGATGCGCAGCTTGCCGATGTCGATGGGCGCGCGCGTGGCGGCGAGCAGGCGCTGCGCGAGTTCGCTCGCGGCCTCGATGTGGTCGTCGCGATGCACGCGGGCGAGCACGGCGAATTCGTCGCCGCCCAGACGCGCGACCGTGTCGCCGTCGCGCACCACGCGGCGCAGGCGCGCTGCGATCTCGCATAGCACCGTGTCGCCCGCGGCGTGGCCGTGAAAGTCGTTCACGGGCTTGAAGCGGTCGAGGTCGATCACGAACACGAGGTAATCGGGCGAGCGGTGCTGCGTGCGCTCGAGCGCCGCGCTCATTTCCGCCGCGAGCAGGCGCCGGTTGGGCAGGCCCGTGAGCGGATCGTGGCGCGCGAGCGCCTGGGCGTGTGCCTCGGCGGCGCGCGTGGCCTCATGGGCGATATGCAGCTCGCGAGACTTTTCGCACAACGTATCGAAGGCATGCGCCATCGCGCCAATCTCGTCGGTGCGGTTCATGTCGGGCAATGCGCGCATGTCTTCGCCGTGCGCGAGGCGCACGAGCGAATCGGTCAAGGTCTGCAGCGGACGCAGCAGCGTGCGTTCGAGGTAGTGCAGCAGCACGAGGCCAAAGGCGAGCGTGGCGAGCGCGATCGCAAAGGCCGCTTCGAGCGTGTGATGCACGCGCAGGATGCCGTGCTGGACCTGACTGCGCAGCCGCTCGGCGGCAAGCTCGCGAGGCGAAGCGGAAACGGCTTGCCGGTGCGGCGCTTCGGTCTCCTGCGCAGTGCTTTCGTGGTGCCAGGTCGTATCCATGCGTTCGAAAGCGTGGCCAAACGCGATCAGCTGGCTTGCCAGCAGCGTGGTTTGCGTGGCGAACAACGCAAAAAACAGTCCGATGAAGAACTTCGTGCGGGCGCGGATCGAGGCGCGTAGCGTAGCGCGCGTACGGACGATCCAGGGAAGCGCTGCCCGGGGTTTGAGTGCGGAGGTGGGATCGGGCATGGCCGCCACGGTTTCCTGATTCATGCTTCGATGGCCGTGTGGCGTTAGATTCTGCGCGTGCGCGCCTGCGCCGCGAGGCGGCGCACAGCGTAGTGACGCGATGTGCCGGTACGCACATGAGCGCGGCGCAACGGAGCACGGTGCGCACGGGGCGCCGCGCTCATGCGCGTACTGGTGCCGCGGCCAGCGGCATTGCGGGCCGCAGAGGGGATGCCAGTGGTCTGTTTCAGTCGCAGGGTTTGCGCAAGGGTTCTCATGGTGACACCGGAAAGGGTGGAGCTTTGCCCTTTTTACGGCGATGAAAAACCGTTGCTGAAGTCGCCAGACATCTTTTTTTTGAGGGCTTGATCGATTTCACAACACGATAACCAACCGGTTAAAAATGGCATGTAATTCGGATGCCGAATCAATTGTGGCGTGACGATTTCCGCGCGGTGAGAGGCATGATGCGCCGTGGGCCGGGCCGCGCGGGCGGTAGGGGCATGAAGGCGGCAGGGAGTGATGATTGCGCAACTGCACGTATACCGAACGTTCGTGCGCTTAATTCCCGGCTTCTGCGTAAGGGAAATGCCCGGCGCGGAGGGCCGCGCCGCGCGCGTGCTTCGGACATTGCCGTGCTTCAGTTTTTGCGTGTTCCGGCCGTAAACCGAAGTGAGGCGCGCCGGTGCGGAACGCGCCACCCAACCGTATCCGCCCAGCCGGGACTCTCCACGATGATCACTGCTCCGCTTCCTCTGGATGAGGATGTGCGCCTTCGGGCGCTGCGGCAACTCGACATACTCGACACCGATCCCGAAGAGGCATTCGACCGCATCTCGCGGCTCGCCGCTTTCGCGTTCGACATGCCGGTCGTGCTGATCTCGCTCGTGGACGAAGACCGCCAGTGGTTCAAGTCGCACCATGGGCTGGCCGCGTGCGAAACGCCGCGCAACGTGTCGTTCTGCGCGCACGCCGTGCTGAGCAAGCGCATGCTCGTGGTGGAAGACGCGCTGGACGACGAGCGCTTTCTGGACAACCCGCTCGTCACGGGCGCGCCGAACATCCGCTTCTATGCGGGCTCGCCGCTGCGTCTCGCCGACGGCCAGGTGGTCGGCACGCTTTGCCTCATCGACGAAAAGCCGCGCACGTTCGACGCAGCGCAGGGCGCGAAGCTCGCGGACTTCGCGCACCTGGTCGAACGCGAACTGGAGTTGCGCCGGCAGTTGAACCGCTCGCGCACGGCGCACGAGCGTGACCGCCGCTCGCTCGCCATCAGCGAGGCGCGCTTTCGGACCGTGTTTGAGCAAACGCCGATCGGCAAGGCCGTGGTCGGTCTCGACGGCCATTTTCTCGACGTGAACCAGAAGTTCTCCGAGATCATCGGCTACGACGAGAGCGAACTGCGTAGGCGCACGTTCGCTTCGGTCACGCACCCGGCCGATATTGCCGCCGATCTCGCGCAAGTGGCCGAACTGCTCGCGGGACGCGCGGCCACGTATGCGATCGAAAAGCGCTACCTTCGGCCCGACGGCCAGGCCGTGTGGGTCAATCTCGCGGTGTCGCTCGTGCGCGACGTGGCGGGCACGCCGCTGCATTTCATCGCGGCCGTGCAGGAGATCACCGGCCGCAAGAAGAGCGAAGAGGCGCTGCGCAACTATCACGTCGAGCTTGAAGCGCGCGTGCGTGAGCGCACGGCGGAACTTCGGCGCAGCCGCGACGCGCTGCAGACGATCACCGACAACGTGCCCGCGCTGATCGCCGTGGTCGATCGCGATCTTCGCTACCAGTTCAACAACGAGACGTTCAAGCGCGTGTTCGGCGCGGAGCCGGCCGCGCTGCGCGGTCGCAGCCTGAGCGAAACGCTGCGCCCCGAAGTCTTCGCGCAGTTGCAGCCGCTCTTCGCACGCGCGCTCGCAGGCGAGCGCGTGACCTGCAACGAGGTGCGCTACCGGGCCGACTCCGAGCGCGTATGGTCGGCCACCTACATTCCGTGCCGGCGCGAGGGCAAGGTGACCGGCTTCTACGTGATGGCGCACGACGTGACCGAGCAGCGCCGCACCGAGCAGCGCCTGCGCGAGGGCGCGCTGATCGACCCGCTCACGGGCCTCGCGAACCGGCGCGCGTTGCAGGAGGCGCTGTGCGAGCTGCGCGCGAGCGGCAGCCCGTTCGCGCTCTTCTTCATCGACATGGATGGCTTCAAGGCGATCAACGACCGCTACGGCCACGACGTGGGCGACGCCCTGCTCAAGGAGACCGCGCGCAGGCTCGTCACCACCGTGCGCACGGGCGACGTGGTGAGCCGCCTGGGCGGCGATGAATTCGTGGTGGCGAGCCGCGGCGTGAGCGACGCGCGCACCGGCGAGCGTATTGCGGCGGCCATTTGCCGCGAGGTGTCGAAGGTCTTCGTCGCTGCGGGGCGCGTGATCGAAACGAGCGCGAGCGTGGGTGTCGTGCTGACCGGCGCGGCTGGGGCGGCGGGCAGGGTGGACGCCACCCATGCGGTGCTTTCCGTCGAGGCCGAGAACAAGGCGCTCGCCGACGATCCGCTTTGTCTGGCCGACGCCGCAATGTATGAAGCCAAGCGCGCGGGGCGTAATACGTGGCGGTTGGCGCCGGGCGCCAAGGCGATGGTGGCGTTGAATGCGTGAAGCGGCGCACGCCGTTTTCATGTGACTGATTCGATTGCCGCTGGCGCCCTGCCGGCGGCAAGTGCGGCTCCCTAAATTTTCCCGTAGTCTCGCCAGTGGGCGACGTGTCTTTCCGGCTTCTGCCGGGTTCTCCTTCCAAAATCATGCAACGTGCTCGAGGCGCGCAAATTTGCGCCTCGTTGCGCCCGGTCAAGCTAATTTCCTTTTAGATTCTCTCGGATAGGGTAAACCCAGGGCGCGATGAAAATTAATTTTCACTAAGATCCGTTCATGTAATTTCATTTACGGACTCGCCGTCCTCACTCCGGCCCACGTATGCCAACCCGACCGTCAATTCCCGACACGCCCGAAGCCGAGATCGTTGCGCGCATCACCGCCGCGATGCCCGTTCTCACGCCCGGCCACCGGCGCATGGCTGAGTACGTGCTCGCGAACCTGTTCCATGCCGCGACGATGCGAATCGACGAACTCGCGGGCGCGGTGGGCGCTTCGGTGGCCACGGCCAACCGCTTTGCTCGCTCGCTCGGGTTCGACGGCTATCCGCAGTTTCGCGAGGCGCTCGTGCGAGGCTTCGAGGCCACGCTCGCGCCGGTCGAGCGGTTGCGCAGCGCCCAGGAGTCGCCCACGAGCGGCGCGGAGCTGTTCGGCGCGTCGCTCGAGCAGGCCGAGTCGAACCTGCGCCTGTCGCGCCAGTCGATCGACAGCGCAGCGGCCGCCGCAGCCGTGGACGCGATTCTTTGCGCGCGCCGCGTGTACGTGATCGGCTCGGGCACGAGCGCGTTTCTCGCCGGGATCATGGAGAACGCGCTGCTGCCTTATCTGGACAACGTGCAGGCGCTCTCCTCGGTCGGCGGTCCCACGCATTCCGCGCGCCGGCTGCTCGGCGCGAACAAGGACGATCTCGTGATCGGCATTGCGTTTCCGCGCTACGTGGACGACACGATCAAGCTCTCGCGCCACGCCGCGAAGCTCGGCGCACGCGTGCTCGCGCTCACCGACAGCATCGACTCGCCGCTCGCGCGCTTCGCCGATCTCATGCTGCTGATCCGCTCCGAACGGCGCCTCGCGGCGAACTCGGAAGCCGCGGTGCTGGCTGTCATCGAAGCGCTGTGCGACGCCGTGGCGTTGCGCGCGAAAGATTCCGTCGTTGCCGCTGCGGCCATCACAGAATCGGTGCTGCCGTGGCTTTCCTCGACCTCGGCGCAGGCGAGCCCCGCGCCTTCGGCCCCGTCTTCCCCCACGAAAAAGAAGTCATGAAATCGAATGCAGTCATTGCCATTCACGGCGGCGCCGGCACGATCCTGCGCGCCTCGATGGCGCCCGAAGTCGAAGCCCAGTATCTCGAAGCGCTCAGCCGCATTCTCGCGGCCGGCCAGCGCATCCTGGCCGAAGGCGGGAGCGCGCTCGACGCAGTCGAAGAAGCGGTGCGCCTGCTCGAAGACTGCCCGTTTTTCAACGCAGGCCATGGCGCGGTGTTCACGTCTGCCGGCACGCACGAACTCGACGCCTCGATCATGGACGGCCGCACGCTCGAAGCGGGCGCGGTGTGCTGCGTGAAGCGCGTGCGCAATCCGGTGCTGGCGGCGCGCCGCGTGCTGGAGAAGAGCGAGCACGTGCTCTTCACGGGCGAAGGCGCGGAGGCGTTTGCAGCGGCACAGGGCCTCGAATTCGTCGATCCCGGCTATTTCCACACCGACGCGCGCTACCGCCAGTGGCAGCTCGCACGCGGCGAAGCGCGCGCGATGCTCGATCACGACGGGGCAACGCTTGAGGCGAAGGCCGCAGCAAAGGCAGCGGAAGAAAGCCTGCCGCACGAGCCGATCGACCCGAACCGCAAGTACGGCACGGTGGGGGCGGTAGCGCTCGACGCGCACGGCCACCTCGCGGCGGCGACCTCGACGGGCGGCATCACGAACAAGCAGGTGGGCCGTGTGGGTGACGCACCGCTGATCGGCGCGGGCTGCTATGCCGACGACGCCACCTGCGCGGTGTCCACCACGGGCTCGGGCGAAATGTTCATGCGCATGGTCGCGGCCTACGACGTGGCGGCGCAAATGAAATATCGTGGCGTTTCGCTCTCCGAAGCAGCAACGAATGTCGTGATGGAGCAATTGCCGCGCATTGACGGCCGCGGCGGCCTGATCGCCGTGGACGCACAAGGTAATGTGGTCCTGCCGTTCAACACCGAAGGCATGTATCGCGGCTACGCGCGCGTGGGCGAAGCGCCCGTTGCGTCGATCTACGCTTAAGCGGCGCATCGCTTTGCGCATCAAACGAAGGAATCCTCATCGTGCAGATGTCCTCGCACTCTCTTGATACCGCACTGGCCGGAGAAAAGGCCGCGTTGCCGCCGAACCGCGTGATCGACGTTCGTGATCTGCGCGTGTCGTTCAAGCGCGGCGCGAGCACGTTCGAAGCCGTGCGCAATCTGTCGTTCCACGTCGATCGCGGCGAGACGCTCGCCATCGTCGGCGAATCGGGTTCGGGCAAGTCGGTCACGTCGCTTTCGCTGATGCGGCTCGTCGAGCACGGCGGCGGCAGCATTGCGGGCGGCAGCATCGAACTGCGCCGGCGCAACGGCAGCGTGCTCGATCTCACGCGTGCGAGTGCGTCGACCATGCGTTCGGTGCGCGGCGCGGACATTGCGATGATTTTCCAGGAGCCCATGACTTCGCTGAACCCCGTGTTCACGGTGGGCAACCAGATCAGCGAAGCGATCGCGCTGCATCAGCAGATGAACGCTACGCAGGCGCGCGCCGAAACGCTGCGCCTGCTCGACCTCGTGCGCATTCCCGAGGCGCGCCGCGTGATGGAGCGCTACCCGCATCAGCTTTCGGGCGGCATGCGCCAGCGCGTGATGATCGCGATGGCGCTCTCGTGCAAGCCCGCGCTCCTGATCGCCGACGAACCGACCACGGCGCTCGACGTGACGATTCAGGCGCAGATCCTGCAGCTCATTCGCGGCCTGCAGGACGAGATGGATATGGGCGTTGTCTTCATCACGCACGACATGGGCGTGGTGGCCGAAGTGGCGGACCGCATTCTCGTGATGTACCGCGGCGAGAAAGTGGAAGAGGGCGCGTCCGATACGCTTTTTGCAGCGCCTTCGCATCGCTACACGCAGGCGTTGCTCGCCGCCGTGCCGAAGCTCGGCGCGATGCAGGGCACCGACTTGCCGGAGAAGTTTTCGCTGCTTTCGATGAATGAAGCGGCACGCGCGGCCGCTGCCTCGAATCTCGCGGCGAACGCGCCGAAAACAGACGTCCCGCCGGTCCTGCGCGTGCGCGACCTCGTTACGCGATTTCCCGTGCGCAGCGGTCTGTTCGGCAAGGTCACGGGCCGCGTGCACGCGGTCGAGAAAGTCAGCTTCGATCTTCACGCGGGCGAAACGCTCGCGCTGGTGGGCGAATCCGGCTGCGGGAAATCGACCACGGGCCGCTCGTTGTTGCGCCTCGTGGAGAGCCAGAGCGGCACGATCGAGTTCGGCGGCCAGAACATCAGCACCCTCACCGGGCCTGCGTTGCAAACCTTGCGCCGCGACATCCAGTTCATTTTTCAGGACCCGTTCGCCTCGCTGAACCCGCGCCTCACGGTGGGCTTCTCGATCATGGAGCCGCTGCTCGTGCACGGTATCGCGAAGGGGGCGCAAGCGCAGGCGCGCGTGGAATGGCTGCTCGACCGCGTGGGCTTGCCGAAATCGGCGGCGGGGCGCTATCCGCACGAATTCTCGGGCGGCCAGCGTCAGCGCATCGCCATTGCGCGCGCGCTGTCGATGAACCCGAAAGTCGTGGTCGCCGACGAGTCGGTGTCGGCGCTCGACGTTTCCGTGCAGGCGCAGATCGTCAACCTCATGCTCGACCTGCAGCAGGAACTGGGCGTGGCGTACCTCTTCATCTCGCACGACATGGCCGTGGTGGAACGCGTGAGCCATCGCGTCGCGGTGATGTATCTGGGGCAGATCGTCGAGATCGGGCCGCGCCGCGCCGTGTTCGAAAACCCGCAGCATGCCTATACGAAGAAGCTCATGGGTGCGGTGCCGATCGCCGATCCGGCGCGCCGCCACGCGAAGCGCGTGCTGGCCGCCGACGAACTGCCGAGCCCGATTCGCGCCCCCGGCGACGAGCCGCTAGTGTTGCCGCTCGTGCCGGTTGGTCCCGGTCACTTCGTTGCGAAGCATCGGGTGGGCGGTGCTTACTGAATACGCCATTGTGCGACGCAATCGTTTGCATTTTAGCTGGATCATTTCGCTGAATCGACAAGATTCATTGGTATGGAGACCTGATTGATGAATGAAGTCAAAGCATGGATGAAGGGCAGCGCGCTCGCACTCGCGCTGATCGCGGGCGCGACGGCCGCGCAAGCCGCCGAGCAGCGCGCTGTGATGGCCGTCGATTCGACGTTCTCGACGCTCGACCCGTACGACGCCAACGACACGCTCTCGCAAGCGGTTTCGAAGTCGTTCTACCAGGGCCTGTTCGGTTTCGACAAGGACCTGAAGCTCACCAACGTGCTGGCCACGAGCTATGAAGTGAGCGGCGACGGCCTCACCTACACGTTCAAGCTGCGCCAGGGGGTGAAGTTCCAGGACGGCACCGACTTCAATGCGGCGGCCGTGAAGGCGAACTTCGACCGCGTGACGGACCCGGCGAATCACCTGAAGCGCTACAACATGTTCCGCCGCATCGCGAAGACCGAAGTGGTCGACCCGTACACGGTGAAGGTCACGCTCAATGCGCCGTTCTCGGCGTTCGTGAACGTGCTCGCGCACCCGTCGGCGGTGATGATTTCGCCTGCGGCCATGAAGAAGTGGGGCAAGGATATCGGCCTGCATCCGGTAGGCACGGGCCCGTTCGCATTCGTGAAGTGGGACCCGGCGGGCGACCTCGTCGTGCACAAGTTCGACGGCTACTGGAAGAAGGGCTACCCGAAGATCGACGAGATCGACTGGAAGCCGGTGGCCGACAACAACACGCGCGCCGCGCTCATGCGCACGGGCGAAGCCGACTTCGCGTTCCGCATTCCGTTCGAGCAGGCGAGCGCATTCCAGTCGAACCCGAAGGTCGACCTGATCGCCACGCCTTCGATCATCCAGCGCTATATCAGCCTGAACACCGCGAAGAAGCCGTTCGACAACCCGCTCGTGCGTCAGGCGCTGAACTATGCGATCAACAAGGACGCGCTCGCGAAGGTCGCGTTCGCGGGCTACGCGCTGCCTTCGGACGGCGTGCTGCCCCAGGGCGTGGACTATTCGGTCAAGCTCGGCCCGTGGCCGTACGATCCGGCCAAGGCGCGCGAACTGCTCAAGCAGGCGGGCTACCCGAACGGTTTCGAAACGACGCTGTGGTCGGCGTATAACAACTCGACCGCGCAAAAGGCCATTCAGTTCGTGCAGCAGCAACTCGCGCAAGTGGGCGTGAAGGCGAACGTCGAAGCGCTGGAAACGGGCACGGCGGTGGCGCGCGTGGAAAGCGCACAAGACGCGGCGTCGGCGGGCGTGCGCATGTATTACATCGGCTGGTCGTCGTCCACGGGTGAAGCGGACTGGGGCATCTCGCCGCTGCTCGCTTCGGCGTCGTGGCCGCCCAAGCTCATGAACACCGCGTACTACAAGAACCCCGCTGTCGATGAGGATCTCGCGAAGGCGCTCGAAACGACGGACCGCGCGCAAAAAACGGCGCTGTACACCGACGCGCAAAAGCGCATCTGGGCCGACGCGCCGTGGGTGTTCCTCGTGAAGGAAAAGGTCGTGTACGCCCGCAGCAAGCGCCTGGCCGGCGCGTATGTGGCGCCGGACGGCTCGTTCAACTTCGACGAGATCTCGATTCGCTAATGCGTTGCGCGGCGCGCCGGAATGTTCGAGTCTGGCGCGCCACGCACGCCCCGATGCAGTAACGCGCTCATGCTGAATTTCATTGTCAAACGCTCGCTGGGTCTCCTGCCGACGCTCCTGATCGTCGCGATCCTGGTGTTCCTGTTCGTGCATCTGCTGCCGGGCGACCCGGCGCGCCTCGCGGCCGGTCCCGAGGCGGACGACGCCACGGTCGCGCTCGTGCGCGCCGATCTCGGCCTCGACCAACCGCTGCCGCAGCAGTTTCTCCATTTCTTCGTGCGCATCGCCCACGGCGACTTCGGTGTGTCGATGCGCAGCAAGCGCCCGGTCATCACCGAAATTAGCGAGCGTTTCATGCCCACGCTGCTGCTCACGCTCACCAGCATGGTCTGGGCCGTGGTGTTCGGCATGGCCATCGGCATCGTCTCGGCCGTGTGGCGCAATCGCTGGCCCGATCGCATCGGCATGGCGCTCGCGGTGTCGGGCATTTCGTTTCCGGCTTTCGCGCTCGGCATGGCGCTCATGGAACTGTTCTCGGTGCACCTTGGCTGGCTGCCCGTGGTGAGCGACGGTTCGTGGCGCAGTTACGTGCTGCCTTCGATTACGCTCGGCGCGGCCGTGGCCGCCGTGATGGCGCGCTTCACGCGCGCATCGTTCGTCGAAGTGCTCAACGAAGACTTCGTGCGCACGGCGCGCGCGAAGGGCGTGGCCGAGCAATGGGTGGTGATCAAGCATTGCCTGCGCAACGCGATGATTCCCGTCGTCACGATGATGGGTCTGCAGTTCGGCTTCCTGCTGGGCGGCTCGATCGTCGTGGAGGTAGTGTTCAACTGGCCGGGCCTCGGGCGGCTGCTCG
Organism: Paraburkholderia sp. J11-2; assembly: GCF_905220185.1. Taxonomy (NCBI): domain Bacteria; kingdom Pseudomonadati; phylum Pseudomonadota; class Betaproteobacteria; order Burkholderiales; family Burkholderiaceae; genus Paraburkholderia; species Paraburkholderia sp. J11-2. The sequence continues at coordinate 135,957 of NZ_CAJMYY010000023.1, read as the reverse complement.
TCGATTCGGTTGCGATGCGCGACTACCCTGTGATTCAGGCCGAAGTGCTGCTGTTCTCGCTCGAGTTCATCGTCATCAATCTGATCGTGGACGTGCTGTACGCGGTCATCAATCCGACCATTCGATTCAGGTGAGCACGCCATGAGCACGACTCAAAACGTTGTCGTACGCGCCCAGGACGAGGCGATCCGCACGCCATGGCGCGAGTTCTGGCGCAAGTTCCGCAAGCAGCATGTCGCGCTTGGCGCAGGCGCGTTCGTGCTGCTGCTGGTGGTGATCGCGGTGTTCGCGCCGCATCTCGTGCCTTACGACCCGGAAAATTACTTCGACTACGACTCGCTCAATGCGGGTCCCTCTGCGGCCCACTGGTTCGGCGTGGACGCGCTCGGCCGCGATATTTTCAGCCGCATTCTCGCGGGCACGCGTATCTCGCTCGCGGCGGGCTTTCTTTCGGTGGCGCTCGGCGCCGTGATCGGCACGTTCTTCGGCTTGCTGGCGGGCTACTACGAAGGCTGGTGGGACCGCATCACCATGCGCGTGGCCGACGTGTTGTTCGCATTCCCAGGCATCCTGCTCGCCATCGGTGTGGTGGCGATTCTCGGCAACGGCATGATCAACGTGGTGTGCGCCGTGGCCGTGTTCAGCATTCCGGCGTTCGCACGCCTCGTGCGCGGCAACACGCTCATGCTCAAGCACCTCACGTATGTCGAGGCCGCGCGCAGCATTGGCGCGTCGGACTGGACGATCATCATGCGGCACATTCTGCCGGGCACGGTGTCGTCCGTGGTCGTGTATCTGACCATGCGTATCGGCACCTCGATCATCACGGCGGCGAGCCTGTCGTTCATCGGCCTCGGCGCGCAGCCGCCCACGCCGGAGTGGGGCGCCATGCTCAACGAGGCGCGCGCGGACATGGTCACGTCGCCGCATATCGCGCTGTTCCCGAGCCTCGCCATCTTCCTCACCGTGCTCGCATTCAATCTGCTGGGTGACGGCCTGCGCGACGCGCTCGACCCGAAACTGGACCGCGCATGAGCAAGAATCGCGGAGATGCCGCGCCGCATATCGGCACACTGGCGAGCGGTGCGACGGGAACGATTGCCGATGTGAGCGGCGTGCGCGTGGGTCACTGCACGCTCGACGCGGGCGATGTGCAAACGGGCGTGACCGTGGTGATGCCGCACGCACGCGACCTCTTTCGCGAGAAGGTGCCGGCGAGCGCTTGCGTGATCAACGGATTCGGCAAGAGCATCGGGCTCATGCAGCTCGAAGAGCTGGGTGTGCTCGAAACGCCGATTGCGCTGACCAATACGTTCGGCGTGGGCGCGCTTGCACAAGCGCAGATTCGTGCGGCGGTCGCGGCGAACCCGCAGATCGGGCGCGGCCTGCCGACCGTCAATCCGCTCGTGTTCGAATGCAATGACGGCTATCTGAACGATCTTCAGGCGCTGGCGGTGACCGAGGCACACTATGTCGCTGCCTGCTCTGCTATGCGCGCTGACTTTGCGCGCGGCAGTGTCGGCGCGGGCCGTGGCATGTCGAGCTTCGACCTGAAAGGCGGCATTGGCACGGCGTCGCGCGTGGTAATGACCGCGGGCGCGCAGTACACGGTGGGCGCGCTCGTGCTGGCGAACTTCGGCCGCCTGCCCATGTTGACGATCGATGGCGTGCCTGTGGGGCGCGAACTTGCGGCGCGCGCGGCGTCGAATCGCGCGGCACAGGCGCCCGAGAAGGGGTCAATCATCATGCTGATCGCCACGGATGCGCCGCTCGACTCGCGGCAGCTTCGGCGCGTGTCGATGCGCGTGGCAGCGGGCCTCGCGCGCACGGGCTCCGTGTATGGACACGGCAGCGGCGATATCTCACTGGCGTTCAGCACGGCATACACACTGGCGCACGACGCGCCAACCTACGCGTTGCCGCCCTTGCTCGCAGACTCGCAACTCGATGCGCTGTTTCAGGCCAGCGCCGATTGCGTCGAGCAAGCGATTCTCGACGCCTTGTGGAGCGCAAGCACCGTGCAGGGCCGCGATGGCCACGTGCGTCTCGCTCTGCGCGAAGCCGTGCCCGATCTCGCCGATCTGCTTTCAGGCGGGGCGCAAGCGTGAAGGTACTGATTTCCGTCGATATCGAAGGCATAGGCGGTGTGTTCAACGTTCAGCAAACGCGCGCCGGCAATCCCGAGTATGAACGCGCCCGCCGCTGGATGACGCTCGAAGCGAACGCGGCCGTGGAAGGCGCGTTCGCGGGCGGTGCAAGCGAAGTGTGGGTCAACGACTCGCATGGCGGCTTCAACAACCTGCTGCCCGACGAAATCGATGCGCGCGCACGCGTCATACTCGGCAAGCCGCGCATGCTCGGCATGATGGCGGGGCTCGAGCACCGGCCCGCGCTCGTTTTCATGATTGGCTATCACGCCATGGCGCAAAGCCGCGGCATGCTTGCGCATACCATCAATAGTTTTGCGTTCGCACGCGTGCTCGTGGATGGCGTCGAAACGGGCGAGGCGGGGCTGTACGGCGCGCTTGCGCAGGAATACGGCGCACGGGTGGCGCTCCTGAGCGGCGACGATGTGTTCGAACGCGAAACGCGGCCCGTTTTTCCCGAGGCGAAGTTCGTGGTGGTGAAGCACGCCGGCGGCCACGCGAGCGGCGATCTGCTGACGCCTGCCGCGAGCAGCGAGCGGATTCGCGACGCCGCACGGGAAGCCGTGGGGCAGATCGCGAGCGACGGCGCGTGGTGGGACCGCGCCTGCGCGGCGCCACGTGTGCGCACGTGCGAACTGCATACACAGACCCCTGCGCTTGCGGATCTCTTTTCGCAGTGGCCAAGTGTCGAGCGCGCGGCGGGCAGCGTGATCCGGTTTGTGGCGCCAACCGCCGAGTACCTCGTGCGCACGCTCAATAGCTTGTCGGCGATGTCAGCGGTCTTGCGGTGAGGCAACTGTCGTTCGCCTCATAGTGCAACTAACTGTCAGCCTCGCCACACGTTGCCCAACGGACCGGCGGCCTCGCCGCCAGTCCGCGAAAAAGCCTGCCATTCATCCCGTGAGATTTTCCTCCAGCCTGGCGAACACGCGTTGCGTCGCGCCGCGTGCATGCAGCGCGAACAACAGCAGCGAACGCCCCGTGACCTGGTAGATATCGCCGGCTTCGAATTCGGGCAACTCGTCGCGCACAGGCATGTTCGTGTCGATGAGGCAGTTCCACTGATCGTTGCCCGGCACGGAAGGCAGCGTGAATTCCACCACGTCGTGGTAGGCGTTGAACACGATGAGCATGGTCGCGTCTGAAGCGAGGCGCATGATGCCGCTCGTTTGCGAGCGCCCATCGATCAGCATGCCGAAGCAACGCATGGCCGGATCGTCCCACTGCTCATGGGCGAGCGGCACGCCCGCAGGCGAAAGCCATTCGACGTCGGTGACGTCGAGCGTGGCGTTGTGCTCGCCGATCAGAAAGCGGTTGCGGCGCAGCACCGGCAGCGCATGACGCAGTGCAGTGAGCTTGCGCACGAAGTCGGCGAGCGCGCGGCCCGTGTCGCCGATGCCCTCCCAGTCCACCCAGCTCACCTCGTTGTCCTGGCAGTACGCATTGTTGTTGCCGCGCTGCGTGCGGCCAAACTCGTCGCCCGCCAGCAGCATGGGCGTGCCCTGCGAGAGCAGCAGCGTGGCGAGGAAGTTGCGCTTCTGGCGCTCGCGCAGCGCACGGATTTCGGGGTCATCGGTCGGGCCTTCCACGCCGCAGTTCCATGAGAGATTGTCGCCGTGGCCGTCGCGGTTCTCCTCCCCGTTGGCCTCGTTGTGGCGCTCGTTGTACGACACCAGATCGTTCAGTGTGAAGCCGTCGTGCGCCGTGACGAAGTTCACGCTGGACCAAGGCCGCCGGCCGCGCCGGTTGAAGCTGTCGCCCGAGGCGCATAGGCGCGTCGCGAGTTCGGGGGCCATGCCTTCGTCGCCTTTCCACCAGGCGCGCGTGGTGTCGCGAAAGCGGTCGTTCCACTCCATCCAGCCGGGCGGGAAGCCGCCCACCTGATAGCCGCCGGGCCCGCAGTCCCATGGCTCGGCAATCAGCTTCACGCTCGAGAGAATCGGGTCCTGCCGGCAGCTGTCGAGAAAGCCGCCGCCTTCGTCGAAGCCGTAGGGCTCGCGCCCGAGGATCGTCGCGAGGTCGAAGCGGAAACCATCCACGCCCATTTCGAGCACCCAGTAGCGCAGGCTGTCCGTGACCATCTGCAGCACGCGCGGGTGCGAGAGGTTGAGCGTATTGCCCGTGCCGGTGTCGTTGATGTAGTAGCGTTTGTCTTCAGGTAGCCGGTAGTACGAAGCATTGTCGATGCCTCTGAACGAGAGCGTGGGGCCGAGCTCGCTGCCTTCGGCCGTGTGGTTGTACACCACGTCGAGTATCACTTCGAGACCCGCCTGGTGCAGGCGGTCCACCATGTTCTTGAATTCGTCGATCGAGCCATGCGCGCCCACCGAGTAGCGCGGGTCCGGCGCGAAGAAGCCGATGGTGTTGTAGCCCCAGTAGTTCGTGAGGCCCCGTTCGAGCAGGTGCGAATCGTTCACGAAGGTATGAACGGGCATTAGCTCCACAGATGTCACGCCAAGCCCGCGGATATATTCGAGCACCGGCGTTTGTGCGAGGCCCGCGAAGGTGCCGCGCTCTTCGGGCGGCACGTCGGGATGGCGGATCGTGTAGCCGCGCACATGCGTTTCGTAGATGATCGTGCGCTCGCGCGCTACGCGCTCGCGCATCGGGTGGTGCCAGATGAAGCCCTGATCGACCACGCGGCAGCGCGGCACATAGCGAGCACTGTCGCGCGTATCGAACGAGAGATCGCCGTCGGGGCTGCCGATGGTGTAGCCGAACACGGCCGGATGCCAGCGCAGCGCGCCCACGTGCGCCTTCGCATAGGGATCGAGCAGCAGTTTGTTCGGATTGAAGCGATGGCCCGCCTGCGGCTCATACGGCCCATGCACGCGATAGCCGTAGATGGCGCCCGGTTCGAGGTCGGGCAGGTACACGTGCCACACCTCGTCGGTGTATTCGGGCAACTCGATGCGTTCGATCTCGCGCAGGCCGTTCTTGTCGAAGAGACATAACTCGACCTTTGTCGCGTTGGCGGAGAAGAGCGCGAAGTTCACGCCGCGTCCGTTCCAGGTGGCGCCGAGTGGAAACGGCTGTCCTTCTACGATGCGGGTAGCGGTCTTTTTCTTCATGGGCTCGTCGGTGGGGGACGCGGTGGCGCGCGCTTCCAACGCCGTTGCGCGCAAGGGCAGGGGCTTCTATCAAGCAAGGTTCGGGCCTAAGCGCGCGCTGCGCAACGCGCTGCAGGGGAAGGCAAGGAGGGGGGCGTGGTACGCGCGGGGCGCAGCGGCATTTTTTTCAGCCGTCGATCGCCGCGTGAATCGTGCCGCGCGTTGCCGCGCGAGGAGGCGGCGCGCGCTGCGAGCGTGTAGCTTTGGCACAGCGCGTGCACGGATTTACCGATACGGTTGCGTGACTTTGTGTGCGCTGCTTACTTCACGGTCTGCACCACTTCGAAGCCTTCGAATTCGGGGTGGCTCAGGTAGACCGGACGGTTTGCGCCGCCCGCGTTGCCCGCGTTTCTGTGCGCCGCGCGAAAAGCTTCGGAGCGCGTCCAGTCTTCGAAGTGCTGGTGGCTCGCCCAGATCGTGTGACTCGCATAGAGCACGTGGTCTTCGCGTTGCGGGCCTTTGAGCAGATGAAATTCGATGAAGCCGGGCACTTGTTTCAAGTGCGTGTCGCGCGTGGCCCAGACTTCCTCGAATGCGGCCTCGGAGCCCGGTGCGACCTTGAAGCGGTTCATGGCGATATACATGCGGCGTTCCTCTTCGCGTACGAAAACTCGATCAAGCGCGGCGGCGGGACAAAGCCTGTGTTCATTCTTGCCCGCCGCCGCTTCGATTTCCGATTATAAGAGGCCGCGAAGGCGCTCGCGCCGCATACGTACGTCAGCTTGCGCCTCAGGCGACGCGAAACACCTGCACAGTGCCGGCGAGCTTGGTGGACTGCGTGTCGAGCGCCTGGGCCGCAGCCGTCACCTGCTCGACGAGCGCCGCGTTTTGCTGTGTGACTTCGTCCATCTGCGTGACGGCGGTATCGACCTGCTCGATGCCGCTTTGCTGCTGCTCCGAGGCCGAGGCGATCTCGTTCATGATGGCGGTGACGCGCTGCACCGACGTGTGCAACTCGGCCATCGTCGCGCCCGCCGTGGTAACGAGTTCCGTGCCGTGCGAAACGGTTGCCACCGAATTCGCAATGAGGTCCTTGATCTCCTTGGCCGCCGCGGCCGAGCGCTGCGCAAGCGAACGCACCTCGCTCGCGACCACGGCGAAGCCGCGCCCTTGCTCGCCCGCACGGGCCGCCTCGACAGCCGCATTGAGCGCGAGGATATTGGTCTGAAACGCAATGCCTTCGATGATGGCCGTGATCTCCGAAATCTTGTGCGAGCTGCCTTCGATCTCGCTCATCGTGCTCACCACGTCCTGCACGACGTCGCTGCCGCGCGACGCCACGTTCGCCGCCGTTTGCGCGAGCGTGCTGCCCTGGCGCGCATTGTCGGTGTTCTGCTTCACCGCCGAGGTCAGTTCGTTCATGCTCGCGGCCGTTTCCTGGAGCGACGCGGCCTGTTCTTCGGTGCGCGCCGAAAGATCGATCATGCCCGCCGCGATCTGGCGCGTGGCCACCGAAACCGACTCGCTGCCCGTGCGCACCGCGCCCGTTACGGAGCCCAGCTCCTTGCGGGTCTTTTCGATGTTTTCGAGCAGCAGGCCCATTTCGTCGTGGCGCTGCGCGCGCACGGTCTGGCTCAGATTGCCCGAGGAGATTTCATTGAGGCTCGTGAGCGCGTAATTGAGCGGCTCCATGATCGCGCGGCGCAGCATCACCCAGCCAAGGCCCGCGCCGAGCAGGCCGAGCGCGACCATCGCGGCGCTCACGCCCGAGAACAGATGGAAATTTGCTTCGGCCTCCTCATAACGCAATTTCGCGTTGTTGTAGAGGTGCTGCTTGACCTCGTTGTTTGCGGCGCTCATGGCGCTGTAAAGGTCGGAGAGCTGCGTCATCGCGATGTTGTCGGCGCTGGCCTTGTCGCCCGATTCGAGTGCCTTCGTGAAGTCCGTTACCGCGTTGCGCATGGCTGTGCGCCGCTCGGTGGTCGCGGCGATCAGCGGCAACTCGTCGCTCTCGTGCGGCATTTGCGTGAACTTCGTCCACCACTCGTCGGAGTTCTGGAAGAAGCCGGCGGCGCGCTGCAACTGGTCGGGCACCGAGGGCGCGTCGGGGTGCAGCGCCACGCGGTCGAGCACGAGGCGCGTGCGCGCGATGAAGATCTCCGCGTTGTCGATCGCCGTGGATTCGGCGAGCTTGTTGCGATAGGTGTCGCGGTTGGCGCTATTGGCCTTTTCCGTGCTGATGAAGCCAAGAACGCCGGAAACCGTGAGCAGAAGGGCGAGAAGCGCGAACGTAAGGGCGATGCGCGCTCGAATGGTGAGTGTCATGCGTCTGTACCGTTTTGACCAAGGGCAACGCAAGCGGGGCGGCCCATCGGTGCAGGCTGCCGCCAACGGGCGTCACCTTACATATCGACAGCTGGCGGCCTGGATTTAGGGTGAACCCGAATATTTTTAAGTTACTACAGAATTCATGGGGTTTGTAATAATTACCGAACAGGTCGTTTGGAGGGCATTTGTTCGCGGCCATGTGCCGCGAACAGGCTGCCAGGTTGAGCGCCGCGTCAATTCGTCCGCAAGCTCGATTGGGGCGGGGCGCCCGCGCCCGCTTGCGCGCGGCGCGGCGTGAGCGCGGCCAGCACGGCGGCGACGATGAAGAGCGCGGGCACGTCGCCGATCAAATGGCCGAGATGGCCGGGCGACATGAACGACTGGAGCGTCATGATCGCGCCGTGCACGACGCTCGACCACACCGTGAACCAGATCAGGCTCAAATGCTCGAGCGGACGCCGCGCCGCGCGCATGAGAAACACGCCCAGCGTGGCGTAGATGCCGACGATCATCAGCGAGTAGTCCGAGTGGCCCGAGTGCCAGGCCCAGCCGGACGGCCAGAGCACCATCAGCGGGTAGAAGCCAAAGGTGGCGATCGCGCCGACTGCGTAAAGGGCGGCGGAGAGGCTTTTGAGCCGCATCGAGTGATCCATGGCGCCCCCCGTTGGGTCCGTCCGACAGTATGGGGAATATGCGCGCGTGCGGTGACGCGTGCAAGTCCGTTGCGATTAGCGCTGCAGTTCACGCGACTTGGGGGGCAATGGGCGACGTTTGCTGATATTTCGCTCTTGCATTGCGGCGCTGGCTTGAAAGCTCTCCGTCAAAATTTCCTTCACAATGAGTAATGTTATAACGTAACATTCGCGTCGAGCTGCAGCCACAACCCTGTGCGACGTACGTCCGCCTCGGCCCCGGACATTCGCCGCCCATCACTCCAACGACGCAAACAAGAAAACATCGTGGCGACCATCCCATTTACGTCCTTATCCGCGCTGCTGGCGGGGCTGCGCTTCGCGCGCGTCCTGCCGCTCGCTCCCTTGCCGCTCGCGCTTTGCGGTGTGCTCGCGCATGCCCAATCGCCTGAAACGAGCGCCGCCGACACGCAGACGGGCGGCGCGACACTCGCGCCGGTGTTCGTCACCGCGAACCCGCTCGGCAACACCGACCTCACCACGCCATCCACCGCGCTTTACGGCGATGCGCTCGTCCTGCGCCGCGCCAACTCGCTCGGGGAAACGCTCGACGGTCTGCCGGGCGTTTCGACGACGACCTACGGCCCGCTGGTCGGGCGGCCGATCATTCGCGGTATGGACGGCGACCGCATTCGCCTGCTGCAAAACGGCGTGGCCGCATTCGACGCCTCGTCGCTCTCATACGATCACGCCGTGCCGCAAGACCCGCTTTCGATCGAGCGTGTCGAGATCGTGCGCGGCCCGGCTGCGCTGCTGTACGGCGGCAACGCGATTGGCGGGGTGGTGAACACGATCGACAACCGTATTCCGCGCGAGCCGGTTTCGGGCGTGACGGGCGCAGTGGATGCGAGCTACGGCGGGGCGAACGACGCGCGCGCAGGCGCAGCCCAGGTGGAAGGCGGCAACGGCGGTTTCGCCTTCCACGTGGACGCGTTCGACCGCGACACGAGCAACCAGCGCATACCCGGCTACGCGCACTCGGCGCAGCAACGCGCGCTGGACGGCCCCGATGCGGCCGAGCCCTACGGCAGCATCCCGAACAGCGACGGCCGCTGGCACGGCGGCGCGGTCGGCTCGTCGTACACCTGGGCCGACGGCTACGCGGGCATCTCGTACAACGGGTTCGACGCGAACTACGGCTCGGTGGCCGAAGACGACGTGCGCCTGCGCATGCATCAGGACCACGTCGCGCTCGCCTCCGAAGTGCGCAACCTGCAGGGGCCGATCAGCCAGCTCAAGTTCGACTTCGGTTATACGGACTACGAACATCGCGAGATCGACAACGGCGAAACGAGCACGACGTTCCGCAATCACGGCTACGAAGCGCGGCTCGAGGCACGCCACGCGAAGCTCGGGCCGCTGGAGGGCGCGTTTGGCGTGCAGGTGAGCCAGAACACGTTCTCGGCATTGGGCGATGAGGCGCTCGTGCCGACCACGCAAACCACCAATGTCGCGCTGTTCGGTCTGGAGGAGTGGAATGTGACGCCGGCGCTCAAGCTGAGTTTGGGCGGGCGCATCGAACATGTGAAGCTCGATCCGGTGGCGGGCGAAGACGGCACGAAGTTCGCGGGCGCGCAATCGCGCGACTTCAACGCGGGCAGCCTCTCGGCGGGCGCGCTCTACAAGCTCACGCCGGTATGGTCGGTGGTGGGCAACGTCGCGTACACCGAGCGCGCGCCGACTTTCTATGAGCTTTATGCCAACGGCCCGCACGACGCGACCGGCCAGTATTTGATCGGCAACCCCGACGCGCAGAAGGAAAAGGCCATTTCCACGGATCTCTCGCTGCGCTATGCGCGCGGTGCGAACAAGGCGAGCGCGGGCGTGTTCTACAGCCGTTTTCGCAATTACCTCACGGAGTACAACACGGGCCGCCTCGTGAACGACGACGACACGCCCGTGCCCGCCGGCACGGCGGATGCGCTCAACGAGGCCGTTTATCGCGGCGTGCCCGCGGAGTTCTATGGCGTGGAACTGGAAGGGCGCTGGCGGGTGCTCGAGCGCGGCGCACATCGTCTCGACGTTGGCTTGACCGCCGACTATACGCACGCGCGCAACGCGGACACGGGCGCGCCGCTGCCGCGCATTGCGCCGTTGCGCGCGACGCTAAACGCCGACTACGGCTACGGCCCGTTCGGCGCGCACGCCGAACTCGTGCACGCATGGGCGCAAAACCGCGTGCCCGAAGACGATTTGCCGACGGCAGGCTACACCACGCTGGCGCTGGCGCTCACGTACAAGTTCCATGTGGGCGCAACGAACTGGCTTGCGTACGTGCGCGGCGACAATCTCACGAATCAGGACGTGCGCTATGCGAGTTCCGTGGTGCGCGACATCGCGCCCGAGGGCGGGCGCAGTGTCATGGTCGGATTGCGCACCACGTTCTAGCGCGTTTTGGCATGACCCGCCGCTCACGCGATGGCAGCCACCGGCCGCACCGCCGCGCCCGGCGGCTGTCCGGTCTGCTGCCGCGAGCGGCCCGAGCTCAGATAGTCGGCGATCGAATCCTGCGTGATCTCGCCGACATAGGCGCCTTCGGCGTCGAGCACCGGCATCCACGAGGCGCGGAACTGGTACATCTTCGAGAGCACGATGCGCAGGTTGTCGTCGACGGAAACCGTGGCCGGGAAGGGCGTGATGCGTTCGCCGCACACGCCTTCGGCGCCGCGCGCGGCACGCCGCGCCACGAAGCCGAGCGCATGCCGCGCGTCGTCGAGCACGGTGAGGTAGCGGCAATCGGCTTCGTCCATCGCGGCGAACGCGTGGGCGAGCGGCGTGTTCATGCGTGCGGTTTCCGGTTGCGTGGCCGCGTCGCCGGCCTTCACGAGCAGCAGGCGCTTGAGCGTGCTGTCCTGGCCCACGAACTGTGCGACGAAGTCGTCGTGCGGGCGCGCGAGCAGGGTGTCGGGATGGTCGTATTGCACGAGCTTGCCGCGCCGGAATACGGCAATGCGGTCGCCCAGCTTGATCGCCTCGTCGATATCGTGGCTCACCATGATGACGGTCTTCTTCAGTTGCCGCTGCATCTGAAAGAACTCGTTCTGGATGGTTTCGCGATTGATCGGATCGACCGCGCCGAACGGCTCGTCCATGAGCAGGACGGGCGGGTCGGCGGCCAGCGCGCGTATCACGCCGATACGTTGTTGTTGCCCGCCCGAAAGCTCGCGCGGATAGCGCTTCAAATACAGCTTCGGGTCGAGCGCGACCATCGACATCAGTTCCGCCGCGCGCCCGGCGCAGCGTTTCTTGTCCCAGCCGAGCAGGCGCGGCACGACCGTGATGTTCTCTTCGATCGTCATGTTCGGAAAGAGGCCGATCTGCTGGATCACGTACCCAATGCGGCGGCGCAGATCCACTTCGTTCAGGCCCGTGGTGTCCTCGCCGTTGATGAGCACGCGGCCCGAGGTCGGCTCGATCAGCCGGTTGATCATCTTGAGCGTGGTGGTCTTGCCGCAGCCCGAGGGGCCGAGGAACACACAGATCTCGCCTTCGGCCACCGAGAGGCTCACCGAATCGACGGCGCGCACGGCCTGGCCGTCTTTCTGCGTGAAGGTCTTCGTGAGTTGGTCGAGTTCGATCATGTCTTCTGTACTCCTTTCGGTGTCAATGCGCGCTGCAGCATCTGCAACAACAGGTCGGCGACGATCGCGAGCACGCTCACGAGCACCGCGCCCACGAGCAGCTTCATCATGCTGCTCTGGCCAATGGCGCGGATGATCAGCGTGCCGAGCCCGCCCGCGCCGATCACGGCGGCAATGGTCATCACGCCGATGTTCATGACGACTGCGGTGCGCACGCCCGCGAGAATCACGGGCACGGCCAGCGGCAAGTCGACGAGACGCAGGCGCTGCCACGACGTCATGCCAATGCCGGTGCCGGCCTCCTTGATGCCAGCGTCGACGTTGCGCAGCGCGAGGTACGTATTGCGCATGATGGGCAGCAGCGAATAGAGGAAGACGGCCGTGATGGCGGGCACCGCGCCAATACCCTGCCCGAAGCGCGAGAACACGGGAATCATGAGGCCGAATAGCGCGATGGAGGGCAGCGTGAGGATGATGGTCGCGAGCCCCAGCAGCGGCGCGGCGAGCCAGTCGTGGCGGCTGATCAGCACACCGAGCGGTACGCCCGCAACAATCGCGCAGCCCACGGCAATGCCTACGAGGTACAGGTGCTGCAGCGTGAGTTGCAGCAGTTCGGGCCAGTTCGAAGCGAGATAGTCGAATACGTTCATGCGGGCTCCTTCAAGGCAGCGAATGCGTGCGCAGGAAATCCGCCGCCACTTCCTGGGCGGATTTGCCGTCCAGATCCACGGCCTTGTTCATGTCCTGCATCACGTCGTTGTTGAGAGCGGCGGAAAGCGCATTGAGCTGCGCGGCCAGCTTCGGGTTGTGCTCCAGCACGTCCTTGCGCACCACGGGCGTGGCGTTGTAGGGCGGGAAGAAATGCTTGTCGTCTTCGAGCGGTACGATGCCGAAGCCTTTCACGCGCCCGTCCGTGGTGTAGACGAGGCCGATCTTCAACTGATTGTTATGCAGCGCCGTGTAAACGAGGCCAGGGTCCATCTGCTTCATCTGCGAGCGGCGGAAGCTCATGTCGTAGGTGGCGAGCAGGGGCTTGAGGCCATCCGGGCGATTCGCGAACTCGGCGTCCATGCCGAACACGTAGCGCCTGGCTTCTGGGTCGGTCTTCAGCCGTTGCGCAAGCTGCGAGACGGTGGTGATGCCCGTTTCCCCGGCGAATTTGCTCGGCAGACCTAATGCATAGGTGTCGTTGAGCGGCGAGGCATTGAGCCAGACGAGGCCGCGCGGTGCGTCGAGCGCCTTCACGCGTTCGTACATTGCTTCGGGCGAGAGCTTTTCCGTTAGCTTGTCGTAGACGAGTGCCGCAGTGCCTGTGTAGTCCCATACGAGGTCGAACTGGCCATTTTCCAGTGCGCTGCGCATGAGCGTGCTGCCGAGGCCTGATCGCACTTCCACGGTGTAGCCGCGCGAACGCAGGTATTGCGCCGTGACTTCGGCGAGCACGTATTGCTCGGTGAAGTTTTTCGCGCCCAAAACGAGCTTCGGCTGCGCGAAAGCGGGCGTGCTGACGGCAACGAGCGTCGCGCCGAGCAAGCAGGCTTGAACGAAGCGGCGCAGGCGTTGGAAGGGTGACGTGAGCATCATACGAGCCCTCCGTGACGCGAGAGCCACTGATGACTGCTGGCGGCGACCACGCCGTCGAGCACGAGCGCGAGCGCGGCGGTGAACGCGGCGCCGAGCAGCAGCAAGGGCTGATCGTTCAAATAGATGCCGGGGAAAATGAGCGAGCCGAGGCTGTCCGCGCCAATCAGATAAGCAAGCGGCGCCGTGCCCACGTTAATGGCGAGCGCGGTGCGCACGCCGCCCACGATAATGGGCAGCGCATTGGGCAGCTCCACGCGCGTGAGCGATTGCCATCCCGTCATGCCGATGCCGCGCGCGGCTTCGCGCAGCGCGCCCGGCACGTTTTTCACGCCTTCGTAAGTATTGCGCGTGACGGGCAGGAGCGATGCGAGAAAGAGGGCGACGATCGCAGGAATGTCGCCGATGCCGAACACGCCGAGCGCAATGGCCAGTACCGCGAGCGACGGAATCGTGTTGCCCACATTGAAGATCTGCATGAAGCGTTCGGCCTGGCGCGCGAAGCGCGGTCGACTAAGCAGCACGCCTGCGGGCACGCCAACCATGATGGCGAGCGCCATCGAATAGCCGACGAGCAGCAGGTGCCGCCCGGTGTAGTAGGCGAGGTCGCCTGCGTGGCTGTGCCATGTATCGGCGCCAATGGCGCGCGAAAGTGCCCACGCAATGGCGGCAAGGGCGATCAGGCTGCCCGCGAGCAGGGCAGAGCGTCGAGTCATGAAGGTACGCCTCCTTGTTCTTGTGCCGCGCGGCGCAACGCTGCGCAGCGGGGACGCCCACGAAGATGCCGGGGGCGCCGCGAAGGAAGTTCGTGATCCCGGCATGGCCGCGATTGGAACCGACGAAAACAACGGACAAAAAAGCGGATAAAAAAGCGGACGAAAGCCAGCCCGCCCGCGCACGATGGCTACGTGGCGGCAGTCGCATGAACGCGCGATTCGCGTTCTTCTGGTTGTCATGTTCAGCTCAACGGCGTCGAGAAAATCGATGCGCGCTGAAGCAGGAAACCGCCTGATGGCGGCATGGATGCGAGGGCTTTAAGCCGCTACGCGAGGGCCGGAGGCCCGTTTGAATGGCGCTTGCGGCACAGTGGTCCTTTAGCGTGGACCATGTGCCTCAATGCACACGAGAACGACTTCGTTGTGATCGAAACGAGATCAGTATAGAGCATTCGATTGGGTGCGTCTACCTTGGGGAGCGATCGCGATTGAACGGATAACAGGCTTGATTGCATTCGGCGTGTCATTTCGGGAAATTAATAAGGTATCCAGATAAACTGTTTTCGGTAGCATTTCCCGTTTTATAAAAGTGACAGAAAACTCGCGTACAGGTACGCATTTTCTGCGCCGTGGCATCTAGCAAGTGGCGTTCCCGGGAGCCATTGCTCAGCAAATCGGAAGAATGTTCTGCTCTTTGACCTGTCTTAAGTTTCGTTTAAGAAAGGGCATTTATTTTGAAGCGCTTCGCATCATCGATGCTCGCTAATCGAACGAAGCGGCCATCGATCTCACTTCCGATTTCACCTTGAGTAGCGCGGCGTTCGCTTGCGTTTCTCTGCTCTGCAATCCGTCATTCGATTCATGGCTTTTCGTGCAATAGCGGCCTCCCCGGGCTTCGCGGGGAAACTCATCGTTGTGTCTGCAATCGGTTTGACGAGCGCCGCGTGGCTTGCACATCGGCACGCCGATGTTGCGACCGACGATCCGCTATCCGGTGCGGCGGCGGTGACGCCTGTCGCGCCGGCGCATGATGCGGCGTCCGCGAGCGAAAGCGCGCCGGCGTTTCGTGTGGAAACCGCCGTGGTCGAGCACAGCTTCTCGGAGGCGGCGCAGCGCCTCGGCCTGGATGCGGCGACGACGGCCCGGCTGGCGCGCGCATTTTCGGGCCGGCTCGATTTCCGGCGCGATCTGCAACGCGGCAGCGAAATCCGCTTCGTGTTTCGCAACGATGCGAACAGCACAAACGACGAAAACGGCGCAAAAGATTCAAGCGGCGTGAGCGCTTCGAATGCCGGCGCGACACAAGACGCACAGTCTTCCCCCGACACGCCGGTTGCGATCCGCATCTCGAACGGCAACGTCTCGCACGATCTTTTTCTCTACCGGAACCTCGCGGGCAAGGCGTTTTACTATTCCGCCGATGGCCACGCGGCCATGCCGTCGTTCTTGCGCTACCCCGTGACGTTCACGCGCGTGTCCTCACATTTCTCGCTGCGACGGCTCGATCCGGTCACGCACCGCATCCAGCCGCACGAAGGCGTCGATCTCGCGGCGCCCGTGGGCACACCGGTTCACGCGACCGCGCGCGGCACCGTGATGTTCGCCGGCTGGCAAACGGGCTACGGCAAGGTCGTGAAGCTCGACAACTTCGGCCCTTACTCCACGACCTTCGCGCATCTCTCGCGCTTTGCGAAGCATTTGAAGGCCGGGCAGACGGTGACCAAGGGGCAGGTGATCGGCTATGTGGGCGCGACGGGCTGGGCGACCGGTCCGCATCTGCACTACGAGGTGCACGTGGATCAGGTCGCGCAGGATCCGCTCACCGTCGACCTGCCGCATCGTGACCCCTTGCAGGGCGAGGACAAGCAGCGCTTCGCGCAGCAGGTCGCGCTGATGGACCCGTTGCTGTAGGCGCAACGCGCGAAAGGTTGCCGCAAGGAAGCGCGCAGCCGCATGTGCTGCGCCGCAGCCACGATTTGCCGATTTTCGATAACACGTCGATTAATGACCCAATAGCATGGTTTCACGCATCCGTGGCGGCCAGGGCTGGCCGCCCGGGCCATCCACAGGGAGAGAACCATGCAACGCGAGTCGAACGCACGCCCCGCAGCGGGCGGCAAGGCCGGCGCGCCGGCACTGAATCAAACGCTCGGCACGTGGCAGTTGTGGGGCATCGCAGTCGGCCTCGTGATTTCGGGCGAGTACTTTGGCTGGAGCTACGGCTGGGCCAGCGCCGGCACGCTCGGCTTCGTCGTCACGGCACTGTTCGTCGCGGCGATGTACACCACGTTCATCTTCAGCTTCACTGAACTCACCACCTCCATTCCGCACGCGGGCGGGCCTTTCGCCTATGCCCGCCGCGCGTTCGGCCCGACCGGCGGGTACCTCGCAGGCGCGGCCACGCTCGTGGAGTTCGTGTTCGCGCCGCCCGCCATCGCGCTCGCGATCGGCGCCTACCTGCACGTGCAGTTCCCCGGGCTCGAACCCAAGCACGCGGCCATGGGCGCGTACCTCGTCTTCATGGCGCTCAATATCGTGGGCGTGCAGATCGCCGCGACCTTCGAGTTGATCGTCACGCTGCTCGCCATTTTCGAGCTGCTCGTGTTCATGGGCGTGGTGTCGCCGGGTTTCGCGTGGAGCAACTTCATGAAGGGCGGCTGGTCCGGTAGCGACCACTTCTCGCTTGGGTCGTTCAACGGCATGTTCGCCGCGATTCCGTTCGCCATCTGGTTCTTCCTCGCAATCGAAGGCGTGGCCATGGCTGCGGAGGAAGCGAAGAACCCGCGCCGCTCGATTCCCATCGCCTACGTGGCCGGCATTCTCACGCTCGTCGCGCTGGCCGTGGGCGTGATGGTGTTCGCGGGCGGGGCGGGCGACTGGACCAAGCTTGCCAACATCAACGACCCGCTGCCGCAAGCCATGAAGTTCATCGTGGGCGAGCATAGCGGCTGGATGCACATGCTCGTCTGGCTCGGCCTCTTCGGGCTCGTCGCCTCGTTTCACGGCATCATCCTCGGCTATTCGCGGCAGATCTTCGCGCTCGCCCGCGAAGGTTATCTGCCCGCGTGGCTCGCGAAGATCCACCCGCGCTTCAAGACGCCGTATCGCGCGATTCTCGCGGGCGGCGTGGTGGGCATCGCCGCAATCTACAGCGACGAGCTGATCCAGTTCGGCGGCCAGACGCTCACGGCCAACATCGTCACGATGTCGGTATTCGGCGCGATCGTGATGTACATTGTCAGCATGGCGGCGCTCTTCAAGCTGCGCCGCATGCAGCCGGCCATGGACCGGCCGTTCCGCGCGCCGCTTTACCCGTACTTTCCGGCGTTTGCGCTCGTAGCCGCAGTCGTTTGCCTCGGCACGATGGTGTATTTCAATGCGCTGGTCGCGGGAGTGTTCGTGGTGTTTCTCGCGCTCGGCTATGGCTATTTCCTCGCCACGCGCAGCCAGCGCGACGCCATGCCGGGTGAAGCGCTGCTCGAGGAGTGAGCCGCGAGATTTGCAGGAGTCCATCACATGCAATATACGGAGACGATCGGCGCGCGCACCTACCGCTTCGCGGACCTCAAGACGCTGCTCGCGAAGGCTAGCCCGCTGCGCTCCGGCGACCAGCTGGCCGGCGTGGCGGCGGCGAGCGAAGAGGAGCGCGTGGCCGCGAAAATGGCGCTGGCCGCGGTGCCGCTGAAGGCGTTTCTTTCGGAGGCGCTGGTCCCCTACGAGAACGACGAGGTCACGCGCCTCATCGTCGACGATCACGACGCAGCGGCGTTCGCCGCTGTGTCGCACCTGAGCGTTGGCGACTTTCGTGACTGGCTGCTTTCCGGAGCAGCAAATACCGAAACGCTCGAGCGCCTGGCGCCGGGCCTCACGCCCGAGATGGTTGCCGCCGTGTCGAAACTCATGCGCAATCAGGACCTGATCGCGGTGGCCAAAAAACGCCCCGTGGTCACGCGCTTTCGCAACACGGTGGGATTGCCGGGCCGCATGTCGGTGCGCTTGCAGCCGAATCATCCCACCGACGACGTGAAGGGCATTGCCGCCTCGATGCTCGACGGCCTGATGTACGGCTGCGGCGACGCGATGATCGGCATCAATCCCGCAACGGACAGCCTCGCGGCCATCGTGAAGCTGCTCGCGATGATCGACGGTTTTCGCGAGCGTTACCGCGTGCCTACGCAGTCCTGCGTGCTCACGCACGTCACGAACACGATTGCGGCAATCGAAAAGGGCGCGCCGGTCGACCTCGTGTTTCAGTCGATAGCGGGTACCGAAAAAGCAAACGCGAGCTTCGGCATTTCGCTCGCGCTGCTGAAAGAGGCGCGCGAGGCTGCGCTGTCGCTCAAGCGCGGCACGGTCGGCAACAACCTCATGTACTTCGAGACGGGCCAGGGCAGCGCGCTTTCGGCGAATGCGCATTACGGCGTAGACCAGCAAACGTGCGAGGTGCGCGCCTATGCGGTTGCGCGCAAGTTCGAGCCGTTTCTGGTCAATACGGTGGTGGGCTTCATCGGCCCCGAGTATTTGTACGACGGAAAGCAGATCATTCGCGCGGGACTGGAAGATCACTTCTGCGGCAAGCTGCTGGGCGTGCCAATGGGCTGCGACATCTGCTACACGAATCACGCCGAAGCCGATCAGGACGACATGGACGCGCTGCTCACGCTGCTGGGCGCGGCGGGCATCAACTTCATCATGGGCATTCCAGGCGCCGACGACGTGATGCTCAACTATCAGAGCACCTCGTTTCACGACGCGCTCTATGTGCGCGACCTGCTCGGCCTGCGCCGCGCACCGGAATTCGAGGAGTGGCTGGAGACGATGGAAATCGTCGACTCCAAAGGCGCGCTCCTGCCCGGCTCGGCGCGCGTGCCGTTGCTCGCGGGCGCGCATGAATGGATGGGGATCGACGCATGAGCGACGCCGTCGAAAAGAACCCCTGGGGCGGACTGAAGGCATTCACGAACGCGCGCATTGCGCTCGGGCGTGCGGGCAACGGCCTGCCCACTGCGCCGCTGCTCGCGTTCAATCTCTCGCACGCGCAGGCGCGCGACGCCGTGCATCAGCCGCTGGACGCCGAAGCCCTGCGGCGCACGCTCGAAGCCGAGGGATTCGCAACGCTCGGCGTGGAGAGCGCGGCGCCCGACCGGCAGCATTATTTGCGCCGGCCGGATCTGGGGCGGCGCTTGTCGGAGGCGAGCCGGGCCGAGTTGGCCGCGTTGGCTGGTTCCACCGCGGTCGCCTCGAACGGCGAACCGCCCGAAGTCGTGTTCGTGATCGGCGACGGCCTTTCGGCGTTCGCTGCGGCGAAGCAGGCCGTTCCGTTGCTGCTCGCCGTGCGTGCGCGCCTTGCAGGCTGGCGCATCGGTCCCGTGGTCGTTGCGCGCCAGGCGCGCGTTGCGCTTGGCGACGAAATTGGCGAACTGCTGGGCGCGAAGCTCGTTGCAATGCTCATAGGCGAGCGGCCAGGACTCAGCTCGCCCGACAGCCTTGGCGTTTACCTCACCTATGCGCCGAAAGTGGGCTGCCACGACGCCCAGCGCAACTGCATTTCGAACGTGCGGCCCGAAGGCCTGCCCTACGAGGCCGCCGCTCACAAGCTGCATTACCTCCTCACGCACGCGCGGCGGCTCGGGCTGACCGGCGTCGGACTCAAGGACGATAGCGACGCGACGTTGCCGGGCAATGCGGGGGCATGTCAGCTTGGTTCGGCGTGAGCCCGCGTGCGGCATGCCATATGGCCCGCCGCAGCCTTGCGCGACCCTTCACGCACCGCGGCGGTGCGCGTCGCCGCGTGTGCCGTAATTGAGCACTCCGGTAACAGGCCATTGCGCCGCCGTGGAGCAGCTTGCCGCGCGATTTGGCCTTTCGGCATATTGCTCGGGCTGGCGCGACTCTTGCATCATTCGACGATCGACAGATGCAAGTGCGAGCTGGGAGGCAACCATGAACGAATTGGCTGAGCGGACCGAAGCCACGGCGGAGGAAACGCGGCGCAACGCGCTGGGCGCGGAGGTGCCCGCAGGCCGTGCGGTGGTCAGCGTCGCGCACGACGCCGACGAGCAGGCGCGCAATCTCGTGGGGTGGCGTCAGACCTACGACCAGCTCGCCGCGGGCCGCTTCGTCGGCACTCTCACCGAGTTGCCGCTCGACACCATGAAGGTGTTTCGCGAAACCACGAGCCACACGCTGCGGCAGGCGTGCGAAGTGCGCGGCGATGCCTGGTGGTTCGGCATTCCGGTCGCGCGCGAAGGTCATGCGCGTATCGATGCGCAGCCTATCGGCGCGAACGCGTTTGCGCTGCGCCCTGGCAACGTCGAATTCGAACTGCTCACGCCGGCGCAATTTTCGATCTACGGCGTGGTCGTGCGCGGCGACGTGCTGCGCCACTATGCGGCTTCGGTCGAGCGCGCGTCGCTTGACGAGCGTCTGCCGGGCACGCCCATCGTGCACGCTGGCGCCGCACGTATCGAGCGCCTTTGCTCGCTGCTCGCAAGGCGTCTCGACGACGGCGGACACGCGCATGCCCACGCGCCAAACGGCCCGCTTTCGGAGTTCGAGCGCAATGAAGTCCAGGCCGAAGTGCTCGCCGCGCTGTTCGATGCCTGCGCGACTAGCGGCGAGGCGGTTGTCGAGCCCGCCTCGCGGCGCCGCTGGATCGTCGCGCAGGCACGTGACTATGTGCTCGCGCATCGCGCGCGGCCTGTTGGCGTGCCGGAGCTTTGCGAGCAGTTGCACGTGAGCCGTCGTACGCTCCAGTACTGTTTTCAGGACGTGCTCGGCATGGCGCCCGCCACTTATCTGCGTGCGGTGCGCCTGAACGGCGCCCGGCGCGATCTGTGCGGACGCGCGGCCGGCTCGGTGCAGGACGTTGCAGCGGCCTGGGGCTTCTGGCATCTGAGCCAGTTTGCCACCGACTACCGGCGCATGTTCGGCATGCGGCCATCGGAGGCGTTGCGCGCGGTGGAGCATGCGTGAGCGATGCGAGCCGCTTTGTGGTCTCGTCGCACTGTCCCAAAGCGTATTTCAGGTCATGAGAGGTGTCGTGAATTTCCATAGGTATTCCACGTTGGGGTATCGTGAGTTCGATATCGCTTCGTGGAGAGGTGTGTGAATACGTTCACCGTAGACGACAGAGGCAACATTCTTCGTTACATCGATATGCATTGCGGTACGAGCACATTCGATCCGCTCGTCTTTATTCACGGCTTGGGATGTGCTTCGAGTAGCGACTATCCGCCGGTCGTGACGTCCAGGTCTTATTCGAAATGCAGATCGATACTCGTCGATCTCATGGGCGCGGGGTTTAGCGACAAACCAGAGGACGGAACCTATACCTCCACGGCACAGGCAGCCGTTCTGGAAAAATTCGTTGCGGCCGAGCCGTTCACGCAGGTGAATCTCTTCGCTCACAGTGCCGGCGCGTTCATTGCCTTGAAACTGGCGAAATGCCTGCCAGGCAAGCTCAGAACGCTGATCTTGTGTGCGCCCGGTCTCACCGATTACGGTATTGCGAGGCTGTCGGAAATGGCATCGACGACCGAAGCGGAGTTCGTCAATGGCGGGTTTGCGCAGCTTCGGGCGCAATTGAAAGCCGAGGGCGGCAATGACGCCTGGCTGGGCCCGTTTGCCGTTGCGTCGCCTCATGCCCTATACCAATGGGCAAAGTCCGCATTGGAAGACAACTCGGGAAGCTGGCTCGAAGACCTCGCCAGGCTGAATACGAGAAAAGGGGTAATTCTTCCGGATACGGCAACGCGCGAGGATATTGCCCGATTCGAGCGAGCAGGCTGTAGCGTCGAACTCGTAGCCAACGCCGAGCATATGATGGCCTATGACAATCCCGATGGTTTGGCGTTGGCAATCGGCAATGTTCTAAAACCGGGCACGTATTGAGCCACGCCGGTACGTGGCCGATTACGGTAAATGAGTGCGTGCTGCCCGTGCCCGCGTTCGTACTGGTTTTATTCGTACCGTCGCCCCATGGTTGGGTGAACGCACGATGAACCGGCTTCGCGTTAGCAGCCTGCCACGTTAGCTGCTTGCCAGTTGCTTGTGGTAGAACGTCGTGCCGCAGAAGGTGCCGTCCGGCATCAGCGCGTAGTTCGGCACGGCGCCTACGCGCTGCCATCCTGCGCGCGCATAGAGCCGCTCGGCTACGCCGCCTGTGACGGTGTCGAGCACCAGCACCGATTTGCCCGCTTCCCGCGCCGCCGCGTCGATCGCCTGCATGAGGCGCAGCCCTACGCCGTTCCCGCGCGCGGCGCGATGCACCAGCACCTTGGCGACATCGGCGCGATGCGGCTGGTTCGCGGGTTGTGCCGTCACGAGCTGGGCCGTGCCCACGATGCGCTGCTGCGCGTCTTCGGCCGCGAGCAGAATGCGTTCGCCGCGCGCCACGCCTTGTGCGACCTCGCGCCAGAACGCAAGCGCCGTATCGCGCGAAATGGGCCACATGAAGCTCACCGAGGCGCCACCCTCCACGCAGTCGATGAGCACATCCGCAAGCGCGGGTGAGGCGGCGTGCGCCTGTTCGGCGGTGAGGCGGCGTATCTCGATGGTTTCGCTCATGTGTATTCGAATCTGGTCAGTTAGTAATCCTGCATAGCGCTACGACGTAGCGCGCCGGTTCGCTCGTGGGATTGCGATAGACGATAGGGCAGTCGAGGCGCATGGCGAGGCAGTCGCCCGTTTCGAGCCGCCACAGGCGCTCGCCAACCGTCATCTCCATCGCGCCTTCCATGACCCAAACCTGCTGATAAATTTCCGCGTCGCGCAGGCTCGTGTCGTAGGCCACGCGCTGGCCTGGCGGAAAGTGCACTTCCACGAGCTGGATGGGCGACCACGCGGCCGGCGACAGATTGCGCCGCACGTAGCCCGATTCGGGATCGGTCCAAACCGCTTGATCGCGGGCCGCGGCATGCGGGGAGGGGACCTGTCGTGCTTCGTCGCCCGGCGCCTCGAAGAGCGACGCCAGCGAGACGCCAAGTGCCGTGGCGAGCTTGTCGAGCACGACGGCCGTGGGGCTGCTCTCGCCGCGTTCGATGAGCGAAATGTTTGAGCGGCTGACCGAACTGCGCTCGGCCAGCGCTTCGAGCGACCAGCCTTTGGCGTCGCGTAGTTCGCGCAGGCGGCGGGCGATGTTGGTGTGGATATCCATAGTGTCCAGTTTAATGGATTTAACTGTCCAGTAAACTAGATTATGTGGCTCCACATATAAAAGTTTATGCGCATCAAGTTTGTCGCGAGCGCGCGACACATGATGCCGCCCTGATATTCCTGGAAGTGAATGCGCAAACGTTTGCGTGATCTCGGATGGTTAGAACCTTGATTTTCGTCAACTGAAACCCGCTTGCCCGCTGTTAGCTTCCCGCTATCTCACAAAGACATCGCAGTGCGGTTCGGGGCGCTACATGCAACACCACACGCTGGACCTGGAAATCGGGCAGCTTCTTTCAGGGCCGCCGCTTGCCTGCGGGCCCGACGTGCCGATTCGCGAAGCGGCGCGCATGATGAGCGAGCGGCGCTATAGCGCCATCGTGATTACCGAAATGGGGCGGCCTGTCGGCATCTGGACCGAGCACGACGCGCTCGCGCTGGGCGAAGACGCCGCCGCGCTGGCGCTGCCCATCCGTCACGCGATGAGCCATCCGGTGCGCGCGCTGCCTGCGAACACGCGCCTGCGCGACGCCGCGCTGCGCTTCAAGCGCGAGGGCATCCGCCATTGTCTCGTCGTGGATCAAGCTGGCCGCTCGCTCGGCATCGTCACGCAAACCGACCTGGTCATGAATCAGGGGCTCGAATGCTTCCTGCGGCTGAAGACCGTCGGGTCGGTCAACGCCGCGATGCCGCTCGTGGTCGACGCGCGCATGGCTATGCACGAGGCCATGCAGCGCATGCGTGCGCGGCGCTTGAGCGCTCTGGTCGTGAGCTATCCCGAAGGCGACTACGGCATCGTGACCGAGCGCGACGTGGTGCGCTTCGCGGCCGCCGGTGCGCTCGACGGCACGGCCGGCGCGCGCGCGAGCCGGCCGCTGCGCTCGCTCGCGCATTCGCAAAGCCTCTATGCCGCACGTCAGTATCTCGTCGAGCACCGCATGCGCCACGTGGGGGTGATCGGCGAAGACGGCAGTCTCGCTGGCCTGCTCGACCTCTCCCATATCCTGCACGACATCGAAGACGGTTTCGTGCGCGAACTGCAGATCGCGCTGCGCGAGCGCGACGACGCGCTGCTCGCTTCGCGCGCGAATCTGCGCCTCGCCGACCAGGTGGTGGAATCGACGCTCGACGGCGTGATGATCACCGACCTCGACGGCACCATAGAACGCGTGAATCCCGCTTTTACGCGCCTCACGGGCTATACGGAGCACGAAGCGCTGGGCCGCAACGCGAGCCTGCTCAACTCGGGGCGCCAGGGTGCGGCGTTCTACAGCGAACTGTGGCGCAGCCTTCAGCAAAACGGCCACTGGAAAGGCGAAATCTGGAACCGCCGCAAGGACGGCGCGCTTTACCTGGAATACCTGACGATTTCCAGCATCTGCGACCCCGGGGGCCGCTGCACGCATTACGCCGCGATCTTCGCGGACATCACGCAGCGCCGCGAGACCGAGGAGCGCCTGAGCTACCTCGCGACGCACGACGCCTTGACGGGCCTGCCCAATCGCACGCTGTTCACCGAGCGCCTTACGCTCTCGCTTGCGCGCGCACGCCGTTCGGGCAAGCGCGTCGCGGTGATGTTTCTCGACCTCGACCGCTTCAAGCTCATCAACGACACGATGGGCCACGGCGTGGGCGACGAGGCGCTCACGGTGATCGCCACGCGTCTGCGCGAAGCGGTGCGCGAGACCGACACGGTGGCGCGTCTTGGCGGCGATGAGTTCACGCTGCTGATCGAGGACATCGAGGACATTCGCCACGTCGGGCAGATCGCCCAGGGGCTGCTCGCGCGCGTGGGCGCCGCGATGCACATTGGCGAGCAACTGCTGTTCGTCACGCCGAGCATCGGCATCAGCATGTATCCGGACGACGCGCGCGATCCGCGGCAACTGCTCATGCAGGCCGACCGCGCGATGTACGAGGCCAAGGACGCGGGCAAGAACAACTTCCGCTTCTTCGCCGCGCCGATGACGTCTTCGGCCATGGAGCGCATCGTGCTCGAAAGCGAGCTTCACCATGCGCTGGAGGCCGGCGAACTCGTGCTCCACTATCAGCCCGAATTCGATGTGGCGAGCGGGGCACTCGTCAATATCGAGGCGCTCGTGCGCTGGCAGCATCCGCGCCGCGGCCTCGTGCCGCCCGATCAGTTCATTCCGATTGCCGAGGAATCCTCATTGATTGTGCCGCTTGGCGCGTGGGTGTTGCGCGAAGCCTGCCGCCAGGCGCGCGAGTGGCTGGACGAAGGCTTCGACTTCGGGCGCATCAGCGTGAATCTCTCCGCGCGGCAATGCCTGCACGACGGTTTCCTGCATCAGCTGACGACCATACTCAGCGAAACCGGCTTGCCGCCCACGCGCCTGCAGCTCGAACTCGTGGAGAGCATGGCGATGACGTCGGGCCGGGGCGGTATCGAAGCGTTGCTGCAGGAACTCGCCGCCCGCGGCATCAGCCTCGCGATCGACGACTTCGGCACGGGGTATTCGTCTTTCAAGTATCTGCAGTCCTTACCGGTCGACACGCTCAAGGTGGACCGTTCGTTCCTCGCGGATATGGCCGAGCCGGAGCCGGACATGTCGCCGCGGGTGAAGAAAAGCGCCGCGCGCGACCGCTCGATCGTGCGCGCGATTGTCGCGATGGCGCGCTCGCTCGGCGTCACGGTGGTGGCCGAGGGCGTCGAGACGCCGCGGCAACTCGAGTTCCTGCGCGAGATCGGCTGTGACCGCGCGCAAGGTTATCTGCTTGCACGTCCCGCGCCCGCCGAATTGATGCCGCGCGTGCTGGAAGTGTGCGTGGCCGGTTGAAGGCTGCCGTTTCCAATTCCCCTTTGGCCGTTGTATCTGGAGAATTCCGTGAGCACCAGTGACGAGATGCTGTTGAAATCGATGACCGCGCTAGTGAGCGCGCATGGCAAGGCCATCTCGCGCTTCGGCGCGAGCGTGGTGGTGATGACGAAGTTCGTCGAGGCGGTGCTGCCGCAACTGTCGACTGTGCAGATCGAGCGCACGATCCTCGCGTTTCGCGCGCAGCTCGGCGAAGCGATGGCCGTGGCCGACGACGTGCTGCTGCCCGGCGAATACCGCGCCACGCTGATCGAGCAGGCGAACATGCTGCTGGCCCGCATGGGCAGCGACGCTGTCCCAACCACGTCGAAGCCCTGAACCGGGAAGAGAGCCATGCGTAATCTGACGATTCGAACCGGGCTGCTGGTCGTGCTCTGCACGTTCGCGGCGATGCTGGTGGTGGGCGCTGCGGTAGGTGTCCTGATGATCGGCCGCGCCGACAACTCGGCGCGTTTCATTCACGAAGTCGCGCGCCAGGACGCACTCGCGCTCGCCTTGCGCGAGGACGCGGCGCTTGCGCAAACGGCACTCGCGCGCGCGTACCAGGCGGCGAAGGAAACGAGCGACGCAGCAACGCGCGAGCAAGCGCAAAAGCGGGCGCAGCAGGACGCAAGCGATCTCTTCGATCAGGCCGCAAAGCATAGCGCCGCGCTGCGGACGAGCGCACCGTTCAATGCCGCGGCGGCCCAGCAGCGCGACACCTTGCTCTCTACGTGGAGCGCGCTCGCGGACACGCTGCGGCGCGCGGCCGCGGCGCTCGGTGCTGGCGACACGGCCACATATGCCACGCTCGCCGCCGGAGACGTCGCCAACGCAAATACGCAGTTTTCGGCGAGCGTGGGCGCGTTGCGCGCGAACGCGGACGCCGCCACGCGCGCAACGCTCGACCAGGGCGAGCGCGAGCACGACTGGGTGATGGCGATGGTGGCGGTGGGCTTGACAGGCGCGCTGGCGCTCGTCGTCGCAACCCATATGGCGCTGCGCCGCCTCGTGACGGCGCCGCTCAAAGGGGCGGTGGAAGTGCTGAACCAGATCGCCGCGAACGATCTCTCGGTCCACATAGCAAGTGGCGGGCGCAACGAAATCGGCCAGTTGCTCGGCGCCATGCGGCGCATGCAAGGCGGCCTGAGCCACACGGTGCACAGCGTGCGCTCGAGTTGCGACGCCATCAATACGGGCGCACGCGAAATCGCGGCGGGCAACCTCGATCTGTCGAGCCGCACGGAGCAGCAGTCGGCGTCGCTGGAGCAGACGGCATCGAGCATGGAGCAGCTCACGTCGAGCGTGCGTCAGAATGCGCAGCACGCGAACGCGGCGAGCGCGCTCGCCACGGGGGCGGCGGATGTC
Organism: Paraburkholderia sp. J11-2; assembly: GCF_905220185.1. Classification (NCBI taxonomy): domain Bacteria; kingdom Pseudomonadati; phylum Pseudomonadota; class Betaproteobacteria; order Burkholderiales; family Burkholderiaceae; genus Paraburkholderia; species Paraburkholderia sp. J11-2. The sequence goes on along the minus strand of NZ_CAJMYY010000023.1, from coordinate 108,522 downwards.
GCGCAGCGCGGCGGACGCGTGGTCGAACAGGTGATCGAAACGATGGAGGAGATCAGCCGCAGCTCGGGCAAGATTGCGGACATCACGGGCATCATCGACGGCATTGCGTTTCAGACCAATATCCTCGCGCTCAACGCTTCGGTCGAGGCCGCGCGCGCAGGTGAGCAAGGGCGCGGCTTTGCGGTGGTCGCGGGCGAGGTGCGCATGCTCGCACAGCGCAGCGCCGCTGCGGCGCGCGAGATCAAGTCGCTGATCGACGCCTCGGTGCATGACGTGCGCAATGGCCGCTCGCTCGTGGGCGAAGCAGGCGCGACGATGGCCGAGATCGTCGCGTCGGTGGACAAGGTGTCGGGCCTCATGAAGGAGATCGCCTCGGCCACGGTGGAGCAGAGCGCCGGCATCGAGCAGGTCGAGACGGCGGTCAGCCAGATGGATCAGGTCACGCAGCAGAACGCGGCGCTCGTGGAAGAGGCAGCGGCTGCCGCCGAATCGCTCGAGCAGCAGGCGAGCCAGATGGCCGAGGCCGTGGCGACCTTCCGTGTGAGCGAGACGGTGGACATGCCGCAAGAGGCGCCGTTCAACGCACCGTTGGCTGTTGCGCACGAGGAAAGCGCGCTGCTCGCGCACGCGCTGCCTGCGGCCGCATAAGGCGCTAACGCCACGCCTGGGTGAATTCGCCGATCACGCGTGCGAGATGCGCCTGCATCGCCGCACGCGCGGCATCGGCATCGCGCGCCATGATGGCCGAGAAGATGCGCTGGTGGTCTTTCTGTGACGCGGCGCGCAACGCGGGCGTATGGAAGTGCTCCTCGATCTTCTGCCACAGCGGGTCGGCGCGTGAGTTGTCCCACATCGCGCTCACCACCTGGCGCAGCATGTCGTTCCCCGTTGCGCCCGCAATCGCCAGATGGAACTCGCGGTCGGCGGCCTCGTTGGCGGCCTTGTCGTCCATGTTTTCGCGCATCGCGCGCAACGCGGCGAAGAGGCGGTCGAGGTCCGAGTCCTTGCGTTCGGTTGCGGCGAGCGCCGCGATGCCGCTTTCGATCACTTCGCGCGCGCGCAGCGTCTCGATCGGGCCCGGCCCGCGCGGCAGGTCGAACGCGATGGAGCGCGCCTCCGGCGCTTCGGCCACATAGATGCCCGAGCCCACGCGCACCTCGACCACGCCTTGCACTTCCAGCGCGATGATCGCCTCTCTCACCTGCGTACGGCTCACGCCAAAGCGCTCCGCGAGCGTGCGCTCGGAAGGCAGGCGCTCGCGCGGGCCTACCGGCGCGCGCCCGTGTTCGCCCGCCGCGATCAGCTCGTAGATCTGTTTCGCGAGGCCGACGTAGGAGCGGTCGGCCGCGTCCGCATCGGCGGCGCGACCGGTTGGCGTATGCGAAAGATCGGCCATCCAGATTCTCGAAAGCGTCGAAGCCGCCGGGCGGCGGCTGAAGTTCGGCAAAATGGTACACCAGTTGCCGCACCGCCACGCATAGGCGTGGTGCGGGTTTTCGCCCGATTCCCGCCAGTTGGCCCGCGCGCCGCATCCAGTGGTAAACCACTATCGCGCGCAGATTGGTATGCCAGTACTGTCAGACGGGGTGGCGTTCACGCATGCCCGTCGTTTTGCTTCGAGGGGACGCCTTTGAAGATGTCATTCCGCTGGTTCGGCGCGTCCGGTCCAGTCCCGCTGCAGCACATCCAGAAAGATTCCCCGCGTTACGCACACGGTGTCGGCCATTTTCGGCAAGCCAGGTGCGCCGGTTATCCATAAGCAGTCAGTTCTATCCGACAAAAAGGAGACAACATGCTTTCAGGAATCCACGTGCTTCGAGCGGCGGCGACCGCGGCAATGGCGCTGTGCGCAAGCGCTGCATTCGCGCAGGCATCGATCGTTTCCGGCCCGTCCAGCGACCCCACATGCATGGTCCCCTGGAAGACCGACACGAAGTTCATCAAGTATCCGAAGAAGAGCGGCCCGTACCGTGTCGCGCTCGTGAACGGCTATATCGCGAACACCTGGCGTATCCAGATGATCAAGACGGCCAAGGCCTATACGGCGCAACCGGACGTCGCCGCCAAGCTCAAGGAGTTCAAGGTCGTCTCGACCGGCGAGGACGTTCCGGCGCAGATCTCGGCTGTCAACAACTTCATCGACGCCGGCTACGACGCGATCATCGTCGACGCGCAGAATCCCGCTTCGTTCGGACCCGCGATCCGCCGCGCGAAGAAAGCCGGCGTCGTGCTGGTCGCGTTCGACAATACGCTCGACAGCGAAGACGCGATCAACGTGGACGTCGACCAGTACGGGCTGGGCGTGTTGTGGGCCAAGTGGCTCGCGGGCCATCTGCCGAGCGGCGGCAAGGTGCTCGAAGTGCGCGGCGTGGCGGGCACGTCGGTCGACACCGACCGCCACAATGGCTTCACGAAGACCCTGGACGAGAGCGGCAAGAAGTGGAACGTCGTGCAGGTCTACGGCAAGTGGGACGACGCCGTCGCGCAGAAGGCCACCGCCGACGCGATTGCCGTGCAAGGCCATTTCGACGGCATCTCGGCGCAAGGCGGCGACACCGGTGTCGTGCGCGCGATGATCGATGCGAAACATCCGTTCGTGCCGTTCGGCGGCGAGACGGAAAACGGCTTTCGCAAGTTCTGCGCGCAGTACGGCGCCCAGGGGCTGAAGTGCACGTCGGCGGGCAGCGGTCCCGCGCAGGTGGCCGTGGCGATCAAGACGGCGCTCGCGGCGCTCGATGGCCAGACGATTCCCGTGGCGATCAAGCTGCCGCTCGACGTCACTGACGACTCGAAGCTGAAGGCGGGCACCAACTATTTCCCGAACGAGTCGGACAACTTCTTCGTCGGCAATTCGTTTCCCACTTGCGGCATCAACTTCTCCGCGCAGGAGATCATGAAGCAAAGCCAGGGCAACCAGTGAACGCGTGAAGGCCGGCGACGTGACGGGAGACGAAGCATGCAGCAGGATGCAGGGCAGCCGTTCTTTCAGATGTCCGGCGTGTCGAAAAGCTATGGCGGCGCCGTGGCGCTCGATCACGCGGACCTCGCGGTGCGAAAGGGCCGCATTCACGCGATCCTCGGCGAAAACGGCGCGGGCAAGTCCACGCTGCTGAAGGTGATGTCCGGCGTCGTGCAGCCGGACGAAGGCGTGATGCACCTCGACGGCCGCGAGGTCTCGTTCGCGTCGCCCGCCGAGGCGAACGCGGCCGGCATTGTCTGTGTGTATCAGGAGCTGTCGCTGATTCCCGACCTGAGCGTGGCCGACAACATCTTCGCTTCGAACCCGCCACGCCGTTTTGGCATGATCGACCGCCGGGCCCAGCGCCGCCAGGCCGAGGAAGCGCTTGCGCGAGCGGGCGCGGCCGACATCAATCCGCTCGCGAAAGTCCGCGACCTGCCGCTGTCGCGCCAGCAGATGGTCGAGCTGGCCAAGGGGCTGGCTCACGCGCCGCGCATTCTGATCCTCGACGAGGCCACGTCCGCGCTCACCGCGGCCGACGTCGCGCGCGTGATCGAGGTGCTCAAGCGCCTGCGGCAAGAGGGGCTCGCGCTTCTCTTCATTTCGCACCGCATGCACGAAGTGAAGGCGCTCGCGGACGAATGCACGGTCTACCGCAATGGCCGTCATGTGATGAGCTTCGAGGCGGGCACGCGTTCGGATAATGAGGTCGTCGAAATGATGATCGGCCGGACGTACCAGCATGCTTTTCCGGACAAGCCTGCCGAAAAGCCTGAGCCGTCGAGCGCCGCCGCGCCGGTTCTCGCCTGTCACGATCTTGCATGGAGCGACACGCTGCGAGGCATCAGCTTTTCGCTGCAGCGCGGCGAAATTCTCGGGCTGGGCGGCCTCGACGGCCAGGGGCAGCGCGAACTGCTGCTCGCGCTGTTCGGCGTGCTGCGCGGTTGCGCGGGCAAGATCGAGATCGACGGCAAGGCCGTGTCGATCGGCAGCCCGGTTGCCGCGCGCGCCAAGGGAATCGGCATGGCGCTGATCCCGGAGGACCGCAAGACCGAAGGGCTGATGCTGCCGATGTCGGTGCGCGAAAATCTCTCGTTTGCGGCACTCGATCGCATGTCCACCGCGGGTGTCATCGATCGCGAGCGCCAGCAGTCGTTCGTAGACCGAATGATGGAACTCCTCGCGATCAAGTCGCATGGCGTCGACGCGCCGGTGGGGTCGCTCTCGGGCGGCAACCAGCAGAAGGTGGTCATCGCGAAGTGGCTGATCCGCAAGCCCAGAATCCTGCTCCTCAGCGACCCGACGCGCGGCATCGACGTGGGCACCAAGCAGGAGCTTTATCAGTTGCTCAGGCGGCTTGCCGACGAAGGCGCCGCGATTCTCTTTTACTCGACCGACTATGACGAACTGATCGGCTGCTGCGACCGCGTGCTCGTGCTGTACGAAGGCCGGATCAAGCAGGAACTGGTCGGGGCGGCGATCACCGAGCAGAACCTGATCGCCAGCGCGCTGGACCTGCCGGTTGGACAAATCGCGCAAGCAACGCCCTCCACAGGAGTCGCGCCATGAGCGGGCTGCGTTACTGGTATGCGGAAAATCGCGGGACGGCGTTCGCGTTCGGCCTGTTCGTGCTGATGTTCGCGATTTATCTGTTCAACTATCCGTCGAGTTTGTCGGCGAACGTGTTTCAGACCGCTGCGAACAAGGCGGTGCTGCTCGCACTGGTGTCGATGGGCCAGGCGCTCGTCGTGCTCACGGCCGGCATCGATCTCTCTATCGGCATGATGCTCGTGCTGACGAATTGCATTGGCTCGTGGATCGTCACCGGCGACGCGCTGCACAGCGCGCTCGGCATTGTGGGCGTGCTCGCGGCAGGCGCGCTGTGCGGCGCGCTCAATGGCGTGATCATCATTTTCGGGCGCTTGCAACCGATCGTGACGACGATCGCGACGGGCGCCGTCTACTACGGCATCGCGTTGCTACTGCGCCCCGTGCCGGGCGGCTCGATCAACGAGGACCTCGCCGACGTTCTGACCGGCAAGGTTGCAGGCGTTGTGCCGACGAGCCTGCTGATTCTCATTGCGGCGGTGGCAATCGTCTGGATTCCTTTCAAACGCTCGGCAGTGGGGCGGGCGGCCTATGCGACCGGTTCGTCCGAACCCGCGGCCTTCCTCTCCGGCATGCCGATCCGCCGCGCGAAGTTCGCAAGCTACACGCTGGCCGGCCTGCTCGCCGCGATAGGCGGCCTTTTTCTGACCTTCTTCACCGACACCGGCGAAGCGAGCCTTGGCAGCGCCAACTCATACACGCTCTTTTCGATTGCCGCCGTGGTGATCGGCGGCGTGTCGCTGCTCGGCGGCAAGGGCAGTGCGATTGGCGCGATCTTCGGCGCATTCGCGTTTCGCTCGATCGGCGACCTGCTGTTCGTGTTCAACGTCGACGCGCTGTGGCAGCCGCTATTCCAGGGCGTGATTCTTCTGCTGGCTGTCGCGATTGGCGCGTGTGGGCTGTTCAGCGTGCGCAACCGTCTGGAGTGGTTCCAATGAGCGGCGTTTCGGCAAGCACGCGGACCACGTTCGTGTCGAGGCTCACGAGCAAGATCGACAAGCCGATCGTGATTGCGTTCGGCTGCATCATTGCGCTGCTGCTCGTGGGCGGGATGTTTTCGCGCAACTTCACGTCGCCGGAATACATCCTGTTGCAACTGAAGGTGGGCGCGTTTCTCGGCATTATCGCGACCGGGCTGATGATGGTGATTCTGCTTGGCCACATCGACCTGTCCCTGCCGTGGACGATCACGGTCGGCGCCATGATGGCGTGCGCGGTGTCAGGGCACGGCGAACTCGGGCAAATTCTCGCGATTCCCGTTGGCATTGGTTGTGGCGTGCTGATCGGCATCGTCAACGGCATTCTCGTCGCACTCCTGCGCATTCCATCGATGATCGCGACACTCGCGACCAATGCGGTCGCGCAGGGCATCATGATCGTCTACACGGGGGGATCGTCGCCGCAGGATTCTGCGCCGCAAGTCATGCGATGGCTCGCCGCGGGCTGGCTCGTGCCCGGCGTGCCGAATGCCGTCGCGCTGTGGGTGGTGATTGGGGCCGCGACGATGTTCCTGCTCTCGCGCACGACCTTCGGCCGCACGCTCTACGCGATCGGCAACACCGAGCGCGCCGCCTACCTCTCCGGCATCGATACGCGGTTCGTGACCGTGGCTGCGTTCGCCGTGTGCAGTGCGTTCGCGGCGTTCGGCGGCGTGCTGCTCGCGGGTTATGCGTCGAAGGCGGCACAGTCGATGGGCGACGCTTACCTGCTGCCCGCAATCGCGGCGGTGGTGCTGGGCGGCACGTCCATCCTGGGTGGCCGGGGCTCGTACCTCGGCACCGTGGCCGGTGCGATCCTCATCACGCTGCTGCAATCGATCCTCTCGGTCGCGCAGATGCCGGAGGCCGGACGCCAGATCATCTACGGCGTAGTGATTGCGGCGATGCTGCTGCTATACGGGCGGACCAAGCGGGAAGCGTGAGTTGCGGGGGCAAAAGCCCCCGCCTGACTCGAACGCGAACGTCACTGCGCAACGCGATAGCGTGCCGCGGGCGTGTTGCTCGACAGATGCGCGGACATCGCGCGGCGAGCCGTCTCGAACGTGTTCCATTGCTCCACGTCGTGCAACGCAGGAATCGTCACGGTTTCGCCGCGCTCGAAGCCGATGAGCGCGGCGCTCACCATGTCTTGCGCCGACATCACGATCGCACTGTCGAGATGTTCGAGCGGCAGTCCACCCGTCTCCCAGAACTCCGTAGCCGTGGCGCCGGGCAGCACCGCCTGCACGCGAACGCCCTTGGCCGCCAGTTCGTGATGCAGCGACTGGCTGAACGCGAGCACGAACGCCTTGGTGCCGCCATACACGCCGTTGAGGATCTCGGGCGCGATGCCGACGATGGAGGCGATATTGATGATCGCGCCATTGCCGCGCGCGACGAATCCCGGCACGGCCGCATACGTGAGCCGCGTGAGCGCGGTGACGTTCAACTCGATCATGCGCGTCATGTGATCGACATCGCTCTCCACGAGCGGCGTGTGCGTGCCGATGCCCGCGTTGTTCACGAGCAGCGTGAGGCTCGCGTCGTCGCGCAGGCGCGCTTCCACGGCGGCGAGGTCGTTGCGGTCGTTGAGATCGGCGGCGAGCACTTCCACGTCGCGCTGGGTTTCGCTCGTGATGCGCTCGGCGAGCGCGGCGAGCCGGTCGCGATTGCGCGCGACGAGCACGAGGTCGTAGCCCTGGCGGGCGAGTTCTGCGGCGTACACGGCGCCAATACCGGAAGAGGCGCCGGTGACGAGCGCGGTGCCGCGATGAGATGGCTGGGTCATGATTGCACTCCTTTGTGTAGCGGCGCGAGTGGTTAGGTAACGTACGAGTTGGCGCTGCTGTGAATGCATTCTGGCCGTGATTGACCGTGGCGCAAATGACGTATATGGTCATGTTTTAGGACACGCAACGACGGGAGTAGGACATGCACCGCATCGGCTACCTGCTGAGCGACGGGTTCCAGGTGATGGCGCTCGCGACCCAAAGCGTTTTCGAATACGCGAACGTGGTGGCGGGCTCGCCGTTCTACGCGATGGAGAACTATTCGATGGAGGGCGGGGCGGTTCGCTCGTCGCTCGGCATGAGCGTGGACACGCAGCGTACGCCCGCGCCCGCGCGCAGCCGCGTGGACACCTGGATCGTGGCGGGCGTGAACGATCCGGTTGCCGTGGCTGCAGAGCCCGCGGTGCTGGCGTTCCTGCGCCGCGCGAGCGGCCGCGCACGCCGGGTGGCGGGCATTTGCACGGGCGGGTTCGTGCTGGCCGAGGCAGGCCTGCTCGACGGCCGCCGCGCCACCACACACTGGATCTACGCGCGCGATTTGCGGCAGCGCTTTCCGGACGTGCGCGTGGAAGACGACCGCATCTATATCGTCGACGGGCCGGTCTGGACCTCGGCGGGCATGACGGCGGGGCTCGATCTCGCGCTCGCCATGGTCGAGCGCGACCTTGGCGCGGAAGTGGCGCGCTCGGTCGCGCACAAGCTCGTCATGTATCAGCGTCGCTCGGGCGGCCAGTCGCAGCATTCGGAAATGCTCGCGCTCGCGCCCAAATCCGACCGCATCCAGAACGCGCTCGACTACGCGCGGCGCAACCTGAGCAGCGCGCTCACGGTGGAGCAACTCGCCGAAGCCGTGCATCTCAGCCCGCGCCAGTTCAGCCGCGTGTTCACGGCGGAAACGGGACAGTCGCCCGCGCGGGCCGTGGAGGGGCTGCGCCTCGAGGCGGCGCGGCTCATGATCGAGCAGAGCACGCATCCGCTCGACGTCATCGCGCGCGAGACTGGCTTTCGCGACCGGCGGCACATGCGCGAGGCGTTCGTGCGTGGCTTTGGCGTGCCGCCACAGGCGGTGCGGCGCGAGATGCGCGCGGGGGCGTAGGTTCTTCTACGAATCCGCTTTGCTCGCGCGTTTGCCCTTCCCCGTAACCGCGCCGAAGTGCGCGCGATATTGCTGCGGCGTGGTGCCCAGCTTGCGCTTGAATGCCAGGCGCAAATGATCGGCGTCGCGCATGCCGCAGCGGAAGGCCACGGTTTTTAACGGCGCGGTGCTGTTTTCCAGCATGACGCGCGCCGCGTCGACGCGTGCGCTCTCGACGAATTCGGCGGGCGTCACGTGGGTGTCGCGCACGAAGATTCTCGCGAAGTTTCGCTTGCTCATCTTCGCTATGGCGGCGAGCACTTCCACGCCCAGATCCTCGTTCAAATGCCCGAGCACATGCTGCTGCACCTGGGCAATCGGCGACGACGCCTCCGCATAAGGCGTGAGATACGGGCTGAACTGCGACTGGCCGCCCGCGCGCTGCACGAACACCACCAGCCGGCGCGCCACCTGCAACGCGATTTCCGGACCGTGGTCCTGCGCGAGCAGATACAGCGAAAGATCGATGCCCGCCGTCACGCCCGCCGAGGTATAGAGATTGCCGTCCTGAATGAAGATGCGGTCGAATTCGACGTTCGCGGTGGGGCACATCGCGGCGAGGGCGGCGGCGTCGTTCCAGTGCGTGGTGACGGTGCGCGCGTCGAGCAAGCCTGCGCGCCCGAGCGTGAGCGCGCCGTTGCAGATCGATCCGAAGCGGCGGGCGCGCGCGCTGGCTTCACGCAGCCATACATGCGCCGCATCGGGAAGCGGTTGCTCCACTAGCGAGGGCCCGCCTGCGACGAGCAGCAGATCGTAGTGGCCGCGTGCCTCGCTAAAGTGGCGGTCCGCGCCGATGCGCACACCGCTCGAGCAGCGCACGGTGTCGCGTTCCGTTGCGATCAGCTCGAGCCGGTATTGCGCCTCGGGAGCGAGCAGCCGATTGGCCTCCGAGAAAACGTCGGTAGGCCCGAATACGTCGAGGGCCTGGACGCCTGGGAACACGAGAAGCGCAACAGTAAGCATCGGTGTGGACGAAGATGGGAGTCAGGGGTCGGAGGCTTGCTAGCGTCGCGCGACGATGGGCAGCGCGGTGGTGATGACCGTTGCGTCGAGGTTCTCCATGAAGAACGTTGCGGCCACAAGGAATGCGATGGCGGTGCGGCGATCGAGGGCGTGCAGCATCAGGCGTGTTCCGGGGCGTGATTCTTCGTCTGCGGCCAGATTCGGCGCGGAGTGTCCCTCATTCTACTGAAGTTGGTACACGCCGTTTGCTGGCATGTTCCGTGCGTGATGTGTATGGACCATGCGATATCCATCGCAAAGGGAGGTCGAAACGATGAGCCACCAGACCGACAAGCCCGAACAGCCCCAAGACGCACCGGAGCCGCGCGGCACGGATCTGCCCAAGCCATTTGGGGACGCTGTGCCCGCACCCACCGAGCCGGGTCTCGATCAGCCTTTACCGCCAAAGACGCACGATTTGCCGACTGCCCAGGAGGAGGCCGAGAGCCCTGACGAGGAAGATCGTGCGCCGCACAACGATATTTCGAGGCCGCTAGGCGACGCGGTGCCCACGCCGGTCGAGCCCGGCCTCGACCAGCCGCTGCCGCCTAAAAGGCAGGCGTGACATAAGGATGTAGTCAACGCGCAGCGGGTCAGCGCACCTTACGGCAACACGGGCGGCGCGGCTCAGGCGGGCGCGTTCAGGCGCGCGCCACTCTCGCAACTTGCCTCGTCGCCCGATTAAGGAACCGTTGCATGTAACCGGAACGCCTTGCCGTCGAAGGCGTACCAGTATGTGCCTTGTTCCTCGCGTTCATTGCGGCTTCCTCGCACAACCAGCATGCAGCTATCCGAGCGGTACGTTAGCGGCTCCGTCACATCGAGCGGCCAGTCCGACACCGTGAACGGCAAGGACGTAACGCGACCGGTTTTCGTATCGATCGCGGCGGCCATGACACAACCGGCTCCACAGCCCCATTGCGCGAGGATATAGCGCCCAGCGAAATTGACCGGTCCTCTGGCGGCATTCTGGATTGCGCTGCGGTACTGGCGCGACCGTGCATCGAACGTGAGGCGCGCGGGTGCGCGCTTCGCCTGGATCGTTGCGGGACAGTCTTCAAACCTGGGCGGTTGCTGAGCGTGGGCAATAAATGGGAACGCACACAGGAATAGCAACGTAACGGTTATTGATTGCGTACGCATGGCCTCAATACCAGTGGTGACTTTGCCAGAAATCGCGCGCCCGGCGCGCCGTGTGATAACGCCCATAGATGTAGCGGATTCCGCCTTGGCATTCCTCAACTGCGTTTCCGAATGATGCCTCGCCGCGCGGATTCAAATCATACTGTGCATGGAGCAGCTGGAAGAGGCCGCGCGCCGTCGAAGCACCGTTACGCGCGTCGACAACGCCCGCCGATTCCTGTGCCATGATCCATAGAAGATCGTTGTAATCCGCCAATGAAATGCCTTCTTTGGCCATTGCGTCGCGAAGGGCGAGTTGTGACGTCAGTGGGACGATGCTGACGGACTTCTCCGACCACGGATGCTTCTGGTGTTTGATCGGGCGGTGCGAGTGAGTATGTGTGCCGGCCATCGGCGAATCTCCATGGATTAAGGAAATCGCAAAGCTAGCGCTAACCCAAAGTGCGCGGTCTGTGCTCCGTCAACATCTAGAGACTTCACGGCCATGGTGACTGCTATAACCCCTCACTATCGATTTTGGCGGGGCCCACAATTCGAGGCGGCACGCGCAGCGTGACATACCGTGACGTCTCTCGGGAACCGCGAGGCGCTTGTTCATCAAGGTCAGGAGCGGAGCGGTGAAATACCACGCTTCATCCGATGCATCCGTTGGGTAGGGCTTACGTTTTGGCATACTGCCAGGATGTCAACCCTGACCTTAAATGCTTAACACCCTCTAAGCGACACGGAGACGACGAGATGAACGAGCTTCGGGGCCTGCAGTGTTTCGTGACACTCGCCGAAGAACTGAACTTCAGCCGCGCCGCGGAACGTCTGCATATCGCGCAGCCGGCGTTGAGCCAGCAGATACGCGCCCTGGAGGACCGCGTGGGCACGCAGCTGATCGATCGCACGCGCCGCCCGCTGCGGCTGACCGAAGCCGGCCAGTACCTTGCCACCGAAGCGCGGCAGATTCTCGGTTCGCTCGCCGAGGTGACACACGGCGCGCTGGAGATCGGCGTTGGCCGGCGCGGTTGGCTCAGTGTCGGCTTCACGCGCTCGTCGATGTACAGCGTCCTGCCGCCCGCGCTCAAGGCGTTTCATCAGGCGTATCCGCAAGTCGAACTCAAGCTGTTCGAAATGCTGACCGACGAGCAAACCGACGCTTTGCGCGACATGCGCATCCATATCGGCATCGGGCGGCAGCCGGTGCCCGTGCCCGGCTACACGACCTTGCCGCTGCTGCGCGAGCGGCTCGTGGTGTTGATGGCGTCCGATCACCCGCTCGCCAAACGAAAGAAGGTGCGCATCGACGAGCTTGCCGATACGCCGTTGATCCTCTATCCGAAGCATCAGAACGCGCAGTTCAAGCGCACGGTGCAGGCGCTCTACCGCGACGCGGGCGTGACGCCCTTCGTCGCGCACCAGGCCTACGAGATCCAGACCGCCATCGCGCTCGTGGCGGCGGGGCTTGGCGTGACCGTGGTGGGCGAGTCGGTGGCGCGAAATGGCCGCGCCGACGTCGTGGCGCGCCACCTCGACGGCCCCGGCGCTGCGCAGCGCACCGTGCTGGCGGCGACCTTCCGCAGCGACGACGCCTCGCCGCATCTGCGCGCGTTTCTCGAATGCCTGCCGCCGCCGCTTGCAGCCACACTATAAGCGCACGCTTATAGAAGCATAAGTATCGCGTCTTGGACTCGACGCTCCCCGCTTCTTATTATCGAAACTCAGGCGCCCGGTCTCGTGAGGTGCCGCCGGCAGCGATCAACGCTCCCGGCCGATAACGATGCAGCGACGGCACCGCCCGTCGCCATGATGCGGAGACAGCATGAGTCACATCGACGAAGCAGCAACCATGCGAAAGGTTTACAAGCGGCTTGTGCCGCTGCTTTTCTGCATGATGTTTTTCAATTATCTGGACCGTATCAATATCGGCTTCGCCGCGCTCGACATGAACTCGGACATGGGCTTCGACCCCGCCGTGTTCGGCTTCGCGGGCAGCATTTTCTTTATCGGCTACATGCTGCTGGAAGTGCCCAGCAATCTGTTGTTGCACCGCGTGGGCGCGCGCCGCTGGATCGCGCGCATTCTGCTCACGTGGGGCGCCGTTGCGGCCGCAACGGCTTTTGTGTTCAACGCCTCGAGCTTCTACGTGCTGCGCTTTTTGCTTGGCGTGATGGAAGCGGGCTTTCTGCCAGGTATTGCGGTCTATCTGACCTACTGGTTTCCGGAGCGCTACCGCGCCCGCGCCGTGGGCGGGTACATCATCGCGGGGTCGTTCTCGGCCGTGCTGGGCGGCCCGCTCTCGACCACGCTCATGACCTATGCGAACGGCCTGCTCGGCATGCACGGCTGGCAGTGGATGTTCATTCTCGAAGGCGTGCCCGCCATGCTGCTCGGCCTCATTACGCTGCGCGTCATGACCGAGCGCCCCGCGGACGCCGACTGGCTTTCCACGGAAGAAAAGCAATGGCTCGAGTCCACGCTCGCAGCGGAACGCGAGGCGCTTGGCGGCCATCGGCATTTTCCGCTGCTGAAGGTGGCAAGCGACATTCGCGTATGGAGCCTCGCCTGTCTGTTCGGCTGCGCGCTGGTCGGCATTTACGGGCTCTTCCTGTGGCTGCCGCAAATCGTGAAGAGCCTCGGCCATCTCAACAACATCGAAGTGGGCTTCCTTTCCGCTGCGCCACCACTGCTGGGCGTGCTCGGCACGTATCTCGTGAGCCGCAGCTCGGACCGCACCGGCGACCGCAAATACCACCTTGCATTCGTCTACGGTATGAGCGCACTCGCGATTGCAGGCAGCGCGTATGCACCGAATCCGCTGCTTGCGTATGCGCTGCTTTGCGTGACGGGCCTCTTCATTTACGCGGGCAACCCGCTGTTCTGGAGTCTGGCCGCTTCGTTCAGAACCGGCGCGGCGGGCGCGGCGACGATTGCGCTCATCAATACGATCGCGCAGTTCGGCGGCGTAGTGGGGCCGTGGAGCATTGGTCTCGTGCGCCACGCCACCGGCAACTTCAAGCTCGCGCTGCTCACCATCGCTGCTTTCCTCGTAGTCGCCACGCTCATTGCCATTGTGATGCGCGTGAAGCCTGCCGAGAACGCCGCTTCGAACCGCGCGCTCGTTGGCCGCGATGAAGCGACGGAAAGCTGACTTCAATCGTCCGTACCCCTGATGGAATTGCTACATGATCATTGACTGCCACGGTCACTACACGACCTCGCCGCCCCAGCACGAAGCCTGGCGCGCGCAACAGATTGCCGCGCTCAAGGACGGCACGCCGGTGCCGCCGCGCCCGTCGATCACCGACGACGAGATTCGCGAGAGCATCGAAAACGGCCAGCGCCGCATTCAGCGCGAGCGCGGCACGGACCTGACGATTTTCTCCCCGCGCGCCGCCGGCATGGGGCACCACCAGGCGGGCGAAGCGGCCAATGCGCACTGGTCCAGCGAATGCAATGACCTCGTGCACCGCGTGTGCTCGCTGTTCCCGCAGCATTTCGTGGGCGTTTGCCAGCTACCGCAGGCGCCGGGCGTGTCGCCGGAGAACTGCATTCCCGAGTTGCGGCGTTGCGTGGAGGAACTGGGTTTCGTGGGCTGCAACCTGAATCCCGATCCATCGGGCGGGCACTGGTCCGGGCCGCCGGTCACGGACCGCTCGTGGTATCCGCTTTACGAGGCCATGGTCGAACTCGATGTGCCCGCCATGATTCACGTTTCGTCGTCATGCAATCCTAACTTTCATGCCACGGGGGCGCACTACATCAACGGCGACACCTCGGTATTCATGCAGCTCTTGCAGGGCGACCTCTTCGCCGACTTCCCGACGTTGCGCTTCATCATTCCGCATGGCGGCGGCGCGGTGCCGTATCACTGGGGGCGTTATCGCGGTCTGGCGCAGGACATGAAACGCCCGCTCCTGAAGGACTATCTCCTCAAGAACGTCTTTTTCGATACCTGCGTGTACCACCAACCGGGCTCCGACCTGCTCGCCAAGGTGATTCCGGTCGAGAACATCCTGTTCGCCTCGGAGACGATCGGTGCGGTGCAGGGCATCGACCCGGAAACCGGCCACTACTACGACGACACGCGCCGCTATATCGACGCGATCGAATGGCTGAGCGACGCCGACCGGCAACGCATTTACGAAGGCAACGCGCGCGCGGTGTACAGCCGCCTTTCCGCGCAGATCGAACGACAAACCGCACTGGAAGGGATGACGAAATGAATCACAATGCAAACCCGATCGGCTGGCGCGAAAACGCATCCGCTCCCCAGGCCAGCGAAGCTACGCTCGCCGTGTTGCGCGAACTGGCCGTGTCGCTCCTGAGCGATAACATGGCGCGCTCGAGCGGCATTCTCGGCTTGCAGCCGTTCCACAAGGCCAAGCCGATGGCGGGCACGGCCGTGACCGTGCGCACGCGGCCCGGCGACAATCTCGCCATTCATCGCGCCTTCGACTTCTGCCGGCCGGGCGACGTGCTCGTGATCGACGGCGCAGGCGAAGTGACCCAGGCGCTGATGGGCGACATCATGTCGAGCTATGCAGAAAGCCTTGGCGTACAGGGCCTCGTGATCGACGGCGCGATCCGCGACGTTGGCGCACTTCGGCAGCGCGACTTTCCTGTTTACGCGCGCGGCGTGACACATCGCGGCCCGTACAAGAACGGACCCGGCGAAATCAACGTGCCCGTGACCATCGGCAGAATGGTCGTCAACCCGGGCGACATCATCGTCGGCGACGAGGACGGTTTGCTCGCCATCGCCCCCGAAGATGTGGAAACCGTGATTGCGGGCGCGCGCAAGCAGGGCGAAAAGGAGGCCGCCGCATTGCATGCGATAGCCGAAGGCCGCTTCGACCGCGCTTGGGTGATGCCGCATATCGAACGCATGAGAAGCGGGGTTTGATGATCTCTCGTGGCGCCAGGCGTTAAGATGCGCGCTGGAGCCTGTGCGCTCCCTGGCTCAACCGCAGTCCATTCTTGCTCCATGACCCGATACCTTGACGCTGCCGCGCTGCGCGAACTCGCCGAACACGCGGAGCGAACCGACCCGCCGCCGTGCACCTGCACGAAAACGCCGCTCGATGGCTGGCAATCGCAACCGCTTTCGCTCGACGAGCGGCAACTGGAACAGATCGGCACGCTCGTATGCGCCGACGAAGCCGAGCCGACCTTTGCCGAACATCTGCCGGGGGAAACCGGCTACTGGTCGGAGAGCGCGCCGATCGCACCCCGGTACTTTCCGTATAACCGTTGCGGTGTCTGGAAGTGCACACTGTGCGGACGCCTTTACCTTCGCTATACGGAAGGCGGCGGCTATTTCGTCGATCAGCGCATCCGTGCGTTGAAAGCGCGGTTGATCGAGGATGTGCCGCTTTGAGTACGGCTAGATTGGCGAATAACTTCTGATTCGTTCGCGCTTATATTCGTCGTGAATCATCCAGAGGTCAGGCTTTTCCCTGGCCTCTCTTTCATTTCTCTCGGCATGACATTCGACTGACTGCCTATGGCGCTTTCGAATTCACAACCGCGCCTTACATGAGCGCGCAGGTCGCGCTGCGCAACGCGCGCGTGTGTCGAGCCGGGCCTTTCGATGTGCCCGCGCATCAAATCCTCAATGGCGAGTTGAAGCTCGCGCCCAGACTCCCTCGCTGCAGTGCGATGCAGGAGATGGCGCGACGCAGCACGCGCCGATTATCTTCCCCCTCTGATCAATTCTGAGTTTTGTTCTCAAAATCAAATGCGTGAATTAAAACTTACTAAGTTCGCGTAATTCATTGGTCGAAAAATTTCCGCAGCCATACATTCATAGATGCCTTTATATGGAAACGATCAATTTCTTTGTTGTGCATGATTACCGTTCCTTGCGCATTCTTACGTCCAGATCGAAGCCCTGCCATTTGGCCGCTTCAAGGACATGGATGACGTGAGCCGCAGTGCGATGACAAGTCATCGATGTGCTCCCGCAGATTCCGTGAGGCATTCGTCTTGACCCACTTGTTCTGCTACTCAAAGGAGCCGACTGATGAATAAACCGTTATTGGCCTTTCTATTGATAGCCACCGTAGCCGTTGCCGGTTGCGGCGGAGGAGACAGTTCCAGTTCGAACCCGACTTCGGCCGCGGCCACACCGTCCGCGCCCAAACTGCTCACGAACATTGCCGTGCCCAATACCACGAGCCCTGCGTTCAGCTTCGACATCGGCTATGTGGAGGCGGGCAAGTATTATCTGGCCGATCGTAACAACAAGTCTGTCGATGTCGTCGACACCAAATCGCACGCGCTTATTGCGCAGATTTCCGGCAACTTCACTGGCGTGGGCGCGAATACCGATGCCTCCGGGCCGGATGGTATCGTGGGCGTGACGGGAACGCATACGCTGTATGTGGGCGACGTCGATAACGTGAAAGTCGTCGATACGTCCGCGATGCAAACGGTCAAGACGATCCCCATCAGCACGTCCGGCTCGCGCGTGGACGAAGGCTGCTACGATCCCGACGACCATCTGATCATGTTTGCGAGCCCTGGCGACACGCCGCCCTACGTGACCTTCATCTCGACCACGACGCAGACCGTCGTGAACAAGCTGGTCTTTAACGGCTCGTCCGGTCTCGAAGCCTGCGCATACGACCCGGTGTCGAAGAACTTCCTCATCAACAACGACGGAACGGCCGCTAACCCCGACGGCGAACTCGACGTGATTACCGCCAGTTCGGTCGCATCGGGCGCGCCAGCAGTCAGCAAGTCGTTTCCGCTCGGCAAATGCGGGCCTGCAGGCATCGCGCTCGGTCCTAACAGTGACGTGCTGATTGGCTGCGATCCTTCGGCGGGTGACCCGCTCATCACGCTGATACTCGATCGCAATACTGGCGCGCAACTCGCGTCGGTGCCATTTGGCGGCGTGGATCAGGTGGCATACGATCCCTCGTCGAACCGCTATTTCCTGCCAGCGCGCCACTACGTCACGAGCGGCACCGCGGCGGCGTCGGGCTTCACGCCGACCATGGGTGTCATCGACGGCGCGACGCGCAAGCTCATTTATACCGTGGCGGTGGGGACGGGCGCGCACTCGGTTGGCATCGACAGCAGCCTGGGCGAAGTCTTCGTGCCATACCAGCCCGGTGCATCGGCATTCCCGAATGGCGGGATATCGGTGTTCTCGACGCAGTAGCCGGGAAGCATGAAGTCATAGCCAACAGCCAGCGGACGTGAAAATCGTCCGCTGGCTGTTTTTGTTTCTTCGGCTGCTTCGGCCCTTCGGTCACTTACGGTTATGATGTTTCGCACCGTGCCGGCTCCGCGAGCCCGGACTGATTCCAATCATCATTACACCAGCGCATGGGTATTCGGGAACTCGCCAAAGTACTGAAGCTGTCTGTTTCGACCGTGTCGCGCGCCTTGAACGACAGCGACGAGGTGAGCGCCGAAACGCGCGAGCGCGTGCGTGCCGCCGCGCTCGAGCATGGCTACGCACCCAGCAAATCGGCCGCGAGCCTGCGCCGGGGGCGGCTCGACATCGTCGGCCTGATGCTGCCGGTGCGGCGCGAAGAAGAGACCTACACGCTCGGCATTTTCATGAAGCTGGCGGACGGTCTGCAGTCGGTGTTGTCGCGCCACGGCATGGATCTTGTCATGTACTCGAGCGAGTCGTGGGACGACGAGTTCGCGCGGTTGCGGCGCATTGTCGATCGCCGGCATGTGGACGGCGTAATTCTCGCGGGCACGCGCAAGCACGACGAGCGGCTCGATTATGTCGCGAGCCGCCATTTTCCGTTCGTGGCGCTCGGCCGCAGCGAGTCGGGCGGCGAGCATGCATGGGTCGATCTGGACTTCGAGGCGGCCGTGACGGAGGGCGTCGAGCGGCTCGTGGCGCAAGGGCATCGGCGTATCGCGCTCGCCATTCCCGGCGGCGACGCCATGCAGGCGCACATCTACCTGCGCGCATGGAAGAAGGCGATGAAGAAGCACGGGCTGCCCGTGCCCGAAGGGTTCGTGCAGCGCAACGAACTCTCCGAGCGCGGCGGCTATCTCGCGACCGAGGCGTTGCTCAACCTGGACGTGCCGCCGGACGCGCTGATGTTCCAGAGCGACTGCATGGCGATTGGCGCGTACCGCAAGCTGCACGAAACGGGCAGGGCGCCGGGCCGCGATCTGGCGATTTCGGGCGGCGTGCTGGCGGGCGAAGTGTCGGAATACCTGGCGCCGCGCCTCTCCGGCTTCACACTCGACGCGTATGGCCTCGGACAGCGTCTCGCGCAGGCGCTGCTCGCGCAGTTCCCGGATATCGGCGACGCCTACCGCGCTGCGCGCGAGCCGCTGCTGTGGCCGCTCACGCTGCGCGAGCGCGACGACGACATCGTGACGCCCGAGGCCGTTCAACGCTAATGGCCAGCCCGGCAACGCCGCGCAAAGTATTGCGGTTTCCGCGAATCGACATTGTGATTTTCGCTTGGCTGTCTTGACAGCGCCTGCCTCACAAGCAACTATTTGCCTGTTTCCGGAAACGTTTCCGGAAAACGCGGTTCCCGCGGCACGAAGTCATGAGACCGAGGCCTGATAACGCGAACCGAACGAGACGGCTCCCGCACCGCCACAGAAAAGAGCCTGAAACAAAGCGCGATTCCCAACGCGCGAAAACGGAGACAGCATGAAGAAGCTACTTGCCGCATCCGCGGCCATTGGTTTGGCATTCTCGCTTTCCTGTGCGTCGCTGCACGCCGCGACGCTCTCGGTCTGGGCCGTGGACGAGCCCGACGACTACACCGCGAAAATGGCGCAGGAATTCGGGAAGCTGCATCCCGATGTCCAGGTGCAGATCCGCAAGGTGGGTTTTGCGGCGCTCAACGACGAAACCATGCGCGCCGTGATGTCCGGCAACATGCCGGACGTCGTGCCGGTCGACAACCCGAACACGGCGATGTTCGCTTCGAAGAACGCACTGCTCGATCTTGGTCCGTACCTCGCGAAGTCGAAGGTGATCGACGCGAAACAGATCTTCCCCGGCCCGCTGAAAAACGCCACGTGGAATGGCAAGGTGTACGCCATTCCGCGCGGCACGAACACGCTCGCGCTTTACTACAACAAGGACATGTTCAAGGCAGCCGGGCTCGATCCCGAGCGTGCGCCGCAAACGTGGGACGAACTCTATACCGACGCGCAAAAGCTCACCGACGCAAAGAAAGGCGTGTACGGTCTCGCGTTTTCCGCCATCAACACGGAAGAGGGCGTGTTCCAGTTCCTGCCGTTCGTGCAGGCCGCGGGCGCCGACTGGGACCGCATGAGCGACCCGGGCGCGGTGCGCGCGGCGGCCTTCTGGCAGAAACTGCTGGACAGCAAGGTGGCCTCGCCGGACACGCTCACGCATAGCCAGTCGGAGGCGGCGGCCACGTTCATCAACGGCAATGCCGCGATGGACATCGACGGTCCGTGGGAACTGGGCGCCGTGGACAAGGGCGCGAAGTTCAAGTGGGGCGTGGCGCTGCTGCCGGTCGAGAAGGCGGGCGGCCCGCGCGCCTCGGCGCTCGGCGAGCAGAATCATGCGATCCTGCGCGGCGCGAAGAACCCGGACGTGGCGTTCCAGTTCCTCGAGTACATGTATGCGCAGCGCGGCCGCGACTGGAACGAATTCGGCATGCTGCCGCCTTCGAAAGACACCGTGACGCCGGACCCGAAGTGGCCGCAGGCATACAAGGTGTTCAACGAGCAGATGCAGTACGCCCGTCCGCGCGGTCCGAACCCGAACTGGCCGAAAATCTCGAAGTCGATCTCCGACGCGATCCAGTCCGTGCTCACGCATCAGGCCACGCCGCAACAGGCCATGGCGGCGGACGCACAGACGGTTCAAGCCGCGGCTAAATAAGCAATCCGAACGAAGTATGGCATTGAGGTTGCCGCCCGAGGAACATGCGTTCTTCGGGCGCTGGCCCGCCTTTGAGCAATGACCGCCATGAACACACTTTTGCGCCGTGCTCCGCGCGACCCGGCAGCGGGGCTGCTGCGCCGCTTTCCGCGCGCCCATGCCTTCGAGATTTCGCTGGCGGTGTTCGCGTTGCTGTATCTGCTGGTGTTTGCGGGCTTGCCGCTGATCTACAACATCGTGCTGTCGTTTCAGCAGGTCGACTTGATGGCGCCTGCCACGCTGTTGCGGCCGTTTGTCGGGCTCGCGAACTATCGCGATGTGTTCAGCCGTCCCGAGATGCACCAGGTGATCGTGAACACGGTGCTGTTCGTTGGGCTGTCGCTCGTCTTTCAGGTGGTGATCGGCTTTCTGCTGGCGTTGTTGTTCGCGCAGGACTTTCCGTTTTCGAGCCTCATGCGCGGCCTCTTTCTCGCGGGCTGGATCATGCCGGGCCTCGTGGTCGGCGTGATCTGGAAGCTGATTTTCGCGGGCGATTATGGCGTGCTCAATCACGTGCTGATGCAAACGCACATCCTGCAAGAGAAAATCTTCTGGCTCTCCGACCCGCACTGGTCGCTCTATGCGGTGATCGCCGCGAACGTGTGGCTTGGCGTGCCGTTCAACATGCTGCTGCTCTCGGTCGGACTCGCAGCCATTCCGGCCGACCTTTATGAAGCGGCTGAACTCGACGGCGCGAATGCGCTGCAACGCTTCGTCGGCATCACGTTGCCGATGATGAAAGCCACGCTCGGCGCCGTGATCGCGTTGGGCGCGATCCTGACAATGCAGCAGTTCGACCTGATCGCGGCGCTCACGCAAGGCGGTCCGGCCAATTCATCGCTCGTGGCGCAGTACTGGTCCTGGCAGCTTTCCCTGCAGACCTTCGAGGTGTCGGCGGGCTCCGCGGTGGCCACGGTCATGCTGGTGCTCGTGCTGATCGTCGCGGTGATCTATGTGCGCTCCACTCGCAATGAAAGGATGGTGTGAGATGAAACAGCCCCTACGCTCGCTGCGCTCACGGCCCCCCAGGGGAGCGGCCAGCCTCCTTGGGGCGGCCCTGCGGAGGCTGGCATGAAGCGCTATGTGCTGTTCGCCATCGCGCTGTGTGTCACGGTGGTTTATCTGTTCCCGCTGTACTGGATGTACATCACCGCGTTCAAGAGCGCGAGCGAAATGTTCCAGTATCCGCCCACGTTCTGGCCGCAACATCTGCAATCGCATCTGTGGCAGGTGTTCAGCAGCAGCGGCATGGGCCGCTTCTTGTGGAACTCGTTCGTGACCGCATGCGGCACGGTGGCGGTGACCGTGTTCGTCGGCACCGGCGCGGCCTACGCGCTCGCGTTCGTGCAGAACCGCTGGACCCGTTTCGCGATCTTCGCGGTGCTGGTGCTCCAGGCGCTGCCTTCGAGCCTCATGGTCACGCCGATCTTCACGGCGTTCAAGAGCCTCGGCCTGCTCGATACGCCGCGTCTGGCCGTCGTGCTCGCGCAGATCACCAAGACGCTGCCGTTCTATATCGTGCTGTGCCGCCCGAGCTTCGTGCAGGTGCCGCGCGAGTTGCGCGACGCGGCGCTCGTGGACGGCGCCACGCCGGCGCGCGCGTTCTTCGGCGTGATTCTGCCGCTCGCGGTCAACGGCATTCTCGTCTCGGCGATTCTCGTGTTCCTGCAATCGTTCGGCGAGTACGTGTACGCCCGCTCGCTGATTCTCGACGACCAGTATCAGACCGCCACGGTGGGCCTTTCGGCATTCGTCGGCGCGACCAAGGTCGACTGGATCGGCATCATGACCTACTCGGCCATTTTCGTCACGCCTATCCTCGTGGCGTTCATGCTGCTGCAACGCAAGATCGTCGCCGGGCTGACGGCCGGCGCGCTCAAGTAACGCATACGGAGAATCGCTGTGGATCGCATACAGATCGAGCGCCTGAGCAAGAGCTACGGAGCCGTGCAGGTGTTGAAGGACATCGACATTAGTGTGCCCGAAGGGTGTTTCGTCGCGCTGGTCGGGCCTTCGGGCTGCGGCAAGTCCACCTTGCTGCGCACCATTGCCGGGCTCGAGCAGATTACGGGCGGCACGCTGCGTATCGACGGCCAGGTCGTCAACGACGTGCCGCCGCGCAAGCGCGACGTGGCGATGGTGTTCCAGAGCTACGCGCTCTACCCGCACATGAACATCGAAAAGAACATGTCGTACTCGCTGCGGCTGCGGCGCGCTGCGCCCCAGGTCATTCGCGAAAGCATAGACGGCGTGGCGCGCACGCTGGGCCTCGACCAGCTGCTCGGGCGCATGCCGCGCCAGCTTTCGGGGGGGCAGCGCCAGCGCGTGGCGATGGGTCGCGCAATCGTACGCAATCCAAAGGTATTTCTGTTCGATGAACCGCTCTCGAATCTCGATGCGGCGCTGCGCGTGCATATGCGCACGGAGATCCGCAAGCTGCACCAGCGTCTTTCCGCGACTTCGGTGTATGTCACGCACGACCAGATCGAGGCGATGACGATGGCCGATCACGTGGTCGTGATGCGCGCAGGCCAAGTGGAGCAGCAGGGCGCGCCGCTCACGCTGTATCACCAGCCTGCCAACCGCTTTGTCGCGGGCTTCATCGGTTCGCCTTCGATGAACTTCATCGAGGCCGTGATCGGGCCGGACGGGCGCAGCGCACAGTTCGGCGGCACACAAGGCGCGAGCCTGCAGACGCTGGACCTTGGGCGTTCGCTGCCAGCGGGCGCGGAAGTCTGGATCGGTTTGCGTCCCGAACATTTGACGTTGCACCGCGAGGCCCACGGCCTGCGCGGCGTGATCGACACCGTGGAGACCACCGGCTCCATGAACTTCATCGCGGCGAAGCTCGATGGCGTTGCGGCGCCCGTGATGATCGCGCAGGCCGGCGTATGCGCCATGCGCAGCGGCGAAGCGCTCGGGCTCGACATTTCGGGCGAGCACATTCACGTGTTCGACAGGAAGACCGAGCGGGCGCTGTAGCCAAACCGCAAGTGAATCTGGACAAGCTGTTCAATAAGCTATGAGTACATCTAAATGAAAATCAGCGATGGCAACTGGTTGATCCGGGACGGTCTGAACGTCTCGTACTCAGCGTCGCCGCACAGCGTGGAGATCGTCGGCGACGAACTGCTCGTGCACGTCGCGCCGCGCGACGTTTCGAACCGCGAACGGCAACTCGACACGGGCCTCTTTACGTGGCGCTTTTTTTCGCCGCAAAGCGGCGTGATTGGCGTGCGCGTCGAGCATTTCGCGGGCGTGGTCGATCGCGGACCGCATTTCGCGCTCAAACACGCGAGAACGGACGTCGTTACGCAGAACACTGAAGAAGAGGCGTGCCTGACAAGCGGCTCGCTCACCGTGCGTATCGTGAAGTCGGGAGACTGGTCGGTGGATTTCCTGCGCGACGGCGAGCGCATCACCGGCAGCGGCTTTCGCGCGAGCGGCCAGGTTCACGACGCCAGCCAGCAGGGCGCCGCATTCATGTTCGAGCGCCTCGATCTCGGCGTTGGCGAGAATGTCTATGGCCTCGGCGAGCGCTTCACCGCGTTCGTGAAGAACGGTCAGGTGGTCGAAAGCTGGAACCGCGACGGCGGAACGGGCACCGAGCAGGCGTACAAGAACGTGCCGTTCTATCTGACCAACCGCGGCTACGGCGTGCTGGTGAATCATCCGGAAAACGTTTCGTTCGAAGTGGCCAGCGAGAAAGTCGCGAAGGTGCAGTTCAGCGTGGCAGGCGAGCGGCTCGAATACTACGTGATCGACGGCCCCACGCCGAAAACCGTGCTGGAGCGCTTCACGCAACTCACCGGCCGGCCCGCGCTGCCGCCCGCGTGGTCGTTCGGCCTGTGGCTCACCACCTCGTTCACGACGAATTACGACGAAGCCACGGTGAACCACTTCATCGACGGCATGGCGGAGCGCGGTATCCCGCTGCATGTGTTCCACTTCGACTGCTTCTGGATGAAAGCCTTCCACTGGTGCGATTTCGAGTGGAACCGCGAGACCTTTCCCGATCCGCAGGGCATGCTCGCGCGGCTCAAAGCGCGCGGGCTGAAGATCTGCGTGTGGATCAATCCGTATATCGCGCAACCGTCGCCGCTTTTCGCCGAGGGCATGGCGAAAGGCTACCTGCTGCGCAAGCCCAACGGCGACGTGTGGCAGTGGGACCGCTGGCAGCCAGGCCAGGGCATTGTCGACTTCACGAATCCCGCTGCGGCGCAGTGGTATGCGGGCCATTTGCGTCGCTTGCTGGAAATGGGCGTGGATTGCTTCAAGACGGATTTCGGCGAGCGCATTCCCACCGACGTGGTCTATCACGACGGCTCCGATCCGCAAAAGATGCACAACTACTACAGCTACCTCTACAACAAGGTGGTGTTCGACGTGCTGCGCGAAGTGCGCGGCGAGGGCGAGGCGGTGGTGTTCGCGCGCTCCGGCACCGTGGGCAGCCAGCAGTTGCCCGTGCATTGGGGCGGCGATTGCAGCGCGACCTACGAATCGATGGCCGAGACGTTGCGCGGCGGCCTCTCGCTGGGCTTGAGCGGCTTCGGCTTCTGGAGCCACGACATCGGCGGATTCGAGCACACTGCGCCCGCCGACGTCTACAAGCGCTGGTGCGCGTTCGGACTGCTGTCGAGCCATAGCCGCCTGCACGGCAGCAAGTCGTATCGCGTTCCATGGCTGTTCGACGACGAAGCCGTGGACGTGGTGCGCCATTTCACCGAATGGAAGTCGCGCCTCATGCCGTACCTGTTCGACGCCGCGCAACAGGCGGTCGATCACGGCACGCCCGTGTTGCGCGCCATGCTGCTGGAGTTTCCGGAGGACCCGACCTGCGATCATCTGGACCGCCAGTATCTGCTCGGCGACTCGCTGCTAGTGGCGCCGGTGTTCAATGCCGTGGGCGACGTGGACTTCTGGCTGCCGGCGGGGCGCTGGACGCATCTGTTCACGGGCCGGCAGGTCGAGGGCGGCCGGTGGCTGCGCGAGCGGCACGGGTTTCTGAGCCTGCCGGTGTACGTGCGGCCGAATACGCTGCTCGCGATCGGGACCGAGGACCAGCGTCCCGACTACGACTACGCGTCGCGCAGCGAACTGCATCTGTTCGAGCTGGCCGATGGCGCGAGCGCGGCAGCGACGCTGCGCGACGAGCGCGGCGCAAGCGTCACTCACGTGAGCGTGACCCGGCGCGGCGACACGCTGACTGTGTGTTACGACGGCGTGAAATCGCCGTTGCCGATGACGCTGCGGCAATGGCCCGAACTGCGCGACGCCGGAGGACTGAAGTCGCTCGCCGGGGAATCAGGCGTAGTCGTGCAGTTGCCGGCAGGTGAGGGAGAAGTGGTGTTGCGCGTCCCGGCGTAAGGCCAGAAATGCGACTGGCCCGCAATGGCGGGCCAGAAGGCAACAACCTTAAAGCGTGGCTTATTCAGCCTTACAGCTTACTGCGCGGCTTGACCGGCTTGCGACGAACCGTTGTTCACGCCGCCGACTGCGCTATTTTGCGCAGCCACGCGAGCTTCAGCGGCTTGAACGTTCGCCGGATATTCATTGGGGTTCGAACGTGCCGGATTGAAGCCGGCCTTTTCGACCTGGATCATGTCTGCACGGACTTGTGCGCGGGTCACGGGCTGGTTCGACTGGGCGAACACGGCAACGGGAGCGGCGAGGGCGGCAGCGATAACAACGGCTTGGACGAGCGATTTCATGACATAACCTCCAGATTTACTTTCTTCTTGAGCTGCCGACGGGGATGTCTGCAGCGATGGAGGCAGTGTAGGAGGGTCAGGGACTAGGGTAAATACCTAAGAAACGAATTCACTGTTTTCGCCGCAAGAACAATCCGGGCACGGGCACGGCGCAAGCCGTTTATTTCCGAACGTGGCGGGAGTCAGTGGGGTCAGACCGCGCTGGGCACCACGCCGACCGGATCGACGAACTCCGTCTTCCCCATGCCGCGCGACTTGGCCCGGTACATGGCGCTGTCCACGGCGCGCATCAAGGTTCGCGCGTCGAGCGAGCGGCTGCCGGTGCCTTCCGTGAGCAGGCACACGCCAATGCTGCACGACACCGTGACCGGATAGCCGCTCACGGTGCGCATATTGGCGAGAATCGCGTGGATGCTGTTGGCGACCGTGAGCGCGTCGTTCTTGTCGTAGACGTGGCGGGCCAGCACCACGAATTCGTCGCCGCCCAGGCGCGCGAGCGTGTCGCCGCGCCGCATGCGGCGCTCCAAAGCCGCGGCGAAGTTGCGCAGCAGTTCGTCGCCTACCGCGTGCCCGAAGGAGTCGTTCACTTCCTTGAAGCCGTCGAGATCGACGAGCAGCATGGCGGTGCGGTCGACTTCGCCGACGCGCGTAAAGAGCGTGCGCCCAATGGCCTGCTCGAGCCGCACGCGGTTGTAGAGCCCGGTGAGCGGATCGGTCGACGCCTGGCGTTCCAGCCGGTGCACGAGCACCGCCAGATAAATGGACGTCGCCACGAGGCTGAGCGCGATGCCGAGCCCGGCCGCGATGTTGGCGTGCCACCACGGCTGCCAGTGCATGAGTCCCATGATGCCGACGAGCGCGACGACACAGGAAAGGCCCAGCATGCGCTGGCCATAGCGGCAGCCCGCGCCAACCAGAAACCAGAAGGCCACCCACAGCAGCGGCAGCGCGGCCGTGCCGCCCACGGCCAGCGCGGCGGTGACGATGGCCTGATCGGCGAACGTGGAGAGCGCGAGGCGCACGAGCGAGCGCGCCGGCGCGACGGTTACCGCCACATACGTGATGACGCCGAACGCCACATAAGCGGTGACCGCAAGAAGCGTTGCGTAGGCATGCGTCGAGCGATAGATCGAGCAGGCAAGAAGGTAGGCGAGCAGCACGACGGAACCGAGCGTAATGCGCAGTACGGACTGCTCTTTTTCAGGGTCCTTCGGAAATGCGCGAAACAACGCCTTCCCGGGCCAGGAATGTATTTCCGTTTCGCCCATGGCTGCCACCCCCGCTGTCGTTCTGTATTTTGTCGCCCGGTAGTGTACCCCACACATATTGCGTGTCGAGGCGCGAAAAAAACGAATTTCAATCGTGCTTTGGGTCGATGCGGTTTGCATGCGCCGCGAGCGCCACAATGTGGCGTCGTGCTGGACAACGCAATGCAGCGCTGCGCAACTTCGCGCCGAATGACCGATACTGTGGCGCGCATCGCATGTAATCCATCCATTCGGAATTGGCTCGGTCAACCCGGTAAAGGAGAAGTCATGGGTAGGGAAGGTCTGGAAAAGCAGGGTATGTCGTGTGAGCGGCTCGCGCGAATCGAACGTTTTCTCGACGAGAACTACGTCGCCGCCGGCACGCTCGCCGGCACCGTCACCCAGGTGTGGCGGCGTGGCGAACTCGCGCTGAACTCGGTGCTGGGTCTCGCGGATCGCGAACGAGAGACGCGCATGGCCGAGGACTCGATCTTCCGCATCTACTCGATGACCAAGCCCATTACGTCGGTGGCGATCATGATGCTGGTCGAGGAGTGCAAGATCGCGCTCGACGACCCCGTGAGCAAGTACATCCCGTCATGGGAAAAGCTTGGCGTGTACGCGGGCGGCTTCATGGAGAGTTTCCAGACGCGTGCGGGCGCGCGCCCGATGCGCGTGGTCGACCTGTTGCGCCATACCTCGGGCCTGACCTACGGCTTCCAGCAAAACACCAACGTTGACGCGGCGTATCGCAAGCTCAAGGTGGGTGAGCTTGCAACCGCAGGCACGCTCGACGAAATGATCGAGAAGCTGGCCACGCTGCCGCTGGAATTTTCGCCGGGCGAAGCGTGGAACTATTCGGTTTCCACGGACGTACTCGGCTATCTCGTCGGCAAAGTCAGCGGCATGGCCTTTGAGGACTTTCTGAAAGCGCGCATCTTCGACCCGCTCGGCATGGTCGATACGGCCTTTTACGTGCCGCAAGAGAAAGTGTCCCGCTTCTGCGCGTGCTATGCCATCGGCGCGCTCGGCTCGAAGGTCGTCTCCGATCGGGGGCCGACGCTGCAGGACGATCCTCATACGAGCCCGTATCGCGAGCCGCCTTCGTTCGTTTCGGGCGGCGGCGGCCTGGTTTCCACGGCGGCGGACTACATGCGCTTCGCGCGCATGCTGCTGGGCGGCGGCGAGCTGGACGGCGTGCGCTTGCTCGGGCCGAAGACCGTCCAGCTGATGACCGCCAACCATTTGCCAGGCGGTGTCGACCTGCCGCGCCTCTCGCGCTCGATGTTCACCGAAGCGGCCTACGAAGGCGTGGGTTTCGGGCTGGGCTTCGCCACGACGATTGCGCCCGCATCCACACTGATTCCGGGCAGCGCGGGCGACTTTTTCTGGGGCGGCGCGGCCAGCACCTTCTTCTGGGTCGATCCGCGCGAGGACATGATCGTGCTGTTTCTCACGCAACTCCTGCCTTCGACTGCGTACCCGATTCGCCGCCAGTTGCGCACGCTCGTTTACAGCGCGATTACGGAGTGCGGAACCTGAGAGTCGCACCGCAATGGACCCGCTTTCCGAAATGCTTTCCCTGCTGAACGATGGACATC
Organism: Paraburkholderia sp. J11-2; assembly: GCF_905220185.1. Lineage (NCBI taxonomy): Bacteria > Pseudomonadati > Pseudomonadota > Betaproteobacteria > Burkholderiales > Burkholderiaceae > Paraburkholderia > Paraburkholderia sp. J11-2. The sequence goes on along the minus strand of NZ_CAJMYY010000023.1, from coordinate 79,466 downwards.
GATTGAAGGCGTGACCACCCACTAAGCGTCCGGTGCATTTGTGCGCGAAGCCTGTTCTCGGGCAGGCCGCGCACCTTTACTTGATGAGTCCCTTCTGTCGCCGGTAGACGTCGGTGGGCAGGCCGCCCCATCCCCAGTTTTCCGTTGGCACCTCTTCGATGACGACAAAGGTCGCCTCGAGCGGCTTGTTCAACACGTCGAGCAATAGCTGGCTCACGCCCTTGATGAGCTGGGCCTTTTCGTCCGCCGTGACGGAATCCGTGCCGGGCTTGGTACCCTCGCGTGTGACTTGAATGGTGACGATCGGCATTTCGCTCTCCTTGATGATGATCCGTGGAAGGAGCGCCGGCGCGCGGCGCTCCTCGTTGGCATCGGTGATGCCCGGCGCGGCTTAGTGGCCGGCGATCTGGCCGCCGTCTACGTGAAGGATCTCACCCGTCACGAACGGGGCCGAGTCGAGATAGAGGATAGCGTTCACGATGTCGCTCATCTCGCCCATATGACCCATCGGGTGCAGTGCGCCAAGCGCCGCGTGGGTTTCGGGCGCGTGCATCGGCGACTTGATGATGCCGGGCGACACGGCGTTCGCGCGAATGCCGCGCTTTGCATACTCGATAGCGAGCGAGCGCGTGGCGGCGGCGAGACCGCCCTTGGTCAGCGAGGCCAGCACCGACGGTACGCCGTCGATTGCGTGATCGACGAGTGTCGTCGTGACACTGAGAACATGACCGCTCTCGTGCTTTTCCATCTCTGCAATCGCGAGCTGCGTGATATGGAAGAAACCGCCGAGGTTGATGCCCGTGATCGCGGCGTAGTCTTCCGCTGTGTATTGCGTGAACGGCTTCGCCAGGAAAATGCCCGCATTGTTGATGAGCGTATCGACGCGGCCAAAACGCGAGACGGCCGTTTCGATGACACGGCGAGCCGTGGCCGGGTCGGCGATGTCGCCGGCCACTGCGACGAGATTGCTATCGTCAGTCTGTTTGATGTTGCGCGACGTCGCGACCACGTTGTGGCCGAGTGCACGGAATGCCTTGGCCGTTTCGGCGCCGATACCTTGTGATGCACCTGTGATCACGACGACTTTGGGGGATTGGCTCATATCAACCTCGAAGTAAGTTGGACTCTCTATCTGATCGGGCTTGCTGCTCCGATGTCGATCAATTTACGCACCGGCGCTGCTGTTTTGAACACAGAGGGCGGACAAACAGTTGTGAGTCGCAGGAACAAATGGGTACAAGCCGGGCACAATGACGCCACGCGGAAAAGTCATCGGATTGGCGCTTTATTAACTACGGATTACTGATTAAATAGCGGCGACCGAAACGCGTGAATGCACACGTGCGGGTCAATCTGGATAGGGGGAAAGGTGGGGTGCGCAGCGACCGTCTGGCCGCTGGCGAGTGGATGCGAGGTTCAGGAGGCTTGCGAGCGTGGATCGTGGTCGAATTCGAGCCTGATCCCGCCCGGTTCGTACACCATGGTGTGGCGTTTTGGCCCCGGCCCGAGGTTTTCCGGCGCAAACTCAATTTTCACGCCGGGCCACGCAGAAACGCGCGAGAAGACCTCGTTGAGCGCTTCTTCGCTGCCTACACGCAAGGCGAGATGATGCAGGCCCACGTGCGTCTTGCGGTCGAATTCGACAAGGCGGCTCGGGTCGGTCACTTGCCAGAGCGTCAACATGACGTGCCCGTCCGAGACGAACGCAGCAGGATAGCTGGGCCTTTCGCCAACCTGTTTCCAGCCCAGACAATCCACGAAAAAGTCGCGGGTGAGGTTCAGGTCGCGTACGGTCAACCCGACATGATCGATGCCCAGCGTAAGCGGTTTGTCAGTCATGCTTCGATTCTCCTGAGGAAAGAGGGTGGAGATCCGGGGCAAATCTCTGCCGAAACAATATAGCTGTGAAGTACGGCGTCGATAGTCGCTTGCCGCTCACATCACTTTTTACACGGTGTATCGCGTCGCGCGCGGAGGGGGGGGCCGCGCCAGTTCGAGGCGCTGACTCGTCGCGTACGGCTCCGGGAACTTGGTTGCATGAATCTGCAATGTCAGATATATTCCGCATCAGATATCGAGGAGGGCAATCGATGAACGATCCCGTCAATGAAGATTCCCCGGGGCAACATTTGAGTTGCGGGCCGCGACCGAGCGGCCCTCGCGCGTCGACGAAACGTCGACGAGGCGCCAAACGCTGCTTTCCAGATTGCTCCATGGCTAAGGCGGCTTTTTTTTACCCAATTATCAGACATGTCAGATAACGGCCCGAGCTTGACGGGACATTCGCATCCAGACGAGAGAACCTAACATGAACCCATCGACCAACCCAGGCGGGCTCGCCCAGCTGACTGGCCTGAAGTTCGCACTGGGCACCTTCGCCGTGGCGCTCGCCACTTTCATGAACGTGCTGGACTCGTCGATCGCAAACGTTGCGATTCCCACGCTCTCCGGCAATCTCGGCGTGTCGATTGACGAAGGCACCTGGGTCATCACGCTGTTTGCCGCGGCCAATGCCGTGTCCATTCCGTTGACCGGGTGGCTCACGCAGCGCGTAGGCCAGGTCAAGCTGTTCGTCTGGGCGATCCTGCTGTTCGTGCTCTCTTCGGCAGCATGTGGTCTGGCGCCGAACCTGCTCACGCTGCTCGTGGCCCGTATCGTTCAGGGCGCGGTGGCGGGGCCGCTGGTGCCGCTCTCGCAGGCCTTGCTGCTCGCTTCGTTTCCGAAGGAAAAGAGTTCGAACGCGCTGGCGTTGTGGGCGATGACAGCAACCGTGGGACCGATTGCGGGCCCGGCGCTCGGCGGCTGGATCACCGACAGCTACAGCTGGTCATGGATCTTTTACATCAACGTGCCCGTTGGCCTCTTCGCCGCTGGCGCGATATGGGCGATCTACCGCGACCGCGAGACCCCGGCCCGCAAACTGCCAATCGACAAGGTCGGGCTGATCTCGCTCATCGCCTGGGTGGCGCCGCTGCAGATCATGCTCGACAAGGGCAAGGATCTCGACTGGTTCAGCTCGCCGGTTATCTGGGCGCTCACCATCGTCGCCGCAGTCAGCTTCGTGTTCTTCCTGATCTGGGAGTTGACTGAGGAAAAGCCGATCGTCAACTTGCGGCTGTTCGCCAAACGCAACTTCCTTGGCGGCACGATTGCGATCTCGGTTGCGTATGCGATCTTCTTTGCAAACCTCGTGATCCTGCCGCAGTGGATCCAGGGCTTTCTCGGCTACCGCGCGGTGGATGCGGGGCTGGTGACCGCGCCATTGGGGATTTTCGCCGTGATCCTCGCCCCCGTCATGGGCAAGGTCATGCCGCGCTCCGACCTGCGGGTGCTCGCCACGCTGGCGTTCGTGGGTTTCGCCGCCGTGTTCTTCATGCGCTCGAACTACACGACTGGCGTCGATGCCTGGACGCTCGTTCTGCCGACGCTGCTGCAAGGCATACCAACGGCGCTGTTCTTTACGCCGCTCACCGGCATCATCCTCTCGGGGCTGCGGCCCGACGAGATTCCGGCAGCCGCGGGCCTGTCCAATTTCGCGCGCATTTTCGCGGGCGCCGTGGGCACGTCGCTCATGAGCAATGCCTGGAACGACCGCACGATCCTCCATCACGCCCGGCTCACCGAGCAAACGAGCGTGAACAATCCCGCTTTCACCAGCGCGATTGCGCACCTGCAGGCGACGCTGGGCGGCGGCGTTCCGAAGGCCACGGCCTTTTACGAAAGTTCGCTCAACGCGCAGGCCACCATGCTGGGGTTGAACGACATCTTCTGGATATCGGCGGTGATCTTCATCGTCATCATCCCGCTGATCTGGGTGACGAGACCGGTCAAGGGCGGTGGCGCGGGCGCGGCAGCGGCTGGCGGACATTGAATAGTGCAGTTGAACCCGGTCCCGATGGCAGACCCGTCTCGTGTGTTTTTCTTGACAATATCTGATAATGCAGATATTGTAATCTGTAACACGGAGGATGTCGCGATGGACCACTACACCACGAGAAATTTCATGCTCACGGAAAGTGTCGGCTTCAGGATCGTCAAGGCGCGTAATCTGGTCGTCGCGGAAATGGACGCGGCGCTCAAGGGCCTCGACATCACGGGCCAGCAAATGGGTATTCTGCTTTCGCTGAAGCAGGGTGTGGCGACCACGCCGTTCGAACTGTCGAAACTGCTCGGTATCGATACGGGCCTCATGACGCGCATGCTGGACAAGCTGGAAACCAAAGGTCTGCTGGAGCGTTCGCGCGACGCAGACGACCGCCGCGTGGTCAATCTGCACCTCACGGCAAAGGGGCAAGCAACGGCGGCGCAGATTCCGGAAGTCGCGCCGCATGTGTTGAACGCCCGCCTGCGCAAATTCACGAAGGCGGAGTTTGCCGAGCTGAACCGCCTGCTTCGCAAGTTCACAGACGACTGAACGGTGCGGCCGTGGTGGCGCGCTTTTTTTCGATCATTAATCTGATTTGTCAGAAAATGAAAACGCAGACTTCTAGATCAAGCATCGGTGCCCGTACGCTGAAGCTGGGTGTATCGGCAATCGCCATGGCCGTGCTGGCGGCGTGCGCAAACTATGCGGGCATCCACAGCGACGCGCAGATGGCCAAGCCACAACAGTTCGAAACGGCGCAGAGCCTGCCGCAAGAAGAGGGCCACTGGCCGTCCGCCGACTGGGTCGACCAGTTTGGCGACGCGCAGTTGAAGGCGCTGATTGCCGAAGCGCTGCAGGGCAGCCCGACGGTCGAGCAGGCCAAGGCGCGTGTGGCGCAGGCACAGGCCTATAGCGAAACCGCGAAGGCGAATACGTTGCCGCGCGTCGACGCCAGCTACTCGCTCTCGCGCCAGCAGTACAGCAGCACGGCGCTGATTCCGCCGCCGTACGCCGGCTCGTGGCAGACCGAAAACAAGGGCCTGCTCACCGCATCCTACGATCTCGATCTGTGGGGCAAGAACCGCGAGGCGCTGCGGGCCGCCGTTTCGCAGACCGCTGCGAGCGAAGCCGACGAGGAGATGGTCAAGCTCACGCTGGATACCTCGATCGCGCGCACCTACAACCAGCTGGCGCGGCTCTACGCGTTGCGCGATATCGCGCAGGAAGAAGTCACGCGCCGCGAGCAGATCGACCGCATCACGGCGGGCCGAATCGCCACGGGCCTCGACACGCAAGTGGAGCGCAAGACCGCGCAGGCAAACCTGGCGACAAGCCGCTCGCGCGTGAGTGCGCTGGACGGCAGCATTCTGACCACGCGCTACCAGCTGGCAGCGTTGATGGGCAAGGGCCCCGACCGCGGACTCGCGATCGCGCGGCCAACGCTTGGGGTGGGCGACGAAGTGCGTTTGCCGGACAACCTGCCCGCCGACCTCGTGAGCCGCCGCCCCGATATCGTCGCGGCGCGCTGGCGCGTGGATGCGATCACGCACGAGGTGAAAGAAGCGAAGGCCGAGTTCTATCCGGACATCAACCTGAGCGCCGCGCTGGGCCTCGACGCGTTCGGTTTCGGCCGCTTCCTGACTGCCGCGAGCCGCACAGCGTCGGTGGGTTCAGCGATCCATCTGCCGATCTTCGACGGTGGCGAACTGCGTGCGCAGTTGAAGGGCCGCTACGCGGAGTTCGACTATGCGGTGGCCGCGTACGACCAGACGCTCATTGGGGCGCTCAGCGGCGTGGCCACGCAGCTCGCGCAGATCCGCTCGAACGACGCGCAGCTCGCCGATGCACAAACCGCGCAGCAGGCGGCGCGCGACGCCGACCAGCTCGCGATCCTGCAGTACAAGGGCGGGCTGACCAATCAGCTCACGGTGCTCAATGCCGACGTCACGGCGCTGAACGCCGACGAAGCCATCGCCAACCTGAAGATGGATCGCCGCGACGAACAGATCGCGCTGGCTTCGGATTTGGGTGGCGGCTATGTCGATACCTCAGCCGATACCGGCCACCACACGGACGTTGCCGCCCAACCTGCTCCCCAAGCCCATTCCGTTATTGCCGCCGCACGTTGAACGGCATGTTTGCAAACCCGTCAGGAGAACTGAAATGAGCGAAACGATCACGACCGACCGCGAGGCGGTGGATCAACGCGACGAGAAGAAAGGCGGCGCGCAAGCGGCCCCGGCGCACGAGGACAAAGCGCCCACGCCCCCCGGCCGCCGCAAGCGCCTGATCGCGCTGCTCGGCGCCGTCACCCTGATTGCGGGCGCGGCGTATGGGGCGTACTACTTCACGGAAGGCCGCTTTCACGAGTCGACCGACGACGCCTATGTGAACGGCAATCTCGTGCAGCTCACGCCGCAGGTCACGGGCACGGTGGTCGCCGTCAATGCCGACGACACGCAGATCGTGAAGGAGGGCGACCCAGTCGTGACGCTGGATCCGGCGGACGCAAGAATCGCACTGGCCGATGCCGAAGCGTCGCTGGGCCAGACCGTGCGCCGTGTGAGCGGCCTGTACGTCAACAACGACTTCTATGCGGCCAACGTGGCGCAACGCGAGTCGGACCTGGCGCGCGCCAATGACGATCTGCGCCGGCGCGTGGCCGTCGCGGACTCGGGCGCCGTTTCCGCCGAGGATGTCGCCCACGCCCGCGACGCCGTGCAGGCCGCGCAAGCCGCGCTCGACGCAGCACGCCAGCAAGGCGCGGCGAACCATGCGCTGACCGATCGCACGTCGGTCGAACAGCATCCGGACGTGCAGGCGGCCGCCTCGAAAGTGCGCGCCGCGTGGCTCGCGTACGCGCGCGACACCTTGCCGGCGCCGGTCACGGGCTATGTGGCGCAGCGTCAGGTGCAGGTTGGCGAGCGCGTGTCGCCCGGCACGCCGCTCATGGCGATCGTGCCGCTCGACGGCGTGTGGGTGGACGCGAACTTCAAGGAAGTGCAGCTCAAGCATATGCGCATTGGCCAGCCGGTAACGCTCACTGCGGATGTCTATGGCTCGGGCGTGAAGTATCACGGTCGTATCGAGGGGTTCTCGGCGGGGACGGGCAGTGCATTCGCGACGCTGCCGGCGCAGAACGCTACGGGCAACTGGATCAAGATCGTCCAGCGCCTGCCGGTGCGCATCGCACTCGATCCGCACGAACTCGCGGCGCGGCCGTTGCGCATTGGCCTCTCGATGACGGTGGATACCGATACGCGCGACGATGCCGGCTCGCAGCTCGGCGCGGCGCACAATACGCGCTATCGCACCGATGTGTTTGCACAGTACGATGCGCAAGCCAACGGCGAGATCGAAAAGATCATCAAGCAGAACGAAATGGCTGCATCTTCCTCTACGCCCGAGACCGCTTCACAACCCTCGCCGCAACGTGTGGCGTCGCGCGATCACAATCGAGCGCACACATCGGGATGAACGAGCAGTTCGCCGAGCGTGCGAATCGCTTCGTCGATGCGCTGCGACCACGGATGACCATAATTGAGCCGGATGCAGTTTTCGAATGCATGCGACGCGGAAAAGAGCGGGCCAGGCGCGACGCTGATGCCGCGTTCGATAGCGAGACGATGGAGCGCCATGGCGTCGATGCGCTCGCGGAACGTCAGCCACAGGAAATAGCCGCCCTCGGGTCGCGTGTACTGCGTGCCTTCGGGCAGCCAACGGCGGATCGCCTCGATCATCGCGTCGCGCTGCGTTTGCATGGCTAGCCGGATCTTCTTCAGATGACGCTCGTAGCCGCCGTGCTCGAGATAATCTGCAATGCCGGCCTGTGCCGGAATACTCGCCGAGATCGTCGTCATGAGCTTGAGGCGCTGCACGCGCTCGGCGAAGCGCCCGGCGCTCGCCCAGCCCACGCGATAGCCGGGCGCGAGGTTCTTCGAAAACGAGCTGCAATGCATGACGAGGCCGCGCCGGTCGAACGCGATGGCCGGCGGCGGATAGTTCGGCGCGTAGTGCAGCTCGCCGTACACATCGTCTTCGATGAGCGGGACATCGTGTTTCGCGAGCAGCTCGACTAGCGCTTCTTTCTTCGCCGCCGACAACGTGACGCCCGTGGGGTTCTGGAAATTCGTCATGAACCAGCAGGCGCGGATGGGGTGCTTCTCCAGCGCTTGCGCGAGCGCGTCGAGGTCGAGCCCCGTGGCCGTATCGACGGGAATTTCGACCGCGCGCAGGCCAAGACGCTCGATCGCCTGCAGCGCGGCGTAAAAGCCCGGCGACTCGACCGCGACGATATCGCCGGGCTGCGTGACGGCCATCAGGCAAAGATTGAGCGCTTCCAGCGCGCCGTTCGTGATGATGATGTCCTCGGCCGGCTGCGAGATGCCAACCCGCATATAGCGCAACGCGATTTGCCGCCGCAGGTTCTCGTTGCCCGGCGGCAGATCGACCACCGTGCTCCACGGACTCACGCTGCGCGCGGCCTGGCCAAGCGATTTCGCCAGCCGCGACAGCGGAAAGAGCAGCGGGGAAGGGAACGCGGAGCCGAGCGGCACGATGCCGGGGCGCTTCGCGGCGTCGAGCACCGAAAACACGAGTTCGCTGATATCGACGGTGGCGGTTTCGCCTGTCGTTGCGCGCGAGTCCGCGTGGCTCGCCTTCGAAGGCGGCGCGACGTAATAGCCCGAACGCTCTTCGGCGCGCACGAGGCCCCACTGTTCGAGCACGTAGTAAGCGCGCGCCGCCGTGGACTGGCTCACGCCGTGCTGCGCGATGATCTGCCGCAGCGAAGGCATGCGAGAGCCCGGCTTCAGGTTGCCCGAGCGAATCTCGGCGGCCATGCTCTGCGCGAGGCGTTCATAGCGTGTCATGCGTTCAGGCTGTTCCAGTGCGGTCATGGGTCGATTCGTACGTTTCTTGTGGCGAGCAGGAAGGGGATTCCAATCTGCTGCGCTCAATTATGCGTCGGCTGCTTCTATACGGCCTTCCCCGGAGCGCGGATCATTGCGGCCAGCGCGCATCGCAGTCCGGGTCTGTTCTCCCGGGATGCGCCGGGATTACTGCGCGAGTGCCTGGATCATCACCTAAACCCGCAGAGCTTGCGGCTCTTTTTGCCTGTAGCGTGGCAAGCCTTTCGCCCCGGTGCGCGAGTACCGGGGCGTTTTCTTTATCCGGCGGGACGATTCTGCATCGCTCAGATTGTTCGCAACTGCTCCTTTTTTCGCCGCCCGTGAAGTCCGAACATAGACCCATCGAATCGAACCCGATGGAGGGCGTGATGGAACTCGTACGCATGGTGCGCATGGTCCTGTGGAGCTTCTTTGGCGTGCGCAAGAGCGCGTCGCACGAAGCCGATCTGGCCAATATCAACTTCAGCTGGCTCCCGTTCGTGGCCGTTGGGCTGGCTGCGTTGATCGGCGCTTGCATTTTGGGCGTCGTGCTGCTGGTCGCGCATTCGACAGGAACTGCGCAGGGGTTCTAACGGTTTGCGATTGTTCAAACAGGCTTGCGATTAAAGGTATTTGAAAGGGTTGTTCGGAGGGAGCGGCGTTTGCGATATGGCGAGCTTATTGGTTAGCGATGCCGGTGCGGTGCGGTCGGTGTGGCACGCGCCAGCTCCTGCGCAATAAAATGTGCGCTTCGGCTGCCGGACGCTCGCGCCACCTGTTGCGGCGTGCCGGTCGCCACCACGCGGCCACCCGCATCGCCCGCGCCCGGTCCCACATCGATCACCCAATCGGCTTGTGTCACGGCACGCATGTCATGCTCGATCATGACGACCGTATTGCCCGCGTCGACCAGACGCTGCAACTGCACCAGCAATCTATCGGCGTCCGCCGCATGCAGCCCCGTAGTCGGCTCGTCGAGCACGTACAGGTTGCGGCCGCGCTGGCTGCGCTGCAGCTCCGTGGCCAGCTTGATGCGCTGCGCTTCGCCCCCGGAGAGCTCGGTGGCCGGCTGTCCCAGGCGCAGGTATCCCAGCCCGATCTCTCGCAGCAATTGCAGCGGGCGCGCTACCACGTCCTCGTGGGCGAAAAAGTCGCGGGCTTCGTCCACGCTCATCTGGAGCACCTCGGCGATGTTGCGCTCGTTCCAGCGGACCTTCAGTGTGGCTTCGTTGTAGCGTGCGCCGTGGCAAGTCGGGCAGGGCGCATACACGCTCGGCATGAACAGCAGCTCCACGCTCACGAAGCCTTCTCCCTCGCAGGTGTCGCAGCGCCCCTTGGGCACGTTGAACGAAAACCGGCCCGCGTCGAAGCGGCGGCGGCGTGCGTCCGGCGTAGCGGCAAATAGCTTGCGCACGTGATCGAACAGGCCGGTATAAGTGGCCAGGTTCGAGCGTGGCGTTCGGCCGATGGGTTTCTGGTCCACCTGCACCACGCGCTGCACGGCATCCACATCACCGGCCAGGTGGCCGCCAGTGGTTTCGATGACTGTTGGACCCTCGCTCGTGGCTTCGGCCGAATCGTCCTCGGGTTCGTGGCCCAGACGCAGGAGCACCAGTTCGGGCAGTGCTTGTGCGAAGAGGCTGGATTTGCCGGAGCCCGAGATACCCGTGACCGCAGTCAACACACCTAACGGAATGCGTGCGTCCACGCCGTGCAGATTGTGGCGTTGAATCCCATGCAGCTCGAGCCATCCACTGGGGGCGCGTTTGCGGCTGGGTAGCGCGGGAATCTCGTCGAACAGGTAGCGTGCGGTGCGGGACTCAGCGATCGCGCGCAGGCCTTCGGGCGCGCCGCTGTAGAGCACGCGGCCGCCACGCTCCCCGGCATCCGGTCCCACGTCTACCAGCCATTGCGCGCGGCGCATCAGATCGAGGTCGTGCTCGACCACGAACACCGAATTGCCCGCATCACGCAGCTTGTCGAGTGCGTCATAGAGGGCATGGCTGTCCGAAGGGTGCAAGCCCGCCGAGGGCTCGTCGAGTACGTACACGACGCCGAATAGCATCGAGCTCAATTGCGTGGCCAGCCGAAGCCGCTGAAGCTCACCCGCCGAAAGCGTTGGCGTAGCGCGATCCAGCGTCAGATAACCGAGGCCCAGCCCGCGCAACTGATGCAATCGCGCAACCATGCCTTCGGCGAGGCGCTGGGCAGCCATGCGCTTCTCCTCCGACAATGCGGAAGTGCGGCGCACGTCCGGAGTGATCGCATGCGTGGCGCGGCCCGCTGTTGCGCGTTCGGCGCGGTCGCGCTGGGTCGCTTCCTTGTCGGTGCCTGCTCCGGCGCAATGAGCGTGGAAATCGCCATGGGCTATGGGTTCGAGCAGGCTGGCCAACCGGTCCAGCGGCATTTGCGTGAGTTCGCCAATGTCCACACCAGCAAAGGTCACCGACAGTGCCTCGGGTTTGAGCCGCTTGCCGTGGCAAGCGGGGCATAACATCCCTTCCATGAAGCGCGACACGCGCTTTCTCATCAGCGCGCTTTGCGTGTTGGCGAAGGTATGCAGCACATAACGCCGCGCGCCGGTGAAGGTCCCCATGTAGCTCGGCTCCTGCTTGCGCTTGAGCGCTGCGCGGGTTTGCGCGGGTGTGAGGCCCGCATACACCGGCACCGTGGGTGTTTCCTCGGTGAACAGGATCCAGTCGCGGTCTTTCCTCGGCAGGTCCTTCCAGGGCCGGTCGACGTCATAGCCCAGGGTCACCAGAATGTCGCGCAGGTTCTGCCCATGCCAGGCGGGCGGCCAGGAAGCGATGGCCCGCTCGCGGATGCTCAACGATGGGTCCGGCACCATGGTGGCTTCGGTCACCTCATACACACGGCCCAGGCCATGACAGGTCGCGCACGCGCCCTGCGGCGTGTTAGGCGAGAAGTCTTCGGCATACAGCATCGGCTGGTTCGCCGGGTAGGCGCCAGCGCGCGAATACATCATTCGCACGAGACTGGACAGGGTAGTCACGCTGCCTACGGACGAGCGTGCATTGCTGGCGCCGCGTTGCTGCTGCAGCGCCACCGCGGGCGGCAGGCCGTCAATGGCATCTACGTCAGGTACGCCCACCTGGTCGATCAGGCGCCGCGCATACGGTGCGACCGACTCGAAGTAGCGCCGCTGCGCCTCGGCATAGAGGGTGCCGAAGGCAAGTGAGGACTTGCCTGAGCCGGAGACGCCCGAGAACACGACGAGCGCGTCGCGCGGAATGGAGACGTCCACATCCTTGAGGTTATGCTCGCGAGCACCGCGCACTTCCACGAAGCCGCTGACCGAAGCATGAGGGGACAACTCACTGGAGGGCTTTTTGGACACTTCGCACTCACCGTTTGATGGGCTGCGCGCCCGTTCAAGATAGACGATTGCACTGTACGTGCCAACGCGAAACTTCCGATATTCACTATCTGTCTATGCCCCGCGCTTCGGCCAAACAGGCCTTCAGCATATCGACAATCGTGTGCACGCGCATCGGGACCGGGCGCCGCACTCGGGCCGGCACTCGCGCTCATGGAATAAGAAGGGTTGTACGACGGTCTAGTCATGTAGAGCGTTGTCCCGCCAGAACTCGCAGACGGCGGGGCTTCAACGCTCATTGACCAAGGAGTGTCGACATGAAATCAAGCCGGTCGGATCGCCGTGAGATCCTGAAATTGTTGCGCCCGCCGCTCGTGAGCGCAGCGCTACTGGTACTGTCGTCCGGTACGTTTGCGCAAGCCGCATTGAACCCAGACGTGCATCAGATTACGCGCGCGGAAGTGAGGCATGAACTGAATGAGCTGGCGTCGGTCGGCTATCACCAACCTGTGGGTAACAATCCGTATTACCCGGGCGACATCCAGGCTGCGGAGCAACGCGTCGAGGCAAAACGGCAAGCGCAGGTGACCGCGTCAATGGCCGGTCACAAGGCGGTCGAGGTTGAAAGCAGGCCTTGATTGCGAGAGATGGGGTGTTGTACAGGGGCTGCTGGCGGATTCAATCAGGCGTTCAATCAGTTGTTCAAGCCGCCAGTCAGTTCCCTCAGTGAGCAGCGCGACGCTTATGCCGTCTTTTTCGCACCGCTTTCATCGATGCTCACGGTCTCGGGGGTTCCGTTCACGAACCAGCTTGCGCCCTCAGGCTTTTGACGAATCCGTACAGTTCGTTCTTTCCGGCGTCCGTAATGGCCCAATAGTTCATCCGTCCATCGGTCCAGTGAGCGATATGGTAGCCCTGCTGCTCATGAACCTTCGCACTGTCTCCCGCGTCGTGGCCGGGCCACACGTAGAGATTGATTGCATGAAGCTTGTAGCGGTAGACCATGACCGCCACAGTGCGGCCGTCGAGATAATCGAGACGCCCGCCAACAAGAGGATAGCCATCCTGCGCCAGATTCAGTACGGGTGGCGCAAAATCGATCTTCCCTTCGAACCATGGCTTGACCGTATGTCGATCCGTGGAAATGACATCGATAAGGTGATTCAGTTGTAGCGAGCGCACATGGTTGTCGACAAACTCCTGACTAAGCCGGACGTCGGAGGAGGGGGCAGCCAGATAAAGCATCCCGCTTCCCATGAATGCCGCTGCGCTGATGATCATTACACCAGTTGCGGCCCGGCCAGACCTGCCGCCTTCTTTCCACGAAGGCAGCCAATCCACAAGACGCTGGAAAAGGGACTCGCGCGGATACAGTTCCTTCTTGATGCGCGCTCGCAGTTCGGCCGGCGCGGTGAACTGGAGCTTGGACGTTTTCAATAACGTACTTACCCGCCGCTGCGAAGCCAGCACACAGTGACACACGGCACAGCCGGAAAGATGATGCTCGAACTCTACCGTTTCACCGAGGGTGAGTTCGTTGTCGATGTAACCCGGTAGCAGTTCGAACGCTTTCCCGTGATCCATCATGCCTCCTGGCCCATTCCTGCAAGGACCGCGGCAAGCTGTTGACGCCCCCGTCCAAGACGGGACATGACCGTGCCCATTGGAATGCCGACAATGCCCGCAATCTCCTTGTAGGTCATTTCCTCGATCTCCCGCAGCACGATGATCTCCCGATGTTCGAGGCTCAGCATGCTCAGCGCCTTGATGACCTGCTTGCGGTCCTGATCGCGCATGACCAGAACCTCTGGACTTTCGATACCTTCGTCGTCTGGCTCCGATTCATATGCGGCTTCCTCGAATACCTGCGATTCGAAGGCCCGGCTCTTGTTGTGCTGATACCACGTGTAGAACGAATTGCGGACGATGGTCAGCAGCCAGGCGCGCGCATCCGTACCCTGAAAGCTGCCAATGAACCGGAATGCCTTGATGTACGCTTCCTGAACGACATCCTGTGCATCCTGGTCGTTGTGGGTCAGCCACCTTGCGACGCTGTACGCGGAATTCATGTGAGGTATTACCAGGGTTTCAAAGCGCCTGAGAGGAGTCAGATCGTTCATTCCGGACCCGAATTGTCGCTGTGACGCATCCGCGCCCGTCGAGAGGTTTAACCGTCGGCGCACAACTTTTATTCCGCACCTGAGCAAAGCTGGCGTCCAACAGCAATACCGGAGAGCGGGCTGGTTTATTCCAACGACGTACCGCGTTTGGGCGAACGAAGGCGACGCACTCGCCAATAAATTTTTCTCTCGCACCTGTGTCAGCTGTGGGAATAAGCGGTACCTGTTCCCGGTATACCTTGGCGTGGGCAAGCCCGATGACGACTGCAGCGTTTCAGTCCTCTCATCTGAAAGTGAGCGGAGAAACGGACGCCACAGTGTCTGACGTTCTGGGCCATTGGATTGGTCACTTCATCTTATTTAAATCGGAGTCCAAATTGAATAAGCGAACCATGAATGTTTCCCTGATAATTTTTTCTGAATCTGGCGTTGCAATCGACGCGCAGGCTAACGGTCGACCTGCGTCGGATCTGCCAGTTTCTGCACGCTTTGGGAAGGAGTTCTGATCATGAAAAAGCTCGCCCTGCTGGCTTTGGCGCTTTGCGCGCTCGTCAGCTCCACCGTGACTTTTGCGCAGTCCGCGTCCGTGCCGCTCACCCGAGCGCAGGTGCGCGCCGATCTCATCAGGCTCGAACAGGCCGGATACAATCCGTCGGCTGGCGACGACGCGAACTATCCGGACGACATCCAGGCGGCGCAGGCGAAGGCTGCCGCCCAGGACGCTGAACGGCAAGCCGCCGAGCCCCAGCAGCAGAACAGCAACAGCGGCATGGGTGCCGCCATGACAGGCACGAGCGACGCGGGCCACATCAAAAAAGAAAAGACGCCGTCCGATCCGTCGACCTGCGTCGGACCGGTTAGCTTTTGCACTATCTTCTTCGGCTCTTGAGCCAACCGTCACGGTGCTTCGCGAGTTTCAAGGTGATCCGGCGCCGCAACGACCCATCGCGCCAGACAATTGATACGCGACACCGCTTGCCCGGATGAACGTTTCCACAAGCACTGCGCCAGCGCCCCGTTAATGCCGGGGCGCTGGCGTTTTGTGACCGCGGCTGCGGGCTACTGTCAGGCATGTTCCGCGCGTGGTGCGTTTGAGGGAAAATACCAAAATCAAGGCCGGTCTTCGCGACCCGCATATGAACCTCTTCCCACAGTGCCCCGTCGCAAGTGACTACCTGTACATAGAATGCAAGGCTACCTACCAAGTGTCGTGTTGACGGGAGCTGCCGCTCTACTCGAAGCGCTCGGCGTCCGACCCGAGTTGGTGGTGACTCGAGCGGATTTGCCGGAGCTTGCGCTGCGTTCCACTGACGTGCCAATTCGAGGCGCACAGGTACTGCGCTTCCTTTCGCTCGCTGCTGAAATCACACAATGCCGGGACTTCGGACTGAGGCTCTCCGAGTACCAGGGCCTGGCGGTCCTGGGGCCCATACTTGTCATGATGCAGGGCATGCGTACCGTTGGCGAGGCCATGGAAACGCTTGCCGAGTTTTATGTGCTCCATACGTCAATGTCATCGGTAAGGGCGGTTCGCGATGAACAAGGAATGGTATTGACTTACGACCTTGAGAATGCGGCTGGGTCTGGAGAGGTGCAGGCAATCGAATTGGGGCTTGCCAACGGTGTGCGGTATTTGCGGACGATTTGTGGCACAGACTGGAAGCCGGAAGTCGTGCAGTTTCGTCATGCTGCGCCGGCGGACTGCTCGATGCACCTGCGTACGTTTGGACCATCCCTGAGATTCGACCAGGATAGAAACGCGATTGTTTTGGACCATGACACGATGACGCGCCCGGTTACGCAGTTTCGGCGTAACGCACATCGCGTGCTCGAAGCACATTTGCGGCGAGAAAGGGCGCAAATCGAGGCGCTCTGGGTTGTGCGCACCCAAGCGGTGATTCGGGCACTTTTGCCGTTCACGGACAGTTCGCTGAGTGCGATTGCACGAGCGCTTGCAATTTCCCCGCGGACTCTGCAACGCCGCCTCTCGGAAGCCGGGACGAGCTTCGATGAAATTCGGGACGAAGTTCGTGAAGACCTCGCGGTCAAGTATGTGCAGCAATCCAGCCTGCCACTTGCGGAGATATCCGAAATGCTGGGTTATTCCCAGCAGAGTGCCTTTAGCCGTGCATTCAAGCGGCTGCGGGGCATGACACCCCGACAGCTGCGCGCAACGTGCCGCGGGACCGACCGCGAACGCGCCGACGAATAGCGATCCTGGCTGGCAGTTCAAGCTGAGACGAACGCGGGATCCAGGAAGTCAGGATCAGGATACCGATAGAACCCGCGCCCCGTTGACTCACCAAGATTGCCCGTCTCGATGAAATGCGTCTTCACGTATTCCGCAATGCGACGATGAGTGGAATCGCCGGTGCGTTCAGCGAGTGCGCGGGTGACGTTGTACACGGTCGTCATGCCGATTCCGTCGAGAATGCCGAAGGGTCCGATGCAGTCTCCTTTCGCAACCATCCACGCTTTGTCGATCGTCTGTATGTCGGCGACATCGTTGACGAGCAGGCCGAGTGCCGCCAATAGCATCGGAATAAGCATGGTATTCAGCAGGTAACCCGGTTGCTCCTTGCGCAGCGGCAACGGCACCATGCCAATACGGCGGGAAAACTGCACCACGCGCCCGAATACGGCAGGGTCGGTGCCCGCGTGGCCCATGATCTCCGCGATGTTGTGCTTCCAGACGTCGTGGGCGAAATGCAGCGTCAGCAGGCGCTCGGGGCGGTCCGTGACGCTGACAAGCTGGCTCGGCACGAGCGTCGACGAGTTAGTCGCGAAGATGGTGGCGGCCGGCGCGCAGGCAGACAGCGCGCGGTAGAACGACTGTTTGGTCGCGAGATCTTCGGGGATGGCTTCGAGGACAAGATCGGCGTGCGCCGCGGCAGAACCAAGATTGATATTGCCCACGATGCGAGCCCGCGCGGCTTCGATTTGTGCGCGTGTGGCGCCGAGCTCCACAGCGTAAATGTGTCCGAGCTGATCAAATCTCGTGTTCGCGCGTTCGAGGCAGCCAGTGTCGACATCGTAGGTAACAACATCGACGCCGGAGAAAGCGCATTGAAAGGCGATCTGCGCGCCGAGTACGCCAGTGCCGGCCACCATGACGCGAGCAATCGGCTGGCTATCGTTCAGGGAGTGAGAAGACATGAATGACAGGTGATGGATATAACGTATAGAGAGGAGAGCGGCCCCAGTCGTGCGCGATCAGATGGAACGGTGTCGCCCCGATTTGATCAGCGAACGCAAGTGCGTCCAAGTCGAGATGAGCCGCGGTGTAGAGCGCAATATTCGTAGGCCTGGCATTTTCAGCATAGCCGCGCGGGTCCACTGCGACGGCCCGGTATCCCGCAGCGCAGAGAGCGGCCAGTATGTCGCGCCAGCAGTCGGCGAATTCCGGCCAGTCATGGAGCAGCAGGACGCACTCTCCGCTGCGCGGCCCCGCAGCCAGTGCGGTATCGGCATGCGGTCCACAGGTCAGCTTCAGGGCTTCAATGGATTCGGCCGGCGCGGAGGGTGCGAGGTGAGCCATAGGCGCAACCTCCGTGAGAAGGCGTGCTGCTCAGCGGCTGCCCTGACAGCCGATCAGGTCAACTTCAGGCAACCCATGGCTCCTGCAATAGGCCTGGTAGCGGTTCAAAGCGGTCCGCCACGTCTCGACGTGCGTGACATTGCCCTGTTCATCCAGGAAGTGGAGTTCTCCGGTCGAGACGACGAGCGCCATGCCGTTGTCGTCGTCGGAGAGGTTCGTGAACGAGTGCGACGACTCCGAGGGCTCGAACACAAAGTCACCGGCTTCTGCGATCCAGTCGTGCTGGTCGTATTTCCAGCGGCCGCTGAGCGTGTAGACCATCACCGTGCCGGTATGCCGGTGGATATGCGCGCCTTCGCCTTTGGCCGCCTTCATAAGCAAGACCACTTCGCCCGTGACAGGGTTGATCCGGAAATACTTGAGGTGAATCTTGTCGTTGATCGGAGCAAAGGGGAGCCACGGCGTGGATTGTCCGCCGATATGCACCGTGTCAATTGCGGAAACATCATTGAGGGCTTGTGCGACTTCTGCGTTCATGGAAAGTGTCTCCAGTGGGGATGAGGAACAGGATTGGCATCGAGACAAGCCGATGTGCAATCTCTGGTGTCTATTCCATCGCAGTTTCGCCGCCGGAACTTGACCGGCGCCGCCCAAATTTGTACTTTACGCGCCAGTTTTTCCGCTGGCTGGAGGACCGGCAAAGAGGACGCCAGCCAAAGATCGTGTCGGCTGGCCGTCAAGGCATGCATGTGAAGAATCCGTTCGAAAAGGATTCCTGTTTATAGCGTGGGCGTGATTCGATGAATCGACTGCTGCTGCACAAGTGATGGTCGTTTTCCTGTACGGATGGGGAATAACCGGCGCCTGCCCGCGGTATGACAGGAAAGGCACCTAAACAGGAGATCAAAATGGACATCATCGACATGGCCCGCGCGTCGGGATTGACCGTCATCCTCGATGGCAGGATTGGCCGCGAGGAATACCAGAGCGTATGCGGTTCGGTATCGGCTTTACAGCGATTCGCGGAATCACTGCATCGATGCACGGCGCGTCAGCATGAGAGTGCCGCGCACCGGTCATCGGCGGCCAGCGTGTTTGGCCGGTTACGTCGGCGCATCAGCAGACTGGCGATAATAGCGGGCGCCACGGCGAAGCCTGCCCGACGCATGGCGCGCGTAGGGCATGGCAGGCTCAAGTTGGGAAGCCTCGGGGTAAGGCCGCAGCAGCGTGAGAAATCGAATATTAAAACAGGTGTCGAATGCCAACATCGGCGCCGAACTGTGACCCTGTTACGCCAAAGAGCGCCCCGTTGATTGCTAATCCTGTATTCATGCGCCCGTGATTGTTAGCGTAAGCGACCTGCGTATAAAGAGTTGTGCGCCTGGAGAGAGAGTAGTCAACGCCGAGCGAGCCGAGGATTGAATGATTGCTTGAGTCATTGCCGTCGCGGGTATACCAGGCACCCCCGTCGATGGAGAGGGAGGGCGTGAGCGTATACGCAAGGCCGCCGGCGATCACGCGGTTGTCGAAGGAGCCAGCGACTTTGTAGAGCGTGTAGGAGGCTTTGATAGACAGGCGGTCGAAGTAATAAGTTGCTCCGATGTTCCGGCCGACGAAAGCGACGGTACTTGGGTTCGGTATGGTGGCTGCGGTCCCGCCTGAGTTGCCGTTATACATCGCGGCGCTGAGCAGCAAGCCGCTAGCATGCCAGGAAAGCCCGAAGGAATACTGCTGACCTGCCTTGAAGTCGCCAGGAGAGCCACCAAAGGCGTACATGGCACGGCCCTGGACGCCCGCAATCTCGGGTGACGCGTACATGATTGAATTGGCGTTGAAGAGGCCAGTAACGACGACGTTGTCAACGTAGTTGACGAGTCCGCTGCCAAAATATTTGAAGTCCCGTGGATCGGTCGCAAAGATCGAAAGCAGGAACGGAGAGTATTGAAGACCGGCGGTGACTGTGCCGAAGCCGCCGACCAGGCCAACCCACGCCTGGCGGCCGAAGAACTCGCCGTTAGAGTCACCCAGTCCACCGTTGGCAATATCGATGCCGCTTTCGAGGTTGAAAATGGCTGCGAGCCCGCCACCAAGATTTTCAGTCCCTTTTACGCCAAAGCGAGTCGCGCTTTCGCCGCCGCTCTGAAGGGAAAACTGATGACCTTCACTGGCACCCGTGGCGAGATTGAAGGTCTTGTTCGTGTAGAGAATCTGGGCGTCGGCAATGCCGTACAGCGTGACGCTACTTTGGGCATGTGCAACAGATACAGCGGCGAGTGCGCAGGTGCTGATGGCGGCGCTTCGAATGGCACGCCAGGTTGGATTGCACTTCGTCATGCGGGTGTCTCCTTGAATGGCTATGCGGTCTCCTCCCTGTATTTACGCGCATTACACACATCGAAACTTGACCTACGCCGCCTGAATTTGTACATTTCCCGCCAATTCAAACTCAGCGCGGTGTCGCAATGACAACAACATGTGCGTTGCCGTGCCTGGCGAGCAACTCCCTGCACGAATGCCTTTGTGTGATTGAATTACTAAGGATAACGACATGAACCGCGTCCAGAAATGTGCCCCCGCGATCTGCAAAATTTGAAAACGGTTGCGCGCCCAGCAGCGTTAGCGGTGCGCGTGAGCGTGTTCAGATACTCGACAATGCGGGGCGCGGCTTCGGTTGCATGGCCGGAAAAACGATCGCCAGAAAAGACCTCTATGTATCCGGCAATTCCCCGCATGTCACCGTCGAGCGGAAGCGCGAACTCGGCGAAATGAATGAATTCAATTGCCCGTGGCCGAACGCAACCGACGACACAGGTCGCGTCAACGTTTCTCAGGTGACATAAAGCAATACCCCGCCAGGCATCCCCCAAACCAACCTCGCTGCAGCCTGGACTCGGAGATATGAAGGTTATCTTTGCAGTTTACCTTCATATCTCCTAGAATGCGGGGATGACCGATCGCGCCAAAACGCCCCCTCCCGACCTCGCCGCGTCGCTTGCCGGCGACCTGCGCGCCCTCGTCGGGCAACTGCGCCGCCGTTTTCGCGAGCAGGCGATCCTCGGCGAATTCACGCCTTCGCAGATGGCCGTACTGCTGCGGCTCGAACGCGAAGGGCCGGCCACGGTGTCGAGCCTCGCGCGCGCGGAGGGTATGCGCCCGCAGTCGATGGGCACGCTCATCGCGCCGCTCGAGGCGGCGGGGCATATCAGCGGCGCACCGGACCCCAACGACGGGCGCCAAACGCTCTGGTCGCTCACCCACGCCTTTCGCGAGTGGCTCAAAGAAGGGCGGGCCGCGCGTCAGGACTGGCTCTCGCGCAGGATCGACACGCGCCTTTCCGGCGCCGAGCAACAGCAGCTAGCCGCCGCAGTCGACCTGCTCAAGCGGCTCGTGGCCGACTAAGGCGAGGGGCTCACATGGGCGCTCCTGCTTCGGGGTTCTTTCGCTCGCTCAAGAGTTACAACTATCGCGTGTGGTCGGCGGGTGCGCTCGTCTCGAACGTCGGCACGTGGATGCAGCGCACGGCGCAAGACTGGCTCGTGCTCACCGGCCTCACGCATCACAGCGCGGCGGCGGTGGGCATCGTGATGGGCTTGCAGTTCGGCCCGCAAATGCTGTTCATGCCGTGGTCGGGCTTCGCCGCCGACCACTTCGACCAGCGCAAGCTGCTGATGCTCACGCAGGCGTTGCTAGGCGCTTTGGCCATTGCACTAGGCGTGCTCACGGTCACAGGGCTCGTGCAGCTCTGGCAGGTTTATGTGTTCGCGTTCCTGTTCGGCTGCACAACGGCATTCGATTCGCCGGTGCGGCAAACCTTCGTCTCGGAACTGGTCGGTGACGCCGATCTCTCCAACGCCGTTGCGCTCAATTCCACCTCGTTCAACGCCGCGCGCATGATCGGGCCGGCGGTGGCGGGGCTCGTCATCGCATCGGTGGGCGTGGGCTGGGCCTTCCTGCTCAACGGCCTTTCGTTCGTCGCCGTGCTGATCTCGCTTACACGTCTGCGCGTGGACGAACTGCGTTCAGCGAAGCGCAAGCAGCCCGCGAAGGGCGGGATTGCCGCGGGATTCCGTTACGTGTGGGCGCGCCCCGACCTGCGGGCGATCCTCGTCATGCTGTTTCTGATCGGCACCTTCGGGCTGAATTTTCCGATCTTCATCTCGACGATGGCCGTGAACGTCTTCCACGCCGACGCGGGACGCTACGGACTCCTTTCTTCCCTGATGGCGGTGGGCACCATGAGCGGCGCGTTCTTCGGCGCGGGCCGCAGCCATCCGCGTTTCGTCTCGCTGTTGTTCGCGGCGGCGGCGTTCGGGGTGGGCTGTGTGCTGGCATCTGTTGCGCCCGGGTACTGGTGGTTCGGCGGCGCGCTCGTCATGATCGGCATCGCGGCGCTCACGTTCACGACCGAAACCAACAGCCTCATGCAGCTTTCCACGGAACCTGGCATGCGCGGCCGCGTGCTGGCGATCCGCCTGGCCGTGGCGCTCGGTGGCACGCCCATCGGCGCGCCGATCGTGGGATGGATCGCCGACCACTGGGGGCCGCGCTGGGCCTTGCTGGTGGGCGCGGCTTCCGGCTTCGCGGCCGCTATTGTCGCGGCCCGCGCGCTGGCGCGGCGGGCCCACGAGCAGCCATAACGCGCCGCCGCTTCAGGCGGCCTTCAATTCCACGCGCTTGATGTCCTTCACGATCACGAGATAGCTGATCACCGTGACGAGCGCGTTCACGCCGACAAAGGCGAGCGCGCCGTTGAACGAACCGGTTTCGGCCAGCACATAGCCGATCACGATCGGCGTGACGATGCCGGCCACATTGCCGAACATGTTGAAGATCGAGCCCGAGAGGCCGATGGCTTCGCGCGGTGCGGTATCGGCGATCACGGCCCAGCCGAGTGCACCCAGCCCCTTGCCGAAGAATGCGAGCGACATGAGCGCGACCACGATCCAGTCGCTGTTCACGTAGTTGCAGCCGACGATACAGCACGAGAGCATCATGCCGCCGACGATCGGCGCCTTGCGCGCCACAGTGAGCGAGCGGCCCGAGCGAATCAAAGCGTCCGACGCCACACCGCCCAGCACGCCGCCGAGGAACCCGCAGATGGCGGGCAGCGAAGCAACGAGCCCCGCCTTCAGGATGGTCATGTGGCGCGCCTGCACGAGGTAGATCGGGAACCACGTGAGGAAAAAGTACGTGAGCACGTTGATGCAGTACTGCGCGAGGTAGATGCCGAGCAGCATGCGATTGCCGAGCAGCTGGCGGATGACCGCCCAGTTCGCGCCCTTGCGTGCCTTGCGTTCCGCGCGCGCCGTGCGTTGATGCCCGTTCACGATGCCGCCGCCCGCCTCGATGTATTCGAGTTCCTGCTGGTTCACGCCCGGATGATCGGCGGGGTTCTTCATGAACCTGATCCACGCAAAGGCCAGCACGAGGCCGCCCACGCCCATCACGATATACACGTGATGCCAGCCGTACGCGTGCGTGAGCCACGCCATGAGCGGCGTGAACACCACGGCCGCGAAATACTGCGCCGAATTGAAGATGGCCGAGGCCGTGCCGCGCTCCTTCGCCGGGAACCAGCTCGCCACCACTTTCGCGTTGGCGGGGAAGGCGGGCGCTTCGGCCGCGCCCATCGCGAAGCGCAGGGCGAAGAGGCCTGCGATGGCGGCGCTCGCGCTGCCGAGCAGGCCAATCGAGCTTTGCAGCAGCGTGAAGAGCGACCACAGGAAGATGCTGCCCGCGTACACGCGGCGCGCGCCGAAGCGGTCGAGCACCCAGCCCGCGGGCACCTGCGCGAGCACATACGCCCAGCTGAACGCCGAGAAGATGTAGCCCATGTGGATGGCGTCGAGACCGAACTCGGCGCGCATGGCCGAACCCGTGACCGAGAGCGTGGCGCGGTCAGCGTAGTTGAGCGTGGTGATGATGAAGATCAGCGAGAGGATCAGGTAGCGCACCCTGGTGCGCCTGGCGACATAGGACTGCGTGGCGGTGCGGCTCAACGACATGTGGATCGACCTCTATCGTGCGCGAGACCCGGGCCGCGCAACGTGAGCGAGGCGGCGGCCTGAATCTGCTGTCTCCTGACGGCGCGCCTCATGCGCGCCGCATCTACTTATGCAGGAACGCGCTGAACTTACGTCAAGCGCGTTCCGGGTGCGGACCTGCTCCGCGGCCTGTTCAGCCAGTTGTCAGCAAGTTGTTTGACATCGTGGCTGGTTGTCAGAGCCAATCGTACATTGCCCAGGAAGCCGAGGCAACCGAACTGTGTGCCTCTTCAGTGGGTCTCAGGGTAAACTCGAATTTCAGGATAAGCGCGTGATGATGGGATGATATGCCCAAGTTGTTGGACAACATGGCGGGCACACCCTCAAGACTCCGGCGTTTGAGCCGTAAAGAAGAACACCATGGAAACCGGGGATTGAAGCAACATGCGCAACACGACGGTACGAGCCAGCCTCCTTGCAGTGCTGGTGATCTTTGGCGTGATGATCCTGATCGGCGGCTTCGCGGGCGTGTTTTCGCTGCGGGAGTCGAACGCCAGCGCCCAGCGCCTGCACGAAATCGCGCGCCAGACCATTCTGGTCAACGACGCCTACAAAGACACCACGCGCACGCGCTCGGCGCTCGTGCGCGGCTATAGCGCGCTCAAGGAACGCAACGACACGGCCACGCGCGACTCCGCGCTGACCAGCGCTGCCAAAAGCTTCGAGCTTTCGGTGAGCGAAACGCAGGCCTTCGCCAACGCCCCGGCGTTCGACGGCATGGACGCGGACCTCAAACGTCAGTTGCTCGACTCCGCCGCACAGCTTTCCAACACGCTCACGCGCGCGACCGACGCGCTGCGCAACGGCGACACAGCGGCCTATGTGGCGGTCAACGACACCGACATCACCGCAGCGGGCGCGGCCTATTCCGTGAACGTGGAGAAGTTCCAGAAGCTCGCCAACGCGCTCGCCGAGGCAACGCTCGAAGACGGCAACGCGCGCTACGCGTGGATCGTGAGTCTCGTGGGCGTCGGTGTGGCGATCGCGCTGGCGCTCGTCGTCGTGACGCATTTCGCGTTGCAGCGCATCGTGTCGCGCCCGCTCGCCGAAGCGGCGGCGGTGCTCGACCGCATCGCGTCGAACGATCTCACGGTGCGCGTGCCCGAAGCGGGCCGCAACGAAATTGGCCTGCTGTTCGCGGCAATGCGCCGGATGCAGGCAGGGCTTTCGCGCACCGTGGCCGGCGTGCGCGACAGTTGCGATGCAATCCACACGGCCGCGCGCGAAATCGCGGCGGGCAACCTCGATCTGTCGAGCCGCACGGAAGAGCAATCCGCCTCGCTCGAAGAAACGGCCGCGAGCATGGAGGAACTCACCTCCACCGTGAAGCAGAACTCCTCGAACGCCTCCGAGGCCAGCACGCTCGCAACGGGCGCGGCCGATCTTGCGCAGCGCGGCGGCGACGTGGTGGGGCGCGCCGTGCAGACCATGCAGGACATCAGCGCCAGCTCGCAGAAGATCGCCGAGATCACCGGCTTGATCGACAGCATCGCGTTCCAGACCAATATTCTCGCGCTCAACGCCGCCGTGGAATCGGCGCGCGCGGGCGAGCAGGGGCGCGGCTTCGCCGTGGTCGCGGGCGAGGTGCGCACGCTCGCGCAACGCAGCGCGGGCGCCGCCCGCGAGATCAAGGAACTGATCGGCGCCTCGATGGAAGACGTGCGCAATGGCAACGCGCTCGTCGCGCAGGCAGGCGAGACGATGAACGAGATCGTGAACTCGGTGCGCAACGTCGCCACCATCATGGCCGAGATCACGACGGCCACCGCCGAGCAGAGCACGGGTATCCAGCAGGTCGGCATGGCGGTGAGCCAGATGGATCAGGTCACGCAGCAAAACGCCGCGCTCGTGGAGCAGGCGGCCGCCGCGGCGAGCGCGCTGGAGCACCAGGCGCAATCGATGAAGGAAGCGGTTTCGGTGTTTCGCGTTGGCGCGCTTGCGTGAAGGCAGGCGAGTGCGAAGCTGATTAATAGAACTAACAAACGGAAAAAGAGTTGATGAAGAAGAACGCAATCTTGCGCGGCGTGGTGGGTGCTGTTTTCGGGCTCGCGGCATCGGTGGCCGTGCACGCGGCTAACTACGTGTACGTGTCGAACGCCGATAGCCAGGACATTTCGGTGTTCCGGCTCGACGCGCAAAGCGGCGCGCTGGCCTCGGTCGAAACCGTGCCGGTGGGCGGCACGGTCATGCCGATGGCGTTCTCGCCCGATCATCATCGCCTGTATGCGGCGCTGCGCTCGAAGCCGTATCGCGTGGTGAGCTTCGCGGTGAATCCGCTCGATGGCCGCCTCGTCGAACTCGGGCGCGCGCCGCTCGCGGAGAGCATGGCCTATGTGTCCACCGACGGCACGGGCCGTTATCTGCTTTCCGCTTCGTACGGCGGCAATCTGCTGGCGGTGAACCGCATCGCCGAAAACGGCGTGGCGGGCGACGTGCTGCAAACCGTGAAGACGGGCCCGATGGCGCACATCATTCGCACCTCGCCGGACAACCGTTATGCGTTCGCCTCGGTGCTCGGCGCAGACGCATGGCTGCGCCTGAAGTTCGACGCCGCGACGGGCGCGCTCACCGAAGACGCGCAGCCCGCCTACTCGCTGCCCAAGGATTCCGGCCCGCGCCACTTCCAGTTTTCGCCGGACCAGCGTTTCGTCTATCTGATCGATGAGCTCGACGGCAAACTGCACGTGCTCGCGTTCAACGCGGCGAACAATACGGTCAAGCCGATCCAGACGATCTCGATCCTGCCCGCTGACTTCTCCGGCGACAAGCCGTGGGGCGCCGACGTGCACCTCACGCCCGACGGCCGCCACCTGTATATCTCGGAGCGCACGTCGAGCACGCTGGGCGCGTATCGCGTGAACAAGGAAACGGGCAAGCTCACGCGCATTGGCACGTATGCCACGGAAAAGCAGCCGCGCGGCTTCAATATCGATCCTTCGGGCCAATACCTCTTTGCCGTGGGCCAGCTCTCGCCCACGCTGAGCGCTTACCGTATCGATGCGAAGAGCGGCGCGCTGCACGAGCTTGGCAAGTACCCGGTGGGCAAGGGCGCGAACTGGGTCGAAGTGGTGGAATTCGACGGTTCGAACGAGTAAGGCATAAGGGGCGGCTTCGGCCGCCTTATTGTTGATGGTTCTCAGTCGCGAAGGTCATTGCCTTCGCTTCGCGCGTGTCTGCATGCGCTGCGTCGAGACCTTCGATCGAGCGCAGCCGCGCGGGCGCGGAGAACGCGATGATCGCGAGTTGCATGGCGAATCCGCACGCCGCGCCCACGAGGCAACTGTTCATGCCAAGCCGCGTGCTCAGGAACGCGCCGAGCAGGGCGCCAAGCGGGCGCGCGCCGAGTGTCGCCGTCATGATGACCGACGAGACGCGCGCGATCAGATCGCGCGGCGTGACGACCTGGCGCAACGCCGTGGTCGAGATGGTCCAGACGATCGGCCCGAAGCCAAAAAGAAAGAAAGCTAGAAACACGGTGGCGCGCGAATGCGTGAGCGCGGTGCTTGCCATGAGCAGCGAGGCAAGCGCGGCGCTCAGCGGGCCGAGCAGAATTTGCCTTCCGAAGACGAGACGCTTTGCGATGAGCTTGTAGAGAAACGCGCCGCCCACCATGCCGAAGCCGTACACGCCAAGCGCAACACCCACGGCCGATGGCGCGAACGCGAGCCGGTGTATCGCGTACCAGGCGAACACGGCGAGCAACAGATACCACGACGTATTGAAGACGAAGGCCGTCGCCACGATCGGCCGCAGATGCGTGCTGCGCGCGATGAACCGCACGCCGTCGAATAACTCGTGTGTGAGCGCGCGTCGCGAACGCGGGCGCGGCGCCTCGGTGGGCAGGCGCACGAGAAACCATGCGCTGGCGAGCGACAGCGCGAACGCCGCGAGAAACGCGAACACGCCCGACGCCCAGCCCGCAAAGATACCGCCCACGGCTGGCCCCGCCGTATAGGCGATGCTGCGCGCGATCTCGAGCCGCCGGTTGGCGGTAAGCAGGTCGCCCGTTTCGACCATGGTTGCGACGAGCGAGGGCGCGCTCACGCTGAACACGACGGTGCCCGTCGCGATGGCGAAGCCCAGTGTGCCGAGCGTGTAGAGCGAAAGCACGCGCGCATGGAACAACGCGAACAGCACGAAAAGGGCGGCGGCGCGCAGCAGTTCGCTTGCGATCATGAGCGGCTTGCGCCGGCTGCGATCGGCAACGAGGCCGGCGGGCAGCGAGAGCAGCAGGAACGGCAGCGTATTGATGGCCTGCAGCGAGGCGCTTTGCTGTGCGGAAGCGCCTAGCGCCACCACGGCGACGATGGGGATGACCGCAATGGCCATCTGCTCGCTGAATTGCGCTGCGAGACTCGCATGCGAAAGATTGACGACGACGTGCTGTGAGGCGGCGTTTTCCGGCGTGCTGCCCATCGTAGATGTCCCGAAGATCGATCCGTTATCGGCTGGATGCGGTGGTTTGAACTTCGGGATCGAGTCTACGTAGGGCGGTTGGCTGGGGATATCCGGATCTTGTGCTGAAATTCGATGCGCGCAGGTCACTCCGCCTCAATGCGGTCCGCGTCACGCGCATTGCTGTTCATCTGCGCATGCGTTGCCGATTCGTCGCGCGACATATCTACATCGCGAACCGCACGGCTGCCCGCAAAGCACACCGCGAGCGTAGCGAGCACCAGCACGCCAAGCGCTAGCTGCAACCCGACGAGCCCCGCGCCAAAGCCGATGATCGGCGGCCCCACGAGAAAGCCCGCGTACCCGGCGGTGGCCGCCATCGAAACACCGGTAACGGGCGGATCGGTGGTGCGCCCGGCGGCGCTGAAAATCACCGGCACCACATTGGCGAGCCCAATGCCGACGCAGATGAACCCCACAACCGCCGTAGCGAGCGCAGGCGCGGCGAGCACAGCCGCGAGTCCCGCAGCCGAGAGCAGGCCGCCCAGCGCGACCACGCGCACCGCGCCGAGGCGCCGCACGAACGCGTCGCCCACCATGCGGCAGGCCGCCATGGCGAACGCGAACGCTGTATAGCCAATGCCCGCGCTATCGGCATGAGCGGGCAAGGCAGAACGCAGGTACACGGCGCTCCAGTCGGCGATAGCGCCCTCGGTCACCATGCAAAGGAACGCCAGCGCGGCGAGCTTCACGACGCTCCCCTGCGGCAGCGCGAAGCCGCTGCCGGACGCAGCCTTGGGGCGCGTGCCCACGTCGCGCAGCGAGAGCAGCGCCGCGCCGACGATCAGCACGGCGATGGGAATAGCGGGCAGCGCGAGACCGCTTAGGACGCCGAAGCCTGCTTTCTGCAGCACCGTGCCCACTGCCGCGCCCGCCAGACCGCCCGCGCTCCACGCAGCATGGAACGACGACATGATCGGCGCGCTCCACACCTTTTCGATAGCGCTGGCGTGGCCGTTCATGGAAACGTCGAGTGCGCCATTGAGCGCGCCGAGCAGCAGCAACGCGGCGCACAGCAGTGGCGCGTTGGGCGCGAGCGCGGGTAGCGGGAACGCGGCGACGAACAGCACGCCGAGCAGGGCGGTCGCGCGGCCGCTGCCGAACTTCGGCGCGAGCCGCCCCGCAAGCGGCATGGCAACGATGGCGCCCAGCGCGAAGGCGAAGAGCGCGACGCCGAGCAGCGAGTCGCCAAGGAACAACTTGTCCTTCACGCGCGGCACCTCGACGGCCCACGCGCCAATGCCGAAGCCGTTCGCCAGAAAGACGGCGGTGGTGGCGTAACGTTCGCGCAGCGGTCTCATCGCGCCACCGTCACGTCGCCGCATGCGGCTTTTAGCTGCTTCAGATGGAGTTTCGGCACATCGGCATCGACGACCAGATAGTCGAGCGAAGCACAGGGCGCGATGACGAACGGCGCCGACGTCATCAGCTTTTCGGTGGTGACCGCCGCCGCGATCTGGCCGCTTGCCGCGACCATGGCGCGCTTCATTTCGGCATCCTCTGCATCGAATGCGGCGACGCCTTCCTGAGGGTCGAGCGCGCATGCGCCGAGAAAGCAGAGATCGGCCTTGATTCTCTGAACTTGCATGAGGGCCGCCGCTCCCAGCGCGCCCGCGGCCTGCGCGCTCACGCGCCCGCCGATCAGGATGACCTCGATGCCCGGGCGCTCGAGCAGGCGCACGCAGGCCTGCGGCGAAGTCGTGATGACCGTGAGGCCGGCATTTTCGGGCAGCGCCGCCGCGATCTCGACGTTGGTCGAGCCTGCGTCGAGCAGAATCACCTGGTTGGGCTTGACGAGCGCGGCGGCGGCGCGCGCAAGGCGCGCCTTGGCCGGCAACTGCTCGCGCATGCGCACGGAGGCGGGCTTGTTGGAGGGTGAGGTGAGCAGCGCCCCGCCGTACACGCGCTTGCAGTGGCCCGCCTCGGCCAGATCGCGCAAATGGCGCCGGATCGTGTGCTCAGAGGTGTCGAGTTGCGCGGCGAGTTCGGCGGCCAGCACGCGGCCCTCGGCGCGCAGTTTTTCGAGGATCAGGCGCTCGCGCTCGTCGGGGAGCAGGCTTTCAATGGCCGCCTGGCGAGTTCGTTGCATAGGGTTCGGCTCCCGTTTGTGTGTCGGCTTGCTCGCTTTTGCCCTTTTGAATCGAGCAAAAACGAGCATAAACTATCGTAAACGGACAAGACGTGCAACAGGCGGCGCAGTGTGCGCGGTGCGGCTGTTTCAGGGGAGCGAATAGCGCGAATACGTTTCGATTGGCACGAGCGCCTGCGCAGGGGGCGTGCCGCCCGCCACCGCCTGGCGCATCTGTTCGACGGCTGTGCGCAGCAGCAAACGCAAATCTTGCGAGAGCAGATAGTCGATCACGTCTGCGCGCAACAGCGGCTCCGTCACGGCGTTCACCTCATGCGTGACATAGAGCGTGCGGCCCGCAAGTCCGCGCTCGCGCAGCGCCGCCGCGAGTCCTTCGTTGCCACCCGCCACGTTGTAGATGCCGTCGAGCGCGCCGTGCATTTCCATGCAGCGCCGCGTGGCCTCGTAGGTCGCCGCGCCCGAGTCGGCGCCCTTGATCACTTCGACGACATTCACGTGGGGAAAGCGCTGGCGCAACAGCGAGCGAAAGCCGATCTCGCGGTCTTCGTGACAGGTGTACGAGAACGTTGCGACCACAACGGCCACGGAAGGCGAGGGCCGCCCTTCCAGGTGGCGGCCAACGAGGAACGCAGCCGACTGGCCCGCGGCGCGGTTGTTCACGCCCACGTAGGTGTGGCGCGCGTCGGCGTCGACGTCGGTGATGAGCGTCACCACGCCAAGGCCGCGCGCCATACATGCGCGCAACGCCGACGTAATGGGCGGCGTGTTCGTGCAGATGATGCCGATGGCGTCCGCCCCTTGCCCGGCTTCACGCACACGCAGCGCGACGTCCTCGTCGCTGGCGCCTACGCAGTTGACCACGTCGAGCGTGACGCCCGCAGCGGCGAACTCGGCTTCGAGGCTCGCTGCCGTGCGCGTGAGCTCTGCGGTGAACGCGTCGCCGGCCTGCAGGAGCAGGCGCACGCGCAGCGCGTCGGGCCCTGCACGCGAGGCCACGGGCAACGCCCGATCGTCACCCGCGCCCAGTTGCCTGAGTGCCGCTTCCACAGCGCTGCGCGTACGCGGGTGCACGCCGGGCCGGTCGTTGAGCGCCCGGTCGATGGTCGCGCGGCTCAGTTGCGTGAGTTCCATCAACTGCTTCAGCGTGGGGCGGCTTTTCATCTGATCTCGGCGGCGGGTGAGCATGACCGCATTTTGCCTCAAAATGAGTCATTAGATGCGATATTTTAATTATATCTCCACGTGGAGAACGTTTTCACGCGCTGGTGTTTTAGGTGAATACCCTTTAGTGCTCAAAATGAGTCATTTTAGCCTTTGACGATGGCTCATTTAGAGCCTGTAATTCGCCTCAGCGATGAGCGAATTCAAAGCGGCTCATCAGCGTTCAACGTCATGCACGGGAGTTCGATTCATGTCCGCACAGCAAGGCTCGCCACAGGTCATCACGATGGACGACTGGTACCGTTGTCCGCTGGACCGCAAGGTGCTCAAGGAGGTCACGCGGCGCAACGACAGGGTTGCCCTGATGTATTTCGGCGGCTTCATGGCGCTCGTGCTCGCCACCGGCGCGCTCGCCTGGTTTTCCTTGGGTACGCTCTGGTGCATTCCGGCCTTGCTGCTTTACGGCACGTTCTACGCGTTCGCCGAGGCGATGGAACACGAGTTGCGTCATCGCACGCCGTTCAGGAGCGAGTGGCTCAACGAGAGTGTGCACTGGGTCATCTGCTTCATGACGTGGCGCGAGCAGATCTATAGCCGCTGGTCGCATGCGCAGCATCACACCTATACGCACCTCACGGCCACGGTGCCCGCCGACGCTGAAATTGCCGTCAAGCGCCCGCCCAATTACCTCAAGCTCGCCACCGATTTCCTGCGTATTTCGCACGGCATCCATCATCTCGGCAACATCGTGTTGCACAGCCTCGGCATCGTCACGAGGAGCGCGAAGGCCGTGGTGCCCGTGGTCGAATATCGGGCGATGCGCCGCAATTCGCGGGTCATGCTCGCGCTCTACGTGGGCGTTGGCGTGTGGGCTTTTGTTGCGCATAGCGGGCTGCCGGTGGTGTTCCTGCTTTTGCCTCGCGCATACGGCGCCTGGTTGCACGAACTGCTGGCCATTACGCAGCACACCGGGCTGCGCGAGAACGAACTCGATCACCGCTTTTCCACCCGCACGCTGCGGCTGAACCCCGTGCTGCAGTTCCTCTACTGGAACATGAACTATCACGTCGAACACCATATGTTCCCCAACGTGCCGTTTCATGCGCTGCCTAAATTGCGCAAGGCGATCGAGGCTGACTTGCCGCCCGCCTATGACGGTGTGTTCGACGCGTGGGCCGAGATCCTGCACGTATTGCGCATGCAGCGCCACGACCCGGACTACATGGTCACGCCACAGGTGCCCGGCAAGACGGCGGGCGTGATGCGCGAGGACGCGGTTTCAAAGGCTTTTGCCGCCGATACGCAATGACGCTCGGTTACCCGCTAACAGATGGTGGAGACGACGATGAACATTCTTCAATGGCACGAAGTGTGCGCGAGCGACGAACTCGAAGAGGAGGACGTGATGGAGTTCGAGCACGAAGGCGAGCTTTACGCGATCTATCACACGCCCACGGGTTATTACGCTTCCGCAGGGGTCTGCACGCACGAAACGGCGCGTCTCTCGCAAGGTCTCGTGTTCGGCGACATCATCGAATGTCCGATGCATATGGGGCGCTTCCATATTCCCTCGGGCGCGGCCAAGGGAGCGCCGGTCTGCGTGAATCTCGCAACACATCCGGTGAAGGTCGAGGGCGGCACGATTTATCTCGGACTCGCCGCAGAATGATTCGGCATACGAATCGATGATTCAGCACGATAACGACGAAACTTAGGAGACAGCCGTGAATGTTCCTTTCCTGAAGGTGTTGCCGCTGGCGGCTACGCTGTTTGCACTCGCGCTGAGCCCTGCGGCGCACGCGGACCCCGTCGCCCATTTCGACTTCATTTCGCACGCGCCCGATTCGGATGCATGGTGGAACACCGTCAAGAACGGCATCAAGCAGGCCGATGAAGACTTCAATGTTCAGACCGACTACCGCAATCCGCCCAATGGCGATATTGCCGATATGGTGCAGCTCGTGAATCAGGCGGCGGCGCGCAATTACGACGGCGTGGTCACGACCATAGCGGATTTCGATCTGCTCAAGGGTGCCGTGTCGCGCCTGAAGTCGAAGAACATTCCCTTTATCACCGCGAATACGGGCACGGAGCAGCAGAGCGCCGAGCTTGGCGCGCTCATGCACGTGGGCCAGCCCGAATATCTCGCAGGCAAGGAAGCGGGGCTGCGCGCGAAAGCAGACGGCGTGAAGACCTTCCTGTGCGTGAACCACTACGCGACGAACCCGCTCTCGTTCGAACGCTGCCGCGGCTTTGCCGACGCGATCGGCGCAAACATGAAAACTTCGGTGCTCGATGCAGGCACGGACCCCACAGGCATAGAATCGAAGGTGAGCGCGTATCTGCGCAACCACCCGAACACGCAGGCCGTGCTCACGCTCGGCCCGACCTCGGCCGACCCGACGATACGCGCGGTGAAGAGTCTCGGCCTTGCGGGCAAGATCTGGTTTGCGACCTTCGATATCGACACGGACGTCGCAAACGGCATCAAGGACGGCACGATCAAGTTCTGCACCGATCAGCAGCCGTATTTGCAGGGTTATATCCCGGTTGCGCTGCTGGCGATCATGCACCAGAACCACAGCAACGACGTGCTGCAAGCGCGCACCGTGCTCGAGCAGAACCCGAAATTCCAGCAGCGCCTGAAGGACTATGGGCTCAAGCCCGTGTATGAGGCGCGCAATATCAGCTCCGGGCCGGGCTTCATCACGCCGCAGAATATCCAGCAGGTGTCTGCGCTCGCGGGGCAGTATCGTTGAGCGTGCAAGGAGTCGAAATGAATGCGGACGATGCCATGGTGGTGATCGGCGGCGGGCAGTGCGGCGCCCGTGCCGTGCAAGTTTTGCGCGAAGGCGGCTGGGAAGGCGCGATTACGCTGATCGCCGATGAAGCCGCACAACCGTACGAGCGGCCGCCGCTTTCGAAGGCGGTGCTGGTGGGCGAGCGCACGCCGGAGCAGGGCGCGATACATCGCGAGACGTTTTATCGCGAGCAGCGCGTCGATCTGCGCAGCGGCTGCGCCGCGCGCGCGATCGACTGCGCCGCGCAGACGGTTACGCTCGCGCATGGCGAAACGCTTTCCTACCATCGCCTGCTGATCGCGACCGGCGCGGAGCCTCGCCGCATGAGCGTGCCCGGCGCAGACCTCGCGGGCGTGCATGTGTTGCGCAATGCCGGGGAGGCGCTCGCAATCGCAGCCGAGCTTGGGTCCGGACGGCGCATTGCGGTGATTGGCGCGGGCTTCATCGGACTTGAAGTCGCGGCCTCGGCCAGACAGCGCGGTTGCGAAGTCACCGTGTTTGAAGCGGCGCCGCGCGCGTTGATGCGCGCGGTGCCCGCGGAGGTGGCGCAGTGCCTCGTGGACCTGCATCGCGAACGAGGCGTGGACGTGCGTTTTGACGTGCAGGTGCGGCGCTTCGAGGGCGAAGGGCGCGTCAATGGCGTCGTGCTCGGCGATGGCACTGTCGTGCCTTGCGACGCAGCCGTGGTCGGCATTGGCGTGGCGCCGCGCGTGGCGCTGGCGCAGGAAGCAGGCCTCGCGATCGACAACGGCATTGCCGTCGATCCCATGCTGAGTACGAGCGACCCGCATATCTACGCAGCGGGCGACGTGTGCTCGTTCGTGCATCCGCTGTACGGGCGTCGCATTCGCCTTGAATGCTGGCGCAACGCAGAAGATCAGGCGCGCGTGGCAGCGCTCAACATGCTCGGCCACGACGAGGCATACAGCGCCGTGCCGTGGTTCTGGTCCGATCAATACGACACGACGATCCAGATTGCAGGCTTGCCCGGGTTCGGCTCGACCCGGGCTGTGCGTGAAACGGGGCCGGCATCGAAGGTCTTTTTCGCGTTCGACGACGCGGGCTGGCTGGTGGGCGCGAGCGGCGTAGGGCAAACGGGAGAAATCGCCCGTGACGTGCGCATTGCGCAGGAACTCATTGCACGCCGTGTGCGGATCGAACCCGAGCGTCTTGCCGACAGCACGACCAAACTCAAATCGCTGCTCGCCGCAGTCGTGCACGGAACGACGTAATCGATCTACTCGGCCGGCGGCTCCACCCGCCGGCTTTTTTCCACTGCGGTCCGAGTGGGGCGATAGGGCCTTCACGGCCTATCGCTTTCTTTTATTCTGCGTCGGCGCTGTAGACGCTTAGGCCTTCTATGGGATCCATCGGCGCCTCCCACGGTCTTGCTTCGATCGCGCGCATGGCGGCTTCGTAGCCAGCGCGCCGGCGCGCGGCAATACCGGCCGGCGTGAAGTCGATGTCCTTCAACTGGTCGTCGCCATCGAGCCGCGGCGCCGCGAGCTTGATGAGCCGCATGGTCGTTTCGCAGCCCCAGGCAGCCAACTGCCGAACGTCGGCGGTGTTGCGCTCGGCTTCGGGCACGCGCTTCGCCAGTTCGCGAATCACATGGCGCAAGCGGTGAATCTGCTGCTGGCGCGCGATATGGCTTTCGGTGCGGCTTGCGTACTGAATGTCTTTCTGCCGCTCCGCAATCTGCCAGATGCTTTCCGGTTCCGGGCCCGCCGGATTCCACACTTGCACCGAGAAAATGACCGAGCTGCTGCGCGGCTTATCGTCGAGCACGACCTCGACCGGCGTGTTCGAATAGATGCCGCCGTCCCAGTACGGCTCGCCGTCGATGCGCACCGCAGGGAACGCGGGCGGCAGCGCGCCCGAACTCATGATGTGTTCGACATTCAGGTGCTGGTCGCGCGAATCGAAATAGTGCATCGCGCCCGTTCGTGCGTTCACCGCGCCGACCGTGAGGCGCGGGTGCCCCGAGTTGAGCCGTTCGAAGTCGACGAGAGAAACGAGCGTGTCGCGCAGCGGTGCGATCTCGTAGTAGGACGCGCGATCGACGCCCAGGCGCGCGAGCGGCCCGAACCACGACGCCGGGTTGGGTTGAAAGAACCCGGCAATGCCGCCGCCGATGATCATCAGTTTTGCAAACGTCCTGTCCCAGCCAGGCCCCAAACCGGGCCACACTGCCATGTCGAGGCGCGTGCGGTCGGTGACGCGTTGCCAGAATTCCTCCAGACGCTCGAAGCGGCGCTCCGGCGCGTTTCCGGCGATCAACGCCGCGCTGATCGCGCCAATGGACGTGCCGATCACCCAGTCCACCTGGATGCCGGCTTTGTGCATCGCCTCATAGACGCCGAGCTGATAGGCGCCCAACGCGCCGCCACCCTGCAACACGAGTACGACTTGCCCGGGCAATGCCAGGCGTGCCGGCTGCTTCGCTGTCATCGATCGCCTCGCTGTTTTGGCGCTGTTCTGCTCTACCGACGCGCGATGTCGTGACCAGCATTCTTCATACGCGTCGCGAGTTTCTCCGCACCATTGTAGTGTGGCGTTAGGAAAAGGCACGCGCTGCGCGGCAACGGCACTAAAGGCACCAGGCCGCCGCGTTTCAACCTGCCGAGGCGATTTGCCCTTCGAATGTCACGCAGTTTCGGCCGCCGCGCTTGGCGGTGTACAGCGCGGAATCCGCGAGTCCGTAAGCGGTGTCGAAATCGGTGCCGGCCGGATTGTCGCTCACGCCGAAACTTGCCGTGATGGGGCGGCACACCGGCGCAGCGAACGCGTGACTCGCAATGGCCGCGCGCATGCGCTCGGCGAGTTGCAGGGCATCGGCTATGTCGAAACCCGGCAGGACGACGGTGAATTCCTCGCCGCCCACGCGGCCGATAATGCCGGTCTCGCCGAGAATGCGCCGCAGGCAGTTCACGATGCCCGAGATCACGCTGTCGCCGGCCGGATGGCCAAAGTCGTCGTTGACCTTCTTGAAGTCGTCGATGTCGAGCAGGATCATCACGGCCCGGTTCGCGCGCAGCGCCTTCACCGTGCGTTCGATCACTGCGCTGCGATTCAATACGCCGGTCAGCGCGTCGTGCGTCGCGCGATATTGCAGTTGCTGCGTGAGCGCCTGCATTTCGCGCTCGGCGCGATCGCTGCGCCCGATCAGGCGGCGCGTTTCGCGCATCAGGCGTTCGTAATGCTGGATCAGTTCGGCTAGCGCTTCGCGATGACTTTGCGCGGGCGAATCCGCGACCTCGGCAATTGCCCGGGCCCGCTCCAGTGCCTCGCTTTCGCTGCGGAACAGGTCGAGATAATGATCCTTCAATGTGTCCCGCAAGGCAGTCGTTTCCACGCGCGTCGTCCTCAAAGCATTCTCAGGTCGCAACCGGGCAATCATTGAACTTGATTGCCGTGAAGTCGGTTTGCAGTTCCTCACCGAATTCGAGGATCGTTTCGTCTTCTTCGTCGCGATACCAGTTCACCTGCACCGCGTTGCCTGCCGCCGCCGCGCGATCCAGCGCATCGAACACGCTGAACAGCATTTTCGTGCTCGAACTGTTGAAGTAGGTGAGCGTCACCTCGACCGTGATCGCGGCGCCTTCGCAACCTTTGAGCCACAGGTTGAGCCGCTCGATGATCGGCGTATAGAACGCGGCCGCGTGCTCGGGATACGACTCGCCCCGCAGTGACAGCACGTTTTCGTCGAAGCGGAAATCGATTTCCGGCGACGTTGCCGTGGCGGCGATAAAAAGGTTATCCATTTTGTACGCGTGCTCTGGTCAGATGATGGTCTTGAGGCAAAACAGTGTGGTGTCCGTATCGTCTTCGCGTGGATGAAACGCGAATTCGAGCGGCGCACTGGCGTCGCGCGCCATCGTCAGAAAACCCAGTCCCGCGCCTTTGCTGTCGGCAGGCGTTTCGGCGCGCAGCGACATCTTGTAGGCCTGCTTGATCTCTTCGATCGACATGTTGCGCAGCGGCTCCAGCTTCTCGCGCAAATCATCCACGGCTGCCGTGGCGATGGGGTTCACGCACACCATGAGGTGGCGCTCGCCTTCCGCGGAAATGCACATCGCGCCTTCGCGAATCGCTCCGCCCTGGCCTCGATCTTCGGAGAGCGCGTCGCACGAGTAGTGCACGATATTGTGCGAAAGCTCGATGAACGACGAAAAGATCCTTCTGCGTGTGGACGTGCTCAGTCCTGCCACTTCCAGTTGCAGCTTCACGACTTCGCTCATCGCCGCGACGATGCTGTGCGAAAAATACCCCTTGTGATAGAAGAGCAAATTGCGCTTCTGTGCGATTTCGAAGAAGCAGCAGTTTTGATCCAGAATTGCAGACATATTGGTGAACTACCTCAGACTCGTGCGAAGAAAAGCGTGACGTCGTCGCGGCGCGCCTGTGAACCTTGCCAATCGGCGAAAGTCTCGAGCAGGCGCGCGCAGATGAAAGAAGAAGCGTGCTCGCGTTCGGCGAGAACCCGGTCGAGCGTCCGGCGTTTTCCGAAGGCGATGTTACGCGGGCCGCCAATCTGGTCGGTCAGGCCATCCGTGGAAACGAACAGCAGGCTGCCGCGCGGCGCGGCAACGGTGTGCTGTGTCCAGGTGTAGTCCGCGAGGCTGTCCACATAGCCCACGCCCATGCGGTCGCCTGCGATGCTTTCGAATTCGGCGGCGTCCGGTCGCAACACATGCAGCGCGACGCGCGCGCCCGCAAAATGCAGCACCTGGCTGGCGGCGTCGAACCAGAAGAAGGCGGCGTCCAGGCCGTCGTTGGACTGCGGTGCGTCGCCTGCGCCGTTGATTTGCCCGAGCAGTCCCTTCACGTTGCGATTGACGGCCGCCAGCAACGCGCAAGGGTTGCGCGGTCCAATCTGTTCGAGCGCCTGCGAAAGCGAAGCCGAAGCGAGCAAGGTCATGAATGCGCCGGGCACGCCGTGGCCCGTGCAATCGGCCACTGCGCCGAACCAGCCGTCGGCGAACGCCGCGAAATGGTAGAAGTCGCCGCCCACGACATCGCGCGGCTCCCAGAGGAGCGCGGCATCGGGCAGCATGGTTCCGAGCGTTTCGCGCGAGGCGCGCAGCATGGCTTGCTGGATCACGCTCGCATACTCGATGCTCTGCATGATCTGACGATTCTTTTCGGCCTGCATTTCCGCCACGACGGAGAGCAGGCGCAAGCCATTGCCCACGCCAACGAAGCGGCCTTCGCGCGTCACGATGAAACCGTCCACGAGCGCCTTTTCGCCGACTTCAACGGTTTTGAACGTGAGCGCTTCGATGCTCATGCCCACATCGACGATCAAGGGCTCCTTGTCCATGAACGCGATGCAGCTCTTCTTGTCGTATAGCTCGCGATGAAACGGCTTGCTCATTTGCGACAGGAAGATATCGCGGTTGATTAGGCCGACAGGGCGATCGTTTTCGATCACCGCGAGACTCGCCATGTCGCGCCTCGAATAGAAAATCTCCATGACGAGAGAGTTCGAATCCGAAGCGTCGATGGCCGGCACTTCCAGAGCCAGTTCTCCGGCGCTGCGCGGGCCCACGGGAAGTCCCGGACGACGAAATTGCGCGAGCGCGGGGTGCATGACCATCCATTCCGATTAATATGGAGAATCAGCACGCTAATGGCTATTTATGTCATTCTCGTTACATGGGACCGAGTAAGCGCTCAAGTTGGCTTGTTTAATACACCATAATGATCGGCGAGTGGCGCGCTAACGTTTGCGCGGCTTTTGTAGCTTGCTTCGCGGAAAGTTTCTCTGCATCACACTTCAATATAAATCCGTCCGCCTTCTACTTTCGCCGGATACGTTGCGAGCTTTTCGCATACCGGTGCGCAAAGCGGTTTGCCGTCGCGCACGTCGAAGCGGCCATTGTGCTTCGGACATTCGATCACATGGCCCATGACGAGGCCGTCGCTCAGGTGGACATGTTCGTGCGTGCAGAGGCCGTCGCTCGCGTAGACCTCGTCTTCCACGCGATAGATGGCAAAGGTGCGTCCGCCGTGGTCGAATCGCATGACGTCTTCGTCTTCGATATCGTCGAGTGCGGCTGCGTCGATCCATTGGGTCATGGGGTGTCTCCGGTCTTTATGGATGGTTGCGCTGGCAACCGGTTGTCAAGCTTCGGCGTGACCCGGAACCGGGCGCGCCACGTGATACGAGGGATCGCGTGTTTGCCGCACGAGCGCGGGAATGATTTCCGCGTAGGCGGCCAGGCTGCTGGGGTAGGGCGGCGGCATATCCATTTTCACGACTTCGTGCAGGCGCGGCAGCGCGTGAAAAGGAATCATCGGAAACATGTGATGCTCGACGTGATAATTCATGTTCCAGTACAGAAAGCGGAACACGGGATTCATCATCACCGTGCGGCAATTGCGCCGGTGGTCGAGCACGTTCTCGGGCATGCCCGCGTGCTGCGTGAGGCCGAAGTAGAGATAGAGCCACGCGCCGTAGAGGCTCGGCAGGCCGATATACAGCAGTGGCAGGATCGTGCGAAAGCCGATGCACGCGCCAATCACGATCGCGTACACGAGCAGGCTCAGGCGCGCTTCGCGAATGGCCTTGGGCCATTCTGAGGCGGGCACGAAGCTTTGTTCTTCCGCGCCCAGGCGTGCGCAAGCGGCGCGGATCATGCGCGGCAGTTCACGCGATACGTGCTTGAGCGCGAAGATGTTCAGCGCGAGCGAAAGCCAGTCGGTGGGGCGTGGCGCGGCGATCTCGGGATCGCGGCCCACGACGAGCGTGTCGGTGTGATGGCGCGCGTGGCTCCATCGCCAGATCGTCGCGCAGCGAAACACCTGGAATGACGCGATCTGATAGAGCACGTCGTTCATCCAGCGCGTTTTGAAGGCGGTGCCGTGACCCGACTCGTGCCAGCGCGAATCGGCCGGGCTGCAATAGAGCGTGCCGTACAGCAGGAACGCGGGCAGGGCCCACCATGAATGCGCGTGCCAGAGGAAACCGGCGAGCACGCCGCTCGCGACGATGGCCGCGTACCAGATCGCGGTGTCGCGGATGGCGCGTGCGTCGCTGCGCTGCATCAGCTGCTTCATCACGGGGCGCGGCACGGCGCACCGGTACCAGTCCGCGTTGACGAGGCCCGCTGCGCGCGCGCGTTCGCCTGCGCCGCCTATGAGGCGGTAGTCCGCGTGATGCGGCGCGTAGGCTTGAGTCTCCTGGTCGGCCACGAGCGTCTCCTTGATGTGTTGGCCACGCGCGGCGTGCGATGCGCTGCGCGTGTCAACACAAAAATAGGTGACGCAAGGCCGGGGCTCAACCGGAAGTTTGACGAAATTTCGTCAGGAGGCTTTCAGCGCGGTCAGACTCGCGCTCAGGCAGCTACGTGCTCGCCTTGTGCCCGTGCGGTGCTGGGGGTCTGCGCGCCATCGGTCACGATCACCGGCACGCGCCGCGCGATCGCGCACATCAGCTCATAGCCGATCGTGCCCGACGCCTCGGCCACTTCGTCCACGCGCACCTGATCGCCCCACAGCTCGACGCTCGAACCGATGCCCGCCTGCGGGCACGGCGTGAGATCGACGGTGAGCATGTCCATCGACACGCGGCCCACTACGCGCGTGCGCACGCCGTCCACGGCGATCGGCGTGCCGGTGTGCGCGTGGCGCGGATAGCCGTCCGCATAGCCGCACGCCACGACGCCAATGCGCATGGGCCGGTCGACCGCGAAGGTGCGGCCATAGCCGATGGTTTCCTGCGGCGCGAGCGTTTGCACGCCGATGATGCGGCTCGTGAGCGTCATGGCCGAGCGCAGGCCGAAGCCTTCCACGTGCCGCGCCACGCCCGTGGGCGACGCGCCATACAGGATCGTGCCCGGGCGCACCCAGTCGCGGTGCGCGCGCGGGTGCCAGAGCACGCCTGCCGAATTCGACACCGACTGCTCGCCGGGAATGTCGCGCACGACAGCGTCGAACGTGTCGAGCTGCCAGTCGACCTGGCCGTCGTCGGCGTTCGCGAAGTGCGTCATGAGGCTAATTGCACCGATCGACGGGATGGCGCGCGCGCGCTCCCACGCCGCCCGATACGCATGCGGGCGAAAGCCCAGGCGGTTCATGCCCGAGTTCATCTTCAGCTGAATGTCGATGGGGCGCTGCGGCTTTGCCGCCGCGAGCAGATCGAGTTGTTCGTCGCAATGCACGGCCACGGTGAGCCGGTGTGCGACGGCTAGCTCCACGTCGGCGGGCTCGAACACGCCTTCGAGCAGCAGCAGCGGTTTGGTCCAGCCCAGTTCGCGCACGCGCACCGCTTCATCGAGGTCGAGCAGCGCGATGCCGTCGGCGCCCGCGAGCGCCGGATAGATCCGCTCGATGCCGTGCCCGTACGCATTGGCCTTGATGACGGCGAAGGCGCGCGAGCCGGCAGCGAGCTGCTTCGCAAGCTGCAGGTTGTGGCGGATGGCGTCGGGGTGAATGCGGGCGGCGATGGGGCGCGGCATAGGCGTTCCTGTGGGTTGGACGGCACGGTCTAGTGATTTGTGCAATCGTATTGATTTTCGTCCAGTTATTTTTAATGTATTTTTCGCCTAATTTGGTTTAATCGACTGTGTTCATGGCTCCGCGTCCGTCTGCTGTTCCTGGGCGCGGGATTCGAGCAGCTGGATCAGCAGACGCGCAGGCTCGCTGAGCGT
Source organism: Paraburkholderia sp. J11-2 (assembly GCF_905220185.1). Classification (NCBI taxonomy): domain Bacteria; kingdom Pseudomonadati; phylum Pseudomonadota; class Betaproteobacteria; order Burkholderiales; family Burkholderiaceae; genus Paraburkholderia; species Paraburkholderia sp. J11-2. The sequence goes on along the minus strand of NZ_CAJMYY010000023.1, from coordinate 36,513 downwards.
GCCCGGCGCGCGATGCACGAGGCCGACATCGCGGTGGAACGTGTGCTGCCCGAGATCGATCGCGCGCACTTTGGCGGGCCAGCGCCGCCATGCCGATGTCTGCGGCACCAGCGCAACGCCCACGCCGTTCGCAACGAGCCCGACGATGGCCTCGAGTTCGTCGAGTTCGCTCAGGTCCTGCACGGTGTAGTGCATGCGACGCAGGAAGCGGTCCACCTGACGTCCGCCGAAAGACGCGCGGTCGTAGCGGATGAAGGGTTGCGTAGCCAGCAGTTCGGCCCAGTCATGGCCTTTCACGTGGCGCGGCACGATGAGCCGGAACGGCTCGCGCGCGAGCGTGGTCCAGCGCAAATCGCTTTGCAGTGCGAAGGGTGGCCGGATGATGGCCGCCATGTCGATTTCGCCTGCATCCACGAGATTGTGCAGCTCCATCGAAACGCCCGGAATCACACGCGTGCGGCAGCCGGCACAACGGCGGTGGAATTCGGCCAGCGCCTCGGGCACGAGCGCACGCTGCACGGAAGCGATCGCGCCGAGCGTGACGCGCCCGGTCGCCGCGGGGCCGGCCGCGCTCGAACTCAGGCTTTCATAGAGCCGGATGACCTCCTGCGCCTGGGCAAGAATGTGCTGGCCCATTGCGTTCAGGCGCGCCGCGCGCCCCTCGCGGTCGAACAGCGCGAAGCCCAGCTCCGCCTCGAGGCGCTGGATTTGCGCGCTCACGGCGGCCTGGGTCAAGCCGATCTTTTGTCCCGCGGCGGCGAACGTGCCTTCTCTCGCCACGGCAACGAGGGTTCTGAGTTCGCGTATCATTCATCAATAATATTTGTGGATCAGAAAATTATATATTGATTTTGTTTTTGCTTCGGTCTGTCTACCATGACAGGATTGCCTTCGAAGACAGTGGAGACACGCATGTCCCTTTCCCCCTTTCACCTCGCCATTCCCGTTTATGACCTTGCAGCCGCGCGCGACTTCTACGGCCGCGTATTCGGTCTTGCGGAGGGGCGCTCCAGCGCGCAATGGGTCGACTTCGACTTCTTCGGCCATCAGCTCGTGATTCACGAGCATCCGAAAACGGCCTCGCAGGATCATGCGCACACGAACCCCGTGGACGGCCACGACGTGCCCGTGCCGCATTTCGGCGTGGTGCTGAGCTGGGGCGACTGGGAGGCGCTGGCCGAGCGCCTCAAGACGTTCGGCGTGAAGTTCGTGATCGAACCTTACGTGCGCTTCAAGGGGCAGGTGGGCGAGCAGGCCACGATGTTCTTGCTCGACCCGTGCGGCAACGCGCTCGAATTCAAGGCGTTCAAGGATATCGGCCAGCTGTTCGCGAAATGAGCGTGGCTGCGCGCGCAGTGATCACTGCGCGGACGCGGGCATGAACTTGAACGAAGGCGTCGCGACGAATTTGCCGGACACCTCGCCTGAATACACCTGGCCGGAATCGATGGTGAGCTTCATCACCGGCGCGCCGGGTTTGAGGTCGAGCTTGCTCAGCGAGATCCAGAAGGTGTCGGGGCGTGTGGCGGAATCGAAGTAATAAACGCGGTTCGTCTGGTCCGCCACGGTGCGCCAGATCGTCGACGAAAGATTCGGCATGTTGGGCGTGGTGATGCCGAGCGGCACGCTCACGGAGCGCATGAGGCTCATCACGCTCGCCACGGCCTGATAAGCGGGGTTTTGCTGCGGCACACCGGCCATATAGGCAGGGTCGGGCTTCTTGGGAATCGCATCGAGCAGAAATGAGGTGCGTACGAAGCGGTCGGCTGCGCGATTCGTGCCGGGCAGAAAGGCGAGGCCGCCTACGCCTTTCCAGTACGTGTCGAGCGCGAGTTGTTCGGGGTAGATCGGCGAGTTCGTCATGACCTTGTACGCCTTGTCGTGCATGATCACGAGCTTGCCGTCGATATATTCGAGAATGGCCGAGTCGCCTTGCGAATCCGAAAGCGAGAGGTGGATCGAGATCGGCTTGCCGTCGGGAAGCGGTGGCGCAATGATCTGGAACGGCTCGCGGCCTAACGCGTCCACGGCCTCTCGAACCGTGGCGAAATTGTCGAGCACGTATTGCGCCCACAGGCTGATGGCAAGCGGCGGGTGCCCCGAGTCGGGCTTGCCGTAATCGGTTTCCGCGAGATAGAGCGCATTGGCCACGAGGCCGCGCTCATTCATGCCGTCCACACTGCCGATGTCGTATCCCGACACCACCACGCTGCCATATTTCGAGCGCCAGTGCGGCGAGCGCGGGCCCGCGTTGCCGTCGCGTTCGATGCCTGCCGGAAAGACCCAAAGGTTCGAGCGCATGTCTTCGGACCAGTCCATCGAACGCCCGGTGATGACGAGACCGCTATCGCCCACATAGAGCGCGCGCGTGCAGGCTTGCGCGGGATCGATGACGAACGGAGCAGCCAGCAGGGCGAGCGAAGCGGCAAGCACGCAGGCTTTCAGGCGCAAATGCGAACGAAGCGGACGGGACATGATGGCGTTCCAGTTGCAGGACGCGCCGATCATGTCACGGAACTCGCGGTGGCCGGTTCGAACGTGGCCAGGGCGCAAGCACACCATCGGGTCTGCTATGCGGCGCGCATTGTGTGCGGGGCGCAGCGCCGCTAGTTCATTCCAGTGGCCGCCATTAATAATCAGGATCGCTGACTATTGCGCGTAGATCGCCGCACATCGCGTGAACGCTAGGGCTGCTGCCAGTGGAAACGATCGCCGCGCAGGGGGGCGCCTTGATCGTCGAGCTGTTCGTCGCCGGCCGGCAGCGCTTCGAAATATGACTTGCCTTCTTTCTGCGGCCCCGTGTGCAACGCGGCGCGCGAAATGCCTGGCGGGATAGACGAGGGCGAGGCGGGCGGCCAATACAGCGTGGCAGGCGCCGCACTCTGGGGAGAGGGGAGAACCGTGTTTTCGTTTGCCGAGGCGAGGCCCATGGCCCATGCGGCCGGGACCGAAGCCAGAACGATCAGCACGGGGAACGTAGCGTGTTTCATACGCGGCCACCACGTGAATGGACTGACTGGGCCTGTATTTTATGTCGCGACTTAGCGTATTTCCAGGCGCGGGCATCACGCAGAGCAGCGAGGCGGCCGCGCCCTCGGGTGGCTTGTCCAATCCAGAAAACTCGAGGCGATTATTTCGCCAAACAGACATGATCGGCCTTGTCCGCGTCCGTTTTGAGCAGTATCTCGAAGGAATACGTCAAAACTGACAAATGCCATACGGGTTCTAGGAAAAGTCGTAAGGGTTTGTTAATATCGCCGGCCAGTGATAAATGAGAATGCTTCTCATTGAAGTATCCGCGAGCACTGGCGAGACGACCCTTCCAAAACGACATGAACAACCGAGAACACGCGCGGCGCGCTCGACGCACGCAGCCCCGGCCCCTGCGGCCGTTGCATTTTGCGGCCTGGCTCACTTTTGCGGCAGCTCAGGCCGCCGTTGCCCAGACAGCGACTCCGGCCGCCGCTGCGCAGGACGGCGCCGCGGCCACCACCAGCACGGACCAGGCGCTGCCCGCAGTGAAGGTGAGCGCGAGCCAGGCTGCCGACTCGCCGCTGCACCTGAATACGCCGGTGTCGAGCGGCGCGCTCGGCACGCGCTCGCAGCTCGACACGCCGTTCTCGACCACCGTCGTGACGGGCGAGAACCTCGCCGAGCGCCAGGTCTACAAGCTCGGCGACGTGTTCGCCGGCGACGCCTCGGTCAGCAACAACAGCAACGCCTATAACGCGTGGGCCACCTACATCACCGTTCGCGGCCTGCCCATCGACTGGCAAAACGGTTATCGCATCGACGGCAATCCGTTCATCTCGTACGGCATCACCATGCCTTACGAGCAACTGGAGCGCGTGGAGTTGCTCAAGGGCCTGGGCGGCTTCATGTACGGGTTTGCGCAGCCGGGCGGTCTCGTCAACTACGTGACGAAGCGGCCGGACAAGGACCCGGTCACGAGCCTCGACGTGGGCTATCGCATGGACGGCGTGCTGAGCACGCACGTGGACCTGAGCCGCCGCTTCGGCCCGGACGACATGTTCGGCGCGCGCCTGAACTACACGAAGGAAGCGGGCAAGACCTATAACGCGGGCGATATCAACCGCAACTCGGTTTCGCTCGCGCTCGACGGCCAGCTCACGCGCGACCTGCAGGTCTGGTTCAACGCGCTTTACCAGACCGTTCGTTCGAGCGGCCAAACGCCCGCGATCTACACGGGCAGCTACACGGCCTCGAGCCTGCCGGCGGTGATCAGCGGCGGCACGAACTTGCTTGGTGGCACCGACCAGCACATCAACACGAACCTGCAGCTCTACACGGCGGGCGTGCGCTACCAGATCACGCCCGACTGGTCGTTCACCACCTCGGGCAGCTACAGCAAGTCGGCGCGCGATCGCAACGAGAGCACGCTCACGCTGCTCAACCAGGAAGGCGACTACACCGACGCGCGCTGGAACGGCGACGAAGGCCATCAGGACATCTACTGGCAGGGCATGTTCGAGGGCAAGGTGAAGACCGGGCCGTTCACGCATCAACTCGTGATTGGCGGTTCGTACCAGCATCAGACCAACAACTACGCGTCGAACTCGATCTACACGGTGCTCGGCGACGGTAATCTGTATCAGCCCAATCCGTGGCGCTACTATTCGGGCTCCGGGCTCGAAACGTATCGCGCGAGCGATATCACGCAGGCTTCGGCGTTCGTGAGCGACACCATGCAGATCACGAGCCGCTGGTCTGTGCTCGCGGGCCTGCGGTACACGAACTATAGTCAGAACAACTACGCAACCACGGGCGAAAAGACCTCCCAGTACAGCCAGAACGGCGTACTCACGCCGACTTTCGCGCTCATGTACAAGCTCGAGCCGAATACGACGCTGTACGCGAGCTACGTCGAGGCGCTGGAGCAGGGCGCGATCGTCGACAGCATTTATGCGAATGGCGGCGCGATGCTGCGTCCGCTGCGCTCGCGTCAGTATGAGATCGGCGTCAAGAGCGAGCACGAGCGCTGGAGCGCGACGGCGGCGCTGTTCCGCATCGAGCGCGGCGCGGCGTACGCGAACAGCGACAACGTCTATGTGCAGGACGGCAATTCGATCTTCGAAGGGATCGAGGCGGCGGGCAGCGTGCGGCTTGGCCGCAGCTGGCAGGTGGCCGGCAGCGTCACGCTGCTCGATACGTGGTACGCGAAGGGCCAGTCGTACAACGGCAATCGCGTAGCCGGTGCGCCGACGTTCGTGGCCGCGGGCCGCGTGACTTACGACGTGCCTTATGTGCAAGGCCTGCAACTGGCGGCGGATGCGAAGTTCACGGGCAGCACGCAGGTGCGTCCGGCAAACAATCTGGAAACCGGCGGCTACATGCTCGTGAACGTGGGCGCGAACTACTTCACCCGCATTGGCGGCCACGACGTGACGCTGCGAGCCGCGATCGACAACATCACGAATCGCCGCTACTGGATGTTCCAGTACTCCGATTACATCGCGCCGGGCGACCCGCGCACGGTCAGCCTCAACGCGAGGATCGACTTCTAGGCGGTCGATCGTCTAACGAGCGGGCGCATGCCGGGGAGCCGGGATGCGCCCGTTTGCCGTTGAGCGCCTACGAAATCGGCTCTGAATTCGGCATCGGGTTGCCGAGATCGTCGGTCGGCACGTATTGCTGATCGAACGCCGCAACATACAAGGCCCATTCGGGGTCGCCGAGATCCACGAGCAGCGCGCCGTCCTGCCAGATGTCATTGTGGTCGTTCGCGTCGTTGCCCGCCGTGTGGATGAACTCGCCCTTCGAGCCCTGGTTCATGTGGACGTCGTGAATGCCGTCGCCTTCGCTGTAGAAGCGGCCGAACACGTACACGTCGAGCGAAGATTGTTGCGCCCGCAACAGAAGACGCTTCAGCGAAGCGACCGGTTCGACCTGGTCGGAGCCATCCATCACGTCGCTGTCGCGCCACGCGCCCGTATTGGCGAGAAAGTCGCTGCGCTCGAAGTCGATGGCGGGCAGCGCTTCGGTGCCCGTGAGATCGGTCTTGCCTTCGGCCGCGCCTTCGAGCGTGGTGAGCACGTTGTGATTGAAGTCGAATACGAGTTTGTACTTGAGCAGGTCGTCGGCATCGGTGGTGCCCACGTTGACGGCGATGTCCCAGCGCGCGCCGTCGACCGTCACACCGAAGTGCAGGTGGTATTGAACTTCGTGAGGCCGCCGCGTGGGCTTCAACTGCGGCGCGGAAACCATCTTCGCCTTGACGTAGCCGTAAGGAAGGGCCATCGCGCGCTCCTCTGAGTTCGGGTGGGTTCGCCATTGTGCCGCGCGAACGTGAACTTGCGCTGACAGTGGGCGCGTGAGAAGCGCCTTCGCTTTACGGATTGGCAATCGTGGCTGTCGGCGCGCTTTCATGCCAGCGCCGGCAGCCCGATCCCGCGCTTAACCCAGCGCCACCACCGCGATCTCCACGAGCAATTGCGGCGACGCCAATTGCGACTGCACGGTAGCCCGCGTGGGCGCGCAACCTGCGGGCACCCAGGCGTCCCACACTTCGTTCATGCCCGCGAAGTCGCGCGCGATATCCGCAAGCCACACTTGCGCGGAGACGAGCCGCGTCTTGTCGATACCGGCTTTGGCGAGAAAGCCGTCGATCTTCGCGAGCACCGCGGCGGTCTGGACTTTCACGTCCGGCGACGGATCGGCTGACGTCTGCCCACCCACGAACACGAGCCCGGCGGCCTTCACGACGCGGCTCATGCGCTGATTGGTCTCGATACGAACGATATCGTTCATGTGTCTGCAAGCTCCTTCGCCATCTTGGCGATACAGGGTGAGAGAATCAATGCGCAGCAACGCCGGCCATTGGCGCGTGCGCCGCGGCACGCTCGAAGCGGTCGATCGCGAACGCATCGAGCGAAAGCGAAGGCTCACCGTCGAGCACGAGTTCGGAAACGAGCCGCCCGCAAGCGGGCCCGAGTTGAAAGCCGCTGCCGCAATAGCCGAACGAGTAGTAGAGGTTCGAGGCGCGCCGGCTTGCCGATATGACGGGCAGCGAGTCGGCCGTGAACGCTTCCACACCGGCCCATGCGCGGTTCACGCCGAGATGGCGCAGATGCGGAAACAGATCGACTACAGTCTGTGCGCTTTTCACGAGCCGCATGAAATCGACTTCGCCGTGGCGCCCAGGCAAATCCGCGATGCCGATCAGCTTGCCGCCAATCACCACCGTGCCGTTGTCGAACTGCTTGAACGAAAGCGGGCGGCCCGTCGCGCCGAGCGTCGCGCGGCAGAACGGCGCCACGCGATGCGTGACCATCAGCATGAGCCCTTCGGGGTGAACAGGCACGCTCTCGCCAGCCTGGCGCGCCAGTTCGCCCGACCACGCGCCCGCCGTGACGAGCAGCTTGCGCGCGGCGAAGGTGCCGCGCGGCGTTTGGGCGATCCAGCGCTCGCCGCGCGGCTCGATGCGCGTGACCGGCGTGCCTTCAAAAAAGCGCGCGCCATGCTTTTGCGCGGCGAGGCGAAACGCCGTGGTGGTGCGAAAGGGCAGCGCGTAGCCGTCGCGCTCGACCCAGATGCCGCCCGTCACGTGCCTGGCCAACGCCGGTTCGAGTTCGAGCACCGTCTCACGGTCGATCAGCTTTTCGTGCGTGAAGCCGTGCGATTCGAGCAAGGCGACGCGTTCGCGGCATTCGTCCAGTTCGGCCTCGGTTTCGGCAATCTTCAGTTGTCCGGAGGGAACGAAGCCGCCGTCGTCGCCGATGGTTTCGGGCAGCGCGTGCCAGATTTCGCGCGACATGAGCGCGAGCGGAATCTCGGGAAGCGGGCGTCCGAGCGTGCGCACGCCACCGGCGTTGACGCCCGACGAATGGCGGCCCACGTAGTCGGCTTCGAGCACGGTCACGCTCACGCCGCGCCGCGCCATGTGAAAGGCGCTGCTCGAACCGTGCAGGCCGCCGCCGATCACGAGCACGTCCGCTTCCTGTACGGCGCTCGCAGAGAGAGTTCGGGCGTCATTCACCGGCGAGTTCTCCGAGCGTGAGCGGCTTGATGGGCGGACGGATGCGGTAGTAGCCGACCTCGGCTGGCGGCACGTTGCGCGCATCGGCGATCACTTCGGTCACGGTGAGTCCGCACATGCGGCCCTGGCACGGCCCCATGCCGCAGCGGCCGAATGACTTCGCCTGGTTCGGGCCGACGCAGCCGAGGCCGACGAATCCGCGCAGCTCGCCCGCCGTCACTTCCTCGCAGCGGCAGACGATGGTGCTGTCGGCGGGAATACGGTTCGCGTCGCGCGGGCGGTAAAGGCTGTCGAGGAAAGGACGGATGCGCATCACGCGCTCCAGTTCCGCGCGATGCGGGGCGGCCTCGCGGTCGCGCGCGGCCAGGTCGATGGTGCCCAGTTGCGCCGCAGCGGCGAGCGCCGCGAGCGTGCCTTGTTGCGCGGCAGCCTGCGCGCCGCCGATGCCCGCGCCGTCGCCGGCCACGAAGATGCCGGGCACGTCGAGTTCGCCCCATGCGTCCGTTTGCGGCTTGAAGCAAAGCTGTCCGTTGTCCCAGCGATGTGTGGCGCGCAGCGCCTGCGTGAACTGCGTATTGGGCACCACGCCCTGGTGCAGCAGGATCACATCGGCCTCGATACGTTGCGCACGGCCTTGCGACGTGAACGTGAGCGCGGCTGCGCGCTGCACGCCGTCGCTGTCCTGGCGGCCTTCGACGGCAAGGTCGTCGGCGGCTTCGAAAATCGGCACCTTGGCCTCGCGCAGCGTGCGGATCAACTGCAGGCCTTTGCTCAAGAACGGCCACGAGCGCAGCGCGGCCAGCAGGTGGCGTTTCGCACGCCAGCGGTCTTCGTGGCGCGTGGTGTCGACGAGCGCGCGAATCGGCACGCCCGCCCGCACGTATTGCCAGCCGAGCAGATAGAGCAGCGGCCCGCAGCCCGCGAGCACGGGTGGCGAGGCGGGCACTTCGCCCGCGCTTTTCAGCAGGATTTGCGCCGCGCCCGCCGTGAGTACGCCGGGCAGCGTCCAGCCGGGAATGGGAAAGGGCCGCTCCAGCGCGCCGCTCGCGAGAATCACGCGCTTGGCCTGCAAGCTGCCCACCTTGCCGTCCTTGAGGTAGTGAACCGCATGCTCGCGCGTGACCTGCCACACGGACGCATGCGCTACGTGGCGCGCGCCTGAGCGTGAGAACGCCTGGGCGATGGCGTCGCCCGCCGCGTAGTCGGGGCCGAGTATCTCCTTGCGGCGCGCGTCGGCGCGGCCTATCGCGCGGTAGATCTGGCCGCCTACGGCGTCCTGCTCGTCGATCAGGACCACTGAGAGTCCGGCGCGCGCCGAACGCGTCGCCGCGCTCATGCCTGCGGGACCGGCGCCGACCACGACGACATCGATGGCTTCTGCGTGGAAATCGGCTTTGGCGTCGCCTTGATAATCACCGGGCATGAGCGTTCTCCTCGAGCGTGTCGGCATTCGTGGCCGCTCCGGGCGGCAGGTCGCGCGCGCCTTCCTGCGAGCGGATATGCATGCCCCCGTGCACGGGCACCATGCAGCTCTGGCGGCTCGGCACGCCGTCTATTTCCACGAGACATTCGAAGCACGCGCCCATCATGCAGAATGGTGCGCGTGGCGCTCCCGAAACGGGCGTCGCGCGAAACCGCGATATGCCCGCGGCGAGCAACGCAGCGGCGACGGAGCGATCGCCAGGCACGGAGAGCGGTTGGCCGTTGAACCAGATATCGACGCGCTTTTCGGCGTCGGTGAGCGTCTTGAACAGCGGCGCGGGCGCTTGGGTAGAGTGGGCTGTCATGGCAGGGTCAGTGAGCAAGGATCGGTTCGGCAGCCGCATCGGTTGCGAAGCGGTTTGCGGAGAAGGCGGGGAGTTCGGCGGGCATTGGCGCGCCCAGAATCCACGGGGCAATACGCAGCGCGTGCGCCGCAGCGAGCGTCACGCCGCTATGGCAAGTGACGACGAAGGCCCCCGGATGCGCCTCCGACTGGTCGTAGATCGGAAAGCCATCGGGGCTGTACACGCGCAGCGCGGCCCACATGCGCACGAGCCGCACATGGGCCAGCATGGGAAACGCGCGCACGCCGCGCGCCGCAATCTGGCGCAGGATCGGCGTAGTGGTGAAGTCGTTGAAGCCGGCCTCTTCCATCGAGTCGCCGAACTGCACCGTGCCTTCGTCGGTCTGCCGCACGTTGATGGTCGGGTAGCGCAGAAACGGTTCGACGCGCTCGCTCACGAGCACCTGGCCGCGATTGGGCGCAACGGGCGCATTCAGGCCCACGTGCGGCGCGAGCGTGCGATTGCCGAGCCCCGCTGCGAGCACGACGCGCGCCGCGTGGTACACGCCGCGCCGGCCCTGCACGCTGAAGCCGCTGGTTCCGGCTACAACGCGCTCGGCGCGCTCGCCGGAGACGAGCCGCACGCCGCGCCGTTGCATCGCGACATGCAATGCACGCAGCAGCTTGAGCGGGTTGACGTGACCATCCATCGGCGTATAGCTAGCGCCCGCGACCTCGGGGCCGATGCCCGGAAGCCGCTCGCGCAGCTCTCGGTTATTTAGCAGTTCGAACGGATAATCACCGATCTCGGCCTGCAAGGTGGAGAGCCGTTTATGGCGTTCGGCGAGTTCTTCGTCCGAGAAGCAGATATGAAAGCCGCCGGGCTGTCGCAGCGCGACGTCCACGCGCGCTTCGTCGGCGAGGCTTTGCGCGAGCAGTGGCCAGCGCTGCGCCGAACTGCGCGACCAGCGCGCGTACGGCGAAAGGCCGTAACCTTTGCCCTGAATCCAGACGAGGCCGAAATTGCCGCGCGAGGCGCGAAAGCCGCCGTCGTCCTCGTCGAGCACGGTCACGCGCGCGCCTTCACGAGCGAGGCCGTAGGCCACGGCGGAGCCGACGAGGCCGCCGCCGATCACGAGCACGTCGGGGCTCGTGGAGGAGTGTTGTGTCATCGGGCTTCTCCGATCAGGATGCGGTCCAGCCCGACCATGCGGTCGAGCAGCAGCATCAGCAGGATCGTGCCGACGATCAGCACCGCCGACACCGAAGTGACGAGCGGATCGATCGTTTGCGCGATCTGGTTGTACATGGCGACGGGCAGTGTGGTGGTGCCGGGCGTCGCGACGAAAATCGTCATGGTCAGTTCATCGAAGCTCTGGATGAACGACAGCACCCAGCCGCCCGCTACGCCCGTGCGGATCATCGGCAGCACGACGCGGCGGAACGCCGTGAAGCGACTCGCTCCGCACGAAAGGGCGGCACGCTCGGCGTCGCGATCGAGGCCGACCGCCGAAGAAAGCGCGAGGCGCAGCGCATACGGCAGCACGATCACCACGTGCGCGGCGACGAGTGCCCAGAAGGAACCGTTCAGGTTGAGCAGTGAAAGAAAGCGCAGGAACGCAATGCCGAGCACCACGGCGGGGATCATCATCGGCGAGAGGAAGAAGCTCACCAGCGCGCCGCGGCCTGCAAAGCGGTAGCGCGCGATGGCGAGCGCGGCGGGCACCGCGAGCGCCACGCCGATGGTGGCCGCCGCGAACGCGAGGCGCACCGAAAGCCAGAACGCGGCGACAATGTCGCCGTTCTGCAGGATCGCGCGAAACCAGCGCAGCGAGGCACCGTCGAACGGCATCGAGATATAGCCCTTGTCCGTGAAGGCCACGAGCAGCACCACGACGATCGGCGCGAGCATGAAGGCGAGAAAGAGCGCGTTGAACGCGAGCCCGAGGAATCCGTTGCGTTTCATGTCGAGCCCCGTTAGTCGAAGATGTGCTTGAAGCGGCGCTCGGCGAGACGGCTGCAGCCCATCACGATTGCCACGTTGGCGATCAGCAGCAGCACGGCAATGCTCGCGCCCAGTGGCCAGTTCAGCGTACCGAGGAACTCGTCGTAAGCAGCCGTGGCGACGACCTTCAGCCGCCGCCCGCCGATCAGCGCAGGCGTAGCGAACGCGGAGGCCGAGAGCGCGAACACGATGATCGAACCCGAGAGCACGCCCGGCATGATCTGCGGCAGGATCACGCGGCGGAACACGCGCAGCGGCGAGGCGCCGAGCGAGCGGCCGGCCCATTCCACCTGCGGATCGAGCTTTTGCAGCGTCGCCCAGACCGACATCACCATGAACGGCACGAGCACGTGCGTGAGCGCGATGATCGTGCCGGTCATGGTGAAGACGAGGCGAATGGGCTCGTCGGTGATGTGCAGCGCCTGGAGTGCGTTGTTGAGCACGCCGTTATTGCCCAGCAGGATTTGCCAGCCGAGCGTGCGCACGACCACGGAAATCAACAGCGGGCCGAGCACGATCAACAGACAAACGGATTGCCATGGACGCCGCATGCGCGCGAGCACCAGCGTTTCCGGCACGCCGAGCACGATGGAAAGCAGTGTGACGGCGAACGCCAGGCCCGCAGTGCGCAGGAAGATTTCACCGTAGTACGGATCGCTCAGGACCTCCAGGTAATTCGTAACGGTCCAGCCGCGTTGCACGCCCGCAAGATCGCTGAACACATGAAACGAGAGCACGAAGGTGAGCAGCAGCGGCACCAGCAGCAGCGCGAGAAACAGCAGCAGCGCGGGCGCGGAGAGCAGCCAAGGCGCGGCGCCCGCGCGCGAGTCGTCAAGCGTTGCCATGGGCGCCCTCCCGCGTGAGCACGCGCAGATCGTCGTCGGTCCACGCGAGTCCGACTTCGTGGCCCTCATCGGGCGGCGGCGCACCGTGATTGGGTTGCGCGATATGCAGCTTGCCAAGCTCGGTCTCGACGGCGAGCAGCCACTGATTGCCGACGAACACGCGCGTGCTCACGCGGCCTGTGAGGCGCGCGTCGCCATTGGCGAGACGCACTTTTTCGGGGCGGATATAGACGTTCACGGCGCCCGCGACCTCGCGGCCTTCGTGGGGCACGTGCAGCATCGTGCCGCCTACCTCGACCTCGGCGCAGCGCAGGTTGCGGCGCAGGACTTCGCCTTCCAGCGTATTGGTGCGGCCAAGGAAGGTCGAAGCGAACGGCGTGGCCGGGCGCTCGTACGCGTCGAACGGTGTGCTCAACTGCGCGATCGTGCCGCGATGCATGACCGCAATGCGGTCGCTCATCGTCATCGCTTCCACCTGGTCGTGGGTCACGAGAATAGTCGTGATGCCAAGGCGCTTCTGGATCGCGCGCAACTCGATATGCATCTCTTCTCGCAGCTTGGCGTCGAGATTCGACATTGGCTCGTCGAGCAGCAGCAGTTCGGGCTGCATGGCCAGTGCGCGAGCAATCGCCACACGTTGGCGCTGGCCGCCCGAAAGCTCTTTCGGGTAGCGCGCGTCGAGCCCGCGCAGGCGCACGAGGTCCAGCGCCTCGGCAATGCGCTCGGCGCGTTGCGCGCGCTTCATCTTCTGCATCTCCAGACCGAAGCCCACGTTGCCGGCCACAGTCATGTGCGGAAAGAGCGCATAGCTTTGAAACACCACGCCGATGCCGCGTTTTTCGGGCCGCTCGTGCGTGATGTCGCGGCCGTCTAGCGTGATGCGGCCCGTGCTCGGCGTGACGAAGCCCGCGATCATCTGCAGTGTCGTCGTCTTGCCGCAGCCCGAGGGACCGAGCAGCGAGAGAAACTCGCCGCGCGCGACCGTGAGGTCGAGCTGCTCGATCGCCGTGAAGTCGCCATAGCGCTTCGAGATGCCTTGCAGGGTGAGGAAGCTCATGAGCGTGGGTCCTCGCTGATCACGTGCGGTGGGTGCGGGGCAGGGAGCGCGCGCATCAGCGCTCGACCGAACGGTTCCAGCGCTCGGTCCACTCGGTGCGATGCTCGTTGATGGTGCTCCAGTCCATGGCCGTGAGCTTCGAGATCTGGTCAGGACCATAGGGCACGCGCGCGGCCACTTCCGACGTGAGCTTGACGGTCTTGTTGACGGGGCCAAGGCCGATGTCCGCTGCCTGCTGCGCCTGCACTTCCGGGCTCAGCAGGAACTGGATGAACTGTTGCGAGAGCTGCGGCTGCGCGTTCTGCGCAATGGAGCACGCAGCCACCTGCAGCGCCACGCCGCCTTCCTTCGGGTAGATGAACTTGAGCGGGAAGCCCGTGTTTTGCAGCGCCACCGCGCGGCCGCTGCCGTAGGGGGCGATGATCACGTCGCCCGACTGCATGAGGCCGTCCATTTCGCCGGGCGTGGGCGCCCACGAAAGCACATTGGGCGCGACCTGTTTCGTCATCGCCTTGAAGCCGGGGTCGATGTCCTTTTCGCCGCCGCCGTTCAGGCGCGCGAGCATGACGAGCGTGTGCAGGCCGTAGGTGTTGGTGATCGGCGGCACGCCGAGCTTGCCTTTCACGCGCGCGTCTTCGAGCGACTTCCACGAGTCCGGCGCGGGCAGGCCGAGCTTTTTGAACGCCTGTTCGTTATAGCCGATGCCGGTCGCCACCATCCCCACGCCCACGGCGGTCGGGCCAATGTGTGCGAGCGGGTAGAGGTCCTTCATGACGGGCGCGTCGTCGAGCTTGCCGCACAGGCCGAGTTGCATCGCCTGGTACATCGGGCCGTCGTCCATCACGGCGACGTTGATCTGCTCGTGGCCCTTTTGCGCCTGGAGTTTCGCGAGCGTGTCGCTCGAATTGCCCGCCACATAGACAATCTTGACGTCATGCGCCTTTTCGAACGCCGGGATGATCTTCTGACGATAAAGCTGCTCGTTGGAGCCGCCGACGTTGGCGACGTACAGCGTGGTTTCGGCCTGGGCTAGCGAGGCCGCCGCGAGCGCGAGGGCGGCGAGCGCGGTTTTAGGCAGGAAGGTTGAACGACGGCGCATCGCGGCTTTCATGACGACGATCTCCATTCGATTGTGGGGAGCGGCGAACCGGACAGTGCGCCGATGCATCGCAGTCTGTGCCGGGCTGGCCATATCGTCCAATACGAATAAAATGCCAACCTATACGGTAATGATATGGACCAGGGTTAGGCCCTGGCGTGTGAATCAGGGTTAAGCCCAGGAGATCTGCCTTGAATCTGAAGCACGTCGAGGCGTTTCGCGCGGTGATGGTGTCGGGTTCGATGACGGCCGCCGCGAAAGCGCTTTACACCTCGCAGCCCAACGTGAGCCGCCTGATCGGGCAACTGGAGCGCGAGACCGGGCTCACGCTGTTTCAGCGCGTGGGCATCCGCCTCATTCCCACGAGCGAGGGCAACGCGTTTTTTCGCGAAGTCGAGCGGGCGTATGTGGGCCTGCAAGGACTCAGCAATGCCGCCGCGCAAATCCGCAATCTCGGCAGCGGACGCCTGCGTATCGCCGCGATGCCTTCTGCGGGGCTCACGCTCGTGCCGCACGCCATCGACAAGTTTCGCCGCCTGTTTCCGGGCGTGACGGTCTCGCTGCACGTGAACACCTCGGGCACGGTGAACCACTGGACCGGTTCGCAGTTTTGCGATCTGGGTGTGGCCGTGTACATCAGCGAGGCGTCGAATTGCGAGGTGGAATTGCTCTCGAAGGTCGCGGCCGTTTGCGTGATGCCGGCTTCACATTCGCTCGCGAAAAAGGCCATGATCCGGCCCGCCGATCTGGAGGGCGAGTCGTTCATCTCGCTGTGTCACGGCGACGGCACGCGCACGCAAATGGACGAAATATTCCAGCGTGCCGGGGTCGAGCGCGTCCTTGCCATCGAGGCGCAGTACACGGCAATTTGCTGCGAGATGGTCCGCTGCGGCATGGGCGTGACGCTCGCGCATCCCATCGTCGCGCGCGATTTCGCAGGGCCGGACATTGCCATCCGGCCGTTCTCGCCGGCGGTGATGTTCCCCACGTACCTGCTATTTCCGCCGAACCGGCCGCGCGAGCGTCTGGTGGCGGAGTTCGTCGAAGTACTGCGCGCGCATCACGATGGGTTGATTGCGCAGATGAAAGCGCCCGAGCGCGCGAGCGGGCGCAAGCGCACGAAGAAAGAGGCGGCTTGAGGCGGGCGCTCAGGCCGTGCGCTTCGCACCGCGTTTCTTCTGAGCCGCCCGCTCCACGAGATGCTCGACCATGCGCTGCGCCGCGGGCTGCAGCGTGTCGAACGCGCGAAAGCAGACGATGAAACGCCGCCGCGCCCAGGCATCGGTCAAGGCAATGGTGTGCACGTCCATGATGCGCCGGTAGGTGTGGCTCACCTCCTCGGGCACGACGCTGATGCCGAGATTGGCGGCCACTACGCGAAACGCCGCGTCGAGTGTCGACACCACCGCGCGATAGGCGACCGTGCGCCCGCTGCGCGCCGCCGACTGCCGCAGCATCGTATGCACGGCGGTGGAGGGCGGCAGGCCCACGTGCTCGTAATCGAGCGTCTCCTCGAAGGCGATGGTGCGGCGTTTCGCAAGCGGGTGCTCGGGATGCACGGCGAGCACGAGGCGGTCTTCACGCCAGGGGCGCGATTGCAGGCCCCCGAGTTCGACGTTGTCCCAGCACACGCCTAGCGAGGCCGCGCCGTCGCGCACACGTTGCACGAGTTCGTGCGACGTGCGCTCCTCCACGTTCACGCGAATGTTCTTGTACGCGGGCAGGCGCATGAACGACGCGAGGTCGTCGAGCAGCGCTTCGGCGATTGCGGAGGCCGAGGCGCACACGCTTACGCTGCCCGAGAGGCCGCTGCCGAGCGCGGCGACGTCGCTGGCCGCGCGCTCGAGCGTGAAGATCACGCTGCGCGCATGTTCGAGCAGCGCGAGGCCCGCCGCGGTGGGCTGCACGCCGCGGCGCGAGCGCGTGAGCAGCGGCACGCCGAATTCGCTTTCGAGCTGGGCAATGCGCTTGCTGATGGCGGAGGGCTCGATATGCTCCTCGCGCGCCGCACGTCCCATGTTGCCGTGCTCGCACACGCTCACGAGAAGGCGCAGGGTCTTGAGGTCGATGTCGTGCACGGTGTCTCCTTACGGCATTTTGTGTGTTTCCAGATTGGAATCTTAAAGCTTCCAAAATACCGCTTTATGTATTCTGCGGAATGCCTAAAGTTAGCACATCGCTGGAGACAAAAACGGAGACACCTTCATGCCCCCATTACCACGGCGCGGCGTAATACGCGAGGTCGGCCTGCGCGACGGCCTGCAGAGCATCCAGACCGTGCTGCCTACCGAGCACAAGATCGCGTGGATACGCGCGGCATACGAAGCCGGTCAGCGCGAGATCGAAGTGGGCTCGTTCGTGCCCGCGCGCCTCTTGCCGCAACTCGCCGATACGGCGGAACTCGTCGCTTACGCGAAAACGCTGCCGGACCTCTTCGTCTCGGTGCTCGTGCCGAACTTGAAGGGCGCCGAGCGAGCGCTGGAAGCGCAAGCGGACCTCATGCTCGTGCCGCTTTCTGCGAGCGAAGCGCATAGCCTTGCGAACCTGCGCAAAACGCCCGGTGAAGTGGTGGCCGAGGTGGCGCGCATGCGCGCCGCGCGCGACGCCAGCGGCGCGAAGACGCTGATCGAAGGCGGCATCGGCACGGCCTTCGGCTGCACGCTGCAAGGGCGTGTCGAGCCTGCCGAGGTGCTGCGCTGCATGCAGGCGCTGCTCGACGCGGGCGCGGACCGCGTGAGCCTCGCCGACACCGTGGGCTACGCCAACCCCGCCGCCGTGCGAGCACTCTTCGAGGCCGCGCGCGAAATCGCGGGCGAGCGTTTGTGCTGCGCGCATTTTCACGACACGCGCGGCCTCGCGCTCGCCAACGTCTATGCCGCGCTGCAGGCGGGCGTGACGCGCTTCGACGCCACGCTTGGCGGCATCGGCGGCTGCCCGCATGCGCCGGGCGCAAGCGGCAACGCGTCGAGCGAAGACCTCGCGTTCATGCTCGCGGACATGGGCATCGAAACGGGCATCGACATCGAACGGTTGCTCGCGCTGCGCGCGCGCGTGGCCGCGTGGCTGGAGGGCGAAACGCTGCACGGCACGCTCTGGCGCGCCGGCCTGCCGAAGACTTTTGGCGCAACCGCGCATCACGCCTGATTGATTGGAATTCCTTATGAATACGCAAAACCGGTTGCCACTCGAAGGCGTGCGTGTCGTCGAATTCACGCACATGGTCATGGGCCCCACCTGCGGGATGATCCTCGCGGACCTCGGCGCCGAAGTCATCAAGATCGAACCGCCAGGCGGCGACAAGACGCGCAACCTGCCGGGCCTCGGCATCGGCTTTTTCCGCTCGTTCAACCGCAACAAGAAGAGTGTGGTGCTCGACATCAACACCGAAGCGGGGCGCTCGGCGGCCGTGGAGTTGATCGGCGAGTGCGACGTGATGCTCGAAAACTTCCGGCCCGGCCTCATGGAAAAGCTCGGCCTGGATTACGCGACGCTCTCGCAGCGTTACCCGCGCCTCATCTATGTCTCGCACAAGGGCTTCTTGCCGGGCCCCTATGAAAAGCGTCTCGCGCTGGACGAAGTCGTGCAGATGATGGGCGGCCTCTCCTATATGACCGGGCCCGCGGGGCGGCCGCTGCGCGCGGGCACCTCGGTGAACGACATCATGGGTGGCATGTTCGGCGCGATTGGCGTGCTGGCCGCGCTGCGCGAGCGCGACACCACCGGCCGTGGCCAGGAGGTGCAAAGCGCGTTGTTCGAGAACTGTGTGTTCCTGAGCGCGCAGCACATGCAGCAATACGCCATGACGCACGAAGCGCCGCCGCCCATGCCGTCGCGCGTGTCGGCCTGGAGCGTGTACGACGTGTTCACGCTCGCTGAGGGCGAGCAGCTTTTCATCGGCGCGGTAAGCGACAAGCAGTTCGTGACGTTGTGCGACGTAATCGGCTGCCCGCAGCTTGCCGACGAGCCTCGCTTCGCGAACAACGCCCTGCGCGTGGCCGTGCGGCCTGAACTGCTCGAACGCCTGGGCGCAGTGTTGGCCACGCAGCAGGTCGCCGAACTCATGCCGCGCCTCGAAGCGGCAGGCATTCCCTACGCGCCGATCGTGCGCCCCGATCAGTTGCTCGACGATCCGCACCTCAAGGCGAGCGGCGGACTCGTGCCGATGCAGACCGACGACGGCGGCACGACCGAAGTCGTGCTGCTGCCGCTCATGATGGGCGGCCGCCGTCCCGGCGTGCGTCAGCCGCTCGCGAAGGTGGGCGAGCACACCGAGGAGGTGCTGGCAGGACTGAAGTCACGCGCGGCGACCTGAGCAAGCAGGCCCGGCATTCACAAGAAAGACGCCCAGCGAGGCGTCGTCACGGAGACAAGCATGCAACGAATCCTCGGGGCGGACGATCCGCTCGACGCCGTCACGGCCCAACCCGTGGGCAATCGCGCGGCGGCCGCGCTTTCCGCCAGGCTCGACCGCCTGCCCGCCACGCGCCAGCTCTGGATGCTTGTGATGCTGATATCGCTAGGCGGCTTCTTCGAGGTCTACGATCTCATCTTCACAGGGTATATCGCACCGGGCATGGCCAAAAGCGGCATGCTGCAAACCACCACGCACGCGTTTTTCGGCTTCAACGGCATAGGCGCGTTCGTGGCCGCGACGTTTGCGGGTCTTTTCGTCGGCACGTTCTGTTTCGGCTGGCTACCGGATAAATTCGGACGACGAAGCGTATTCACATTTTCGCTGCTGTGGTATTCGGCGGGCTCGGTGGCGATGGCATTCCAGCATACGTCGCAGGGGCTGATCCTGTGGCGCTTCATCACGGGCATCGGCGTGGGCATCGAGATCGTCACCATCGACAGCTACGTCACGGAGATGGTCCCGCAGCAAATGCGCGGGCGTGCGATGGCCTTGAATCAGGCGATCATGTTCTCAGCCGCGCCCATTTCAGCGCTGCTTTCGTGGTGGCTCGTGCCGCTGGCGCCGTTCGGTCTGGATGGCTGGCGCTGGGTCGTGCTTGCCGGTTCGCTCGGTGCGGCGATTGTGTGGTTCGTGCGCCGCGCCGTGCCGGAAAGTCCGCGCTGGCTCGTCACGCACGGTCAAACGGAGGCGGCCGAACGCGTGATCGCGCAGATGGAGCAGCGCGCCGTGCGCGAGAGCGGCCAGGCGTTGCCCGAGCCTTCTCCCACGCTCGTGCTGCCCGCGCATCGGCGCACTTCGCTCGCGGAGCTGTGGAAACCGCCGTACCGCGCGCGCCTCATCATGCTGATCGCGTTCAATCTGTGCCAGGCGGTGGGCTATTACGGATTCGCCAACTGGGTGCCCACGCTCCTGATCGGGCAAGGCGTGACCGTCACGAAGAGCCTGCTGTATGCGGTCGTGATCGCCATTGCGCTGCCGTGCGGGCCGTTGCTCGCGATGCTCGTGGCCGATCGCATCGAGCGCAAGTGGCTCATCGTCGGCTCGGCTTTCGCGGTGGTCGTGTTCGGGTTGCTGTTCGCGCAGGCACGCGGGCCGCTTGCGCTCATTTCGCTCGGTGTCCTGATCAGTCTGGCGGGGCAAACCATTTCCGTGTGCTATCACGCGTACCAGGCCGAGCTTTTTCCCACTGCCGTGCGTTGCAGCGCCAATGGCATCGTTTATTCCGCAAGCCGCGTGGGCGCCATGATGTCGGGTTTTATCATCGCCGCGTTGCTGCGCGATTTTGGCGTGAGCGGTGTGTTCGCCGGCATCACCGTGTGCATGCTCGCGGTGATGATTTCCATCGGCGGATTTGGGCCGCGCACGAATGGCGTGCGGCTCGAAGAGCTTTCGGCGTGAGGCAGAAGGGGATGAGGCGTGCCGGCCGGCACGCCTCGTAAGGCAACGCTCAGGCTGCGGCGATCACGTCGATGCGCAGCGCCGGGCCGCCCGCTGCGATTTCCAGCAGACGATCGACGTTCGGGTGCGCGCCCGGACGGTTGCGCGCGTCGGCGGTGTGCTCGGCGAACACGGCGAGGCCATGCTCGGCGGCGTTGGCGTCGAGCGTGCCGAAGGCTTCGCGCAGGTAGTGGTAGACCGCGAGCGAGCCCTGCTTGCCGGGCTTGTTCTCGATGCTCGCGGCGACAACGCCCTGAGCGTCCACGAGATCGATGCGCTCGATGCCGTCGATGCCCGGCAGCAGTGCGAGATTGTCCTTGAAGACGGCGCCCGGTTGAATTGCCTGAATCACTGAAAACACTCCGTTGGTTCGATAGATGGCGTATGCGGAGCCGTATCTTAGCCGATCGGAGTGAGACGCATCAGGCCCCGTTCACGCTCCGCAGCACGCTTTCGATCGCGGCGGCCACGCTCAGCACGTGCGCGTCGCTGTCGGCGAGTCCCGCCACGCTCAAGCCCACGGGCGCCTCGCCGCGCGGCGCGCACGGCAGCGACACGGCGCAGCCATCGAGGAAGTTCACCAACGAAGGATTGCGCAGCACGAGCGCGTTCGTGGCCGCGAAGTGCGCCGGGTCGGCTTCGAGCGCCGCGATTGTCGGCGGCACGATGGGCACGGTCGGCATGAGGAAGGCGTCGAAACCCGCGAGCGCGGCGCGCGCCTGTGCGATTGCGGCGGCGCGCGCGGCAAGCAGGTCGAGGTAGTCGGCGGCGCTCGCCGTTTCGCCCAGACGGATGCGCGCGAGCACGCGTGGGTCGTAGCGCTGCGCGTGTGCAGGCAGACGGCTGCGGTGCGTGGCAAAGGCCTCGATCGGCGAGAAGCCGAAGCGGTTGATGGCGGGCAGCGTCTCCAGCAGCGGCAGGGTCAGCGGCGTGATCTGCATGCCCGCACGCGAGAGGCGCGTGAGCGTGGCTTCCCACGTGCGCGCGACATGCGCGTCCATGCCTTCGGTCACGTAGTTCGCAAGGACCGCAAGGCGCAGGCCCTTGGGCTCGGCGGTGCGTACGTCCGCGGCGTTTGCGTCCGTTGCCAGGCCCGCGAGCACACGGTCCACCAGCGCGCAGCACGCCACGCTCGGGGCGATGGCGCCGATTGAGTCGAGCGTGGTCGAAAGCGGGAACACGCCGGCCGTCGGCACGCGCCGGGCCGTGGGCTTGAAGCCGGTGAGGCCGCAGAACGCGGCGGGAATGCGCAACGAGCCGCCCGTGTCGCTGCCAAGTCCGGCCGCGGCCATGCCACCCGCCACCGAGGCCGCCGCGCCCGACGACGAGCCGCCCGCCACGCGTGCCCCGTCGCCGTCACGCCACGGCGAGCGCGGCGTGCCGCGCCACGGGTTGAGGCCGAGCCCAGAGAACGCGAATTCGCTCATGTTGGTGCGCCCGAGCGGGACGGCCCCGGCGCGGCGCAGACGCGCCACGGCGGGCGCGTCGAAGGTGGCGGGTGGGGCGTCGTCGAGCACGCGCGAACCCGCGCGCGTGGGCTCGCCCGCCACGTCGAACAGGTCCTTGATGGAGACCGGCAGGCCCGCGAGCGGTGAAAGCCGCACGCCCGCGCGGCGCAGCGCGTCCTGGGCGTCGGCCTCGCGCCGCGTGCGTTCGGCGTCGAGGGCGATGAACGCGTGGCCGCCGTTGCCGCCTTCGGCGGCAATGCGCTCCAGCGCGGTTTCCACGAGCGCGCGGCTCGTCGTGCGGGCCGCGTCGAGATCGGCGGCGAGTTGGGAGAGGCGCGTGGCAGGAATGAATGACATGGGTTTCGTTGCGCGTGTACGAGGAAAAGGATGAGTGCTCAGACCACCGCTCAGGCGACCGCTTATGCCACAACCGGCAGCGCGCGAACCGCGTAACGCGCGCGCAGGCTGCGTTCGAGCACCGGGTCGTGCAGTTCCAGCTCGAACGCGTCGCCCGACTCCATCGCCGCCATCTCGCCGTTCACGGCGAGCGTGCCGCTGTACATCGCGCTGCCGGGCGGCAACGCGCCCGTTTCCGTATAGCGGCGCCACAGGTCGGCGGGCGGCAGCAGGCCGTCCACGGCGCCGCTCTGGTAGGCGCGCGTTTCGCCGGTCGCGGCAACGAGCGTGGCGCGCATCGTCAGGCGGTCCCAGTGGCCCGCCACGTCTTCGTAGCGCCACGCCTCGCGGCCCAGCGGCTTCGGGCACACCTGCTTGGATACCGCCACGCTGTAGGCCTCCGCTTTGCGGTCGGTGTGATCGGAGCCGATCGTCACGAGCGTGCCGAGCGGGCTCGCCACGAGCACGCACTCGATCTCGCCGCTCGTGTGCGTGCCGAGCACGTCCACGGTTTCGGCCTGGTTCAGTTGCTCCGCACCCACGCGGTAGAAGAGCGGCGTGCTCGAAGGCGGCGCCACGCCGAGCGCGGCGAGTTCGTCGATGTGATGCTGGATCGCGTGAGCGTCGCGGCCGGCCCAGCCGGCGATCACCAGCGTGTCGATATCGATCGAAAGCGGCGTGGCTGCGCCGCCGGCCGGAAGGACGGTGAAGGAAAGCGTGGTCATGATGGCAGTTCGAAAGGGGGAGGACGCACCCGGCGCACTGGCTGCGCGCGCCGGGAGGAAAAGCGGAGATCAGTCCTGCAGCGGGCGATGCGCGGTTTCGCGGGCGGCGATCAGCGCGATGCCGGTGACGATGAGCGCGCCGCTCACATAGAGCGAGACGGCTGCCGTGCTGTGCCAGGTGCGAAACAGCGCGACGATGATGAGCGGTGCGAAGCCGCCGCCGAGAATCCCGGCGAGCGTATAGGCGAGCGAGGAGCCGGCATAACGCACGCGGGTCGGGAACTGCTCGGTGACGAAGGCGGCTTGCGGGCCGTACATCACCGCGTGAATCACGAGGCCGATCATCACGGCGAGCACGATCAGCGCGGGCTGCGAGGTGTTCATCAGCATGAAGAAGCCGAATGCCCAGACCATGGCCGCGATCACGCCGCCGAGGTACACGGGACGCCGCCCGAAACGGTCGGAGAGCGCGCCGAAGAACGGCACGGCAAGGGCGTTGCAGGCGGTGCCCGCGAGCACGGCGGTGAGCGCGAGGGAGCGCGAGAGGTTGAGCACCGTGGTCACATAGGTGAGCGTGAACACGACGAGCAGCGCGTACAGCACGTCGGAGCCGATACGCGCGCCGCCCGCCACGATGAGGCGCCGCCAGTGCTGCGAGAACACTTCGAGCACGGGCACTTCCGCGGTGGCGTGCGCTTCGTTCAGCTTTTCGAATTGCGGCGTTTCGCCAACGCTGCTGCGCACCCAGATGCCGAACAGCACGAGCAGCAGGCTCGCGAGGAACGGCACGCGCCAGCCCCACGAGAGGAACGCATCGGACGACACGGAAATCGTGATGAACGCGATGAAGCCCGTGCCGAGCAGCGTGCCGAACGAGGGCCCGACTTGTGCCCACGAAGCGTTCAGGCCGCGCTTTTTCTGGTCGCCGTGCTCAACCGCGAGCAGCACCGCGCCCGCCCATTCGCCGCCTAGCGCGATGCCCTGCACGAAGCGCAGCGCGACGAGCAGCATGGGGCTCAGGATGCCGGCCGTGGCGTAGGTGGGCAGCACGCCCATCAGCGCGGTGGTGATGCCCATGAGCACGAGCGTGAGCATGAGCACGGCGCGCCGGCCCATGCGGTCGCCGAGATTGCCGAAGATGAAGCCGCCGAGCGGCCGCGACACGTAGCCCACGGCATAGGTCGAGAACGCGAGCAGCGTGCCCGCGAGCGGGTCGACCGAAGGGAAGAACAGATGATTGAAGACCAGCGCGGCAAGCGTGTTGTAGACGGTGAAGTCATACCATTCGAGCGACGTGCCGATCATGCTGGCGCTCGCAAGGCGGCCGCGTCCGGTGCGGGTGCGGCCGATCGCCGGGGCTTGAGCGAGAGAGTTCATCGGATTCTCCATAGTCGTTGGGCGTGAAGCGCCTGGGGCTACTGCTGTGTCACGCCGCGAGGCGCCAGAGCATGTCGAAGCTGCGCACCGTCTCGCGCGCCACGCCCGCGGCTTGCGCGAGCTGTTCGGCGGCGGCGCGCGCTGCAGCGTTCGAACTGCCTTCCACGAACACGACCGCGTCTTCTTGCACGGCGCGCGCCGTGCCCGCAGCGCCGCCGGTCGCAAGCGGCGAGGAAAGCGTGCCCTCGGTGCGGAACACGCGCACCGCGTGAACGCCGGGCGCGTGCGTGGCGGCGTCGGCCGCATCGCGCCAGGTTGCGGCGGCGAGCGCTTGCGGCGCGGCCACGAAGATCGCGACGTGCGCGCCTTCGCCTTCACCCGCTTCGAATGCAAGCTCGCCCACGCGGCGCTGCGTATCGTTCATGCGCGCGAAGTTGCGCAGCGACCAGTCGGTCTGCACGGTGAAGGCCTGGCGGTAGGCGTCGCTGCGGAACACATCGAGCGATTCCGTCACGTAGAGCGCGAGATAGCGGCGCGCGTGGCCGTCGTTGGCGAGGAAGCGGCGCGCATGGCGAAAGCCGCGAATGCCGACGCGTTCCTGCATGTGCTCGCGATCGTACCAGGCGTTGAAGTCGGCTTCGGCGTGCGGGTCGGTGTCGGTCCAGATGCAAAGCTGGCCGGGCTGGGCGTTCTGTGTCGTGCTCATCGGTTCTTCCTGCGCATACGTTGTATCGGATAGACGCAGTTTGGCGAGCACGGGCCGCTTCGGTCCAACAAGAAAAAAAATACGCAGTGAACAGGTTTTTTTATCGCTTGTTTTTGTCACTGGCGGCGCGGGCCGGTTTTGCCGGGCGCTGGCGCGCGGTTTTCGCCGCGGGTTTGGCAACCCCTGCCGCGCGGGCCGGGGCTTTCGGGCGGCGCGTGGTGCTGGCGGATACAGCCGGCGTTGCGCCATCCAGCTCCGGCCCCAAAGCGAGCACGAACGCTTGCGCCTGTTCGGCCGCGAGTTCGGCGATACGCGCGGGCAGCGGCTGGCTCTGCAGACGGTAGCTCGCCACGAGCGGCAGCGGCACGAAGCCGCTTTCCACGTCGAGCACTTCGAGCGCGCCTTCGCGCAGCTCGCGCTGGATGATGGCGGGCGGCAGCACCGCCACGCCGAAGCCGTCTGCCACGAGGCGGATCATCGCCGCCACGGAACTAATGCAGTTGATGCGCACCGGGCGCTCGACCGCGCGTGCGAACTCGCGTTCGAGCGCGATATGCGGTCCCGAATTGCGCGAGAAGCTGAGGATGGGAAATTCGGCGAGCCGCGCAAGATCGACGCGTTGGCCCGAAAGCCCGAGCGTGGGGCTGGCCACCCAGCGCATGGGGAACTCGCACAGCGGCACGTCGGCGAATTCGCGGTCGCCCAGCGCGTGCGTTTGCAGGATCAGATCGACGGCGTCGGCGCGCAGCAATTGTGTGAGGTGAATCGTGGTGTCGCTCGTGACCTCGATCTCCAGATGTGGAAAGCGCTCGCGCACGCGCGCCATCACCGCGGGAAACCAGCTATGCACGATCGACTCGACCACGCCGATGCGAATGAGGCCGCCGCCGCCGCTCGCGTCCTCGACTTCGCGGCGCATCTCCTCGCCGAGATTCACGATGCGCTCGGCGTACGCGAGCATCTTGCGGCCCGCGGGCGTGAGCGTGGCCGAGCGCGAATTGCGGTCGAACAGGCGCACCTCGAAGCTCTCCTCCAGCGCCGCGATACGGCTCGACACCGCCGCCTGCGTGGTGTGGAGCTTTTCCGCGGTGAGGCGGAAATTTTGCAGGCGCGCTAGCCAGATAAATGTTTCGAGAAACCGGATATTCATGATTCGAAGGAGGGCGGACGGCGAGGACGCATGATAGCGCGCCGTATTTCCGTTGCCGGCCGAATCGGTGCCAACGGTTGATCGACTCACTCCTCTCCCACCGCCGAAAGCGGCGCGGCCACATGCTCGAGCGACTTGCGCTCCGCGTCCACGCCCCAGACCGCAGCGACGAGCGCAGCGCCGAGCATGAGTGCCGATCCCACCACGTAGCCCGTGAACACTTCGCTGCGCTGATGCGTATCGATCAGTCGTCCGAAGAATGCCGGGCCGATGATGCCGCCCAACGCCGTGCCGAACGCATAGAACACGGCGATCGCAAGGGCCCGAATCTCCAGCGGAAACGATTCGCTCACGGTGAGATAGGCGGAACTGGCGGCGGCCGAGGCGAAAAAGAAAATCACCATCCACGCGACGGTTTGCATCGTCGCCGTGAGCATGCCCTGCTCGAAGAGCCACCCGCTCACCGTGAGCAGCACGCCCGAGAGCGCATAGGTCGCGGCGATCATCGTGCGCCGTCCGATCACGTCGAACAAACGCCCCAGCACGAGCGGACCGAGGAAGTTGCCGAGCGCGAACGGCAGCAGATAGAGGCCCACGTCGCCGCCCGGCACGTGATAGAACTCCGTGAGCACGAGCGCGTAAGTAAAGAAAATGGCGTTGTAGAAGAAGGCCTGGGCCGTCATGAGCGAAAGACCCACCAGCGCGCGGCGGCGGTGCCGCACGAAGATGGCGTGGAACACCGCGCGTAGCGGCGTGTGACTGCGCGCATGCAAACGCAGCGGGGCGTCGGGTGGATCTTTCAGCGTATGGCCCGCGTCGCGAAAGCGCGTTTCGATGGTCTTCACGATCCGCTTTGCTTCGTCGTGCTCGCCATGCGTGAGGAGCCAGCGCGGGCTTTCGGGAATCCAGCGGCGCATGGGCAAGATGATGAGCGCGAGCACCGCGCCAATCAAGAAACACACGCGCCAGCCCCAGTCGGCGGGCAGCAGGTGCGGGTCGAGCAGCACGAGCGAGCCCGCCGCGCCAATGGCCGCGCCGACCCAGAACGTGCCATTGATGCTGAGGTCGGTCCAGCCGCGCACGCGCGCGGGCGTGAACTCCTGAATCGTCGAATTGATGGCCGCGTACTCGCCGCCGATGCCCGCGCCCGTGATGGCGCGAAAAGCCACGAAGCTCGCGAAGCTCCACGAGAACGCAGTCGCGGCGGTGGCGAGCAGATACACCGCGAGCGTGATGAAGAAGAGTTTGCGGCGCCCCAGCCGGTCCGTGAGCCAGCCGAAGCCGAGCGCGCCGCACACCGCGCCCGCGATATACGCGCTGCCCGCGAGTCCCACCTGCGCGTTGTCCAGATGCAGCACCGGGCTCGTTTTTAGCGCACTCGCTACGGCGCCGGCCAGCGTGACTTCGAGACCGTCGAGCAGCCAGGTGACGCCCAGCGCCACGACGATGAGCACGTGAAAGCGCCCCCACGGCAAGCGGTCGAGGCGCGCGGGCAGCGTGGTTTCGATGATGGCGGGTTTATCGGTCGTCCCGGTCGTATCTGGAGGATTCATCGGGCAAGGCGAGGTTCGGCACGCGATGCCTTGGAGCATGCGCCGTTCCTGAAATATGCACGTTGAGCCTATTATTGATGCGATTAACGATTCATCCGGCGCTGGGATGATTACGCCGTTTTAAGCACTCTTCCCAATTCGCCGGATCAATTCAATACGCGCGTTCAGAAGCCGCGCCGAACCGTAACCGTTGCGCCCGTGCTATGCGAATGAAGAATGGCGACGCGCGCGGTGGCGGAAAACACCCACTCGTCCATGGTCAGCGAGAGCCTGCGTTGAGGTTGCGCGCCAATGTTCAGCGTGCCGTCGGGCACTTGAAGAATTGAAATCTGGGGCGCCGTAGAAGGGCCCATCTGCAGATAATCGGAACTCGGCCGCGCAGCTTGCTGCACGCCGTCACTGCTCCCGGGCGCGGACTTTACGAAGTCGTAATGGTATTTCTCCGGTACCACCGGCGCGCTATAAAAACCTTCGACTTGCGCGTAAAACGGCTTGGGCTGATTCGCCTGGTATTCCATTTCGTACCGGTGCAGATACGCCTGGGGTTCCGGTGGCAGTGCTGGAATCACTTCCATAGGCATTGACGGGATATTGGCGACCGTCATGGTTTCGGGAGCGTTCAAGCCGGTGCTCTGAGCGAACGCATAACCGCTCAGCATAAAAAAGGCTGCACCGACAATCTTTTCGTTCAGGCACGTCATGAGCATGCCTCCAATGACGAACTCGAAACATCAAAACTGCCGAACGTTCCTGCTCAACTGACCGCCATTGCATCGACTGCACCCATGCATTCTAGTACCTGAATGGCTTCATGCCAGCCGAATGTGCGCGAACGCCCCGCAGATGGATGTGAAGTCCACCAGCTAGCAGATGGCGTGCAATGTCGTTGCCTAACATCGCAGACGATATGACCGATTCAGGCGGCAGCAAGACCACCCGCAGCGGCAGAAATTGCGGATGGTCGTGCGGATAATCGACGGGCTCACGCCAGAGGCGAGCCCACCGGCGCTAGCGCATTGGGGGAAATACGAGTGCGGGTTAGATCGTGCCGAAGAGCGCGCGCGGCCGGTCCTGCAGCGTGCGCGCGAGGACCTTCAGTGCGCGCGCGAGTTGCTCCCGCGAGGTTGCACACGCGAGGTTGATACGTACGCCGTGCTCGAGCGTCGAGCGGTCCACGGCGAACGCCGAGGCGGGCATGGTGTTCACGCCGCGCGCCAGCGCGTTGGCGGCGAAGTCGTCGGAACGCCACGGGGCCGGCACGCGCAACCAGACGAACATGCACGCCGGGTCGCTATTGAGCAGGTCGCGCGGCAAGATTTCGAGCGCGAGCGCTTGCCGTGCCTGCAGCTCCGCACGCTGCGCTTCGAGTATGAGGTGCGCGGTGCCGTCCTCGATCCAGCGCGTCGTGATGAGCGTGGTGAGCGGCGCGGGCATCCAGGCCGTCGTGCGCACGGCCTCGGCAGCGAGCGCCGCGCCATGCGGCGGCGTGTGCAGATAGCCAATGCGCAGCCCGGGTGCGAGCACCTTCGACGTAGAGGCCACGTGGAAGGTCAGCTCCGGGCACAGGCTCGCGATGGTCGGCAGGCGCTTGCGCAGCAACGGCCCGTACACGTCGTCCTCGATGATCGCCACATGGTGCCGGCGCGCGATCTCCACGAGCGCGAGGCGACGCTCGAGGCTCATCGTCACCACGCTCGGGTTCTGCAGGTTAGGCACGGTGAAGATCGCCTTCACCGGCATGCGGCGGCAGGCCTCTTCGAGCTGATCGGGCAGGAGGCCTTCGGCATCGCTTGGGATACCGACTAGTTCGAACTGGAATACGGGTGCGAGCGCTTTCAGGCCGTAATAGGTCAGCTTGTCGGAGAGGATCACGCCTTCGTGTCCCATCAGGCTGCTCAAGACCGCGTAGAGGCCGTGCTGCGCGCCGCTCGTCACGACGAGATTATCGGGCGAGGGCGTGAAGCCAGGCGCGGCGATCCATTGCGCGCCCGCCGCGCGCGCCCATTCCGCGCCCTGGGGCGGCTGATATTCCTGAGTTTCCGCAAAGCGCGGGTCGCGCGAGATCTGCGCCATCGTGCGGGCGAGTTGCGTGAGGAATTCGCCAGTCGCCGGGCGGTTGACGGTGAGGTCGACCACGCCGCTCGCTTCGGCGCCGTTCGCCTCCGCGCTTCGCTGCGCCGCGGCGCCAACGGCCGGCATGGCGCCGCCGGTGACGATCGAGCCGCGCCGCTTGCTCGCAACGATCAGCCCGCGCGCCTGCAACTCCTTGTAGGCGCGCGAAACAGTGGAAACGTTGATGCCCAGCTCCACGGCCAGATCGCGCTGCGGCGGCAAGCGACTGCCTGGCGGGTACTGACCGCTGCGCACCTGCTCCTCGAGATTGCGGGAGACCTCCAGATACGTGGCTTGACGACCTTTTGTCTGGATATTCTCATCCGTTTTTGTCTGGTAATCGTCGGCTTTCATGCAAGTAGTAACTCCATACAAAACTCGATCGTCTGCCACATCACCGCGCTGCACTGAGGCACATCACCCGCGCCCCTGCTGCATCTTTAACCCAAAAACACAAGATATGGCAAGTGTTTGGCTGCGCGTGCCCTGAAGCGTTAGATCACTCGCCAGGGAAATTCCTGGTCTCCACACAAAGTCTTTTTAATTGCACACAAAAAATTATTGTGTGAGTATGAATCCAAGATTTTGTTCGGCCAGCAGCTCGGCGCAACACGCACTGTATTACAGGAGGACAGTCTCGTGGCATCCCGGCAATCCACACCCGCTTCAGGCGCAACATCCACACCCCTCGGCCATTCGCTGCGCAAGCGGCACGTCACGATGATTTCGCTCGGCGGCATCATCGGCGCGGGGCTGTTCGTCGGCAGCAGCGCCACCATCAACGCGATGGGGCCCGCTGCCTGCCTGAGCTACCTGCTGGCGGGCATCGTCGTGCTGTTCGTCATGCGCATGCTCGGCGAGATGGCGCTCGCGCATCCGGGCGTCGGCTCGTTCACGGAATTCACGCGCATTGGTCTTGGCGACTGGGCCGGTTTCACGAACGGCTGGCTGTACTGGTACTTCTGGGTGATCGTGGTGGCCGTGGAAGCGGTGGCGGGCGCGGGCATCCTGCAGCGCTGGATTCCCGCGCCAGTGTGGGTGATCGGGCTCGTGCTGCTCTCGTTCATGACGGTCGTGAACCTGCTCTCGGTGAAATCATATGGAGAATTCGAGTACTGGTTCGCGTCGATCAAGGTCGCGGCCATCATCGTATTCATCGTGGTGGGCGCGAGCTATCTGTTCGGGTTCAGCTCGTGGCACCAGACCGTGAACAATCTGAGCGGCGACCACGGCTTCATGCCGTTCGGCGCGATGTCGATCTTCGCGGGCGTGCCCACCGTGATCTTCGCTGTGGGCGGCGCGGAGATCGCGACCATTGCCGCGGCCGAATCCGACGACCCGGGCCGCAACGTCGCCTCGATGACCCGGTCGGTCATCCTGCGCGTGATCACGTTCTATGTCGGCTCGCTTTTCGTGATTGCGTGCATCGTGCCGTGGGCGAGCATCAAGGTGGGTTACTCGCCGTTCGTGGCCGCGCTCGAAACCATGCATATTCCGGGCGCTGCGGACATCATGAATGCAATCGTTCTGGTGGCGGTGCTCTCGGCGCTGAACTCCGGGCTCTATGTGTCCTCGCGCATTGTGTTCCGGCTTGCCGAACGCCGCGACGCGCCGCGCGCGCTGCTCACGCTCTCGAAGAGCCGCGTGCCGCGTCTGGCCGTGCTCGCGAGCAGCGTTGTCGGCTACGTGGCCATCGTGGCGGCGATCGTTTCGCCGCAGGGCGTGTTCCTCTATCTCGTCAGCGCATCGGGCGCGGTGATGCTGTTCGTGTATCTCTCCATCGCCGTCTCGCAGATCGTGATTCGCCGGCGCCTCGAGGCAACCGAGCCCGAACGGCTCACGTTCAAGATGTGGCTCTTTCCGTGGCTTTCGTGGGCCGTGGTGGCGGCCATTGCCGGTGTGCTCTGCGCGATGGGCTTCGATCACGCGCTTTCGGGGCAGCTCATGGCGAGCCTCGCGAGCGTGGCGGTGGTGTCGGCGGCCTACATGCTGACGCGCAAACGGACTCACGTGGAAGCTTTCCGTGAGCCCGCAACCAACTGGAAGAAGTAATGGCGCAAGTGGCTGTCATTGGCGCGGGGTTCGTGGGGCTGTCGTGCGCTTACTGGCTCATGCGCGACGGGCACAGCGTGACGCTGTACGACGCGCAAGGGCCGGGCGAGGGTGCCTCATATGGCAACGCGGGCACGTTCGCGAACTACGCGTGCATTCCCGTGAACAACCCCGACGTGTTTCGCAACATCCCGCGCTTTCTGTTTTCGTCTACGAGCCCGCTGCGCATTCGCTGGGGCGACGTGCCAACGCTCACGCCGTGGCTCGCACGCTTTCTGCTGAGCGCCACGCCGCGCCGCTACGCGGGCAGTGTGAATGCGCTCGCGCAACTGCTCTCGCGCGCGTTCGACGGCTACCGGGAAATGCTTGCCGTCGACACGCTCGCGGCCTTCGTGCGCGAACGCGAATGCCTCTACCTGTATTCGAGCGCGGCGTCGTTCGAGGCCGCGCAGCCGGCGCTCGAGCTGCGGCGCTCGCTAGGCGTGGCGTTCGACACGCTCGCGCGCAGCGAAATCGCGCAACTGGAGCCGGGTCTCGCGCCGCTCTTCGCGCAAGGCACGCTCTTCAAGGGCAGCTGGTTTTTGAGCGATCCACGCGGCTTTCTTCAGGCCTTGCATGCGATGTTGTCGCTGCGCGGGCTCGTGCACCGGCGCGTGGCGGTCGAGACGCTGGCGCCTGCGGCGAACGCGGTGAAGCTGATCGATTCGGCGGGCGAGACGCATGACGCCGAACACGCCATTGTGTGCGCCGGCGCGTTTTCGGGGCGTCTCGCGCGCCAATGCGGCGACGCGCTGCCGCTAGGTGTGGAGCGCGGCTATCACGTGCGCTTTCCTGGCACCGCTAACCGAATTTCGCGGCCGTGCGGCTGGGCCGAACGCGGTTTCTACATGACGCCGATGGACGGCGGCATTCGCGCAGCGGGCACGGTCGAGCTGGCGGCCAACGGCGCGGGTAAGAACGCGGACCTGCTGCGGCTTTTGACGCGCTCCGCGCAGGAGGCGCTGCCCGGATTGCCGGAGCCGGACAGCGACTGGCTTGGCTTCAGGCCGAGCCTGCCCGACGCGCTGCCCGTGGTGGGCGCGTCGAGCCGCTCGCCGCGCGTGATCTACGCGTTCGGGCATCAGCATCTGGGCGTGACGCTCGGCGGCGTGACGGGCAGCGTGGTTGCCGATCTCGTTGCGCAACGCGCGCCTCCCCTCGATCTCACGCCTTATAGTCCGCGCCGTTTTTAACCGTATTTGCAGGTACTTTCCAGCCATAACCAGGTAACACCCACCGCAACAATCTCCCTGTGAGGATGAGCATCATGAACCGCCGCACTCTCGTACTAACGATGGCCCTCGGGCTGATGGGCTTGCACGGCCCCGCGCAGGCGGCCGACCCCGAGGTGGTGAAGATCGGCTTCGCAGGTCCGCTCACGGGCCCGGTCGCGCGCGTTGGCAAGGACTTGCAGTACGGCGCGCAGCTCGCTATCGACGAGGAGAACGCCAAACACCCCGTGATTGCGGGCAAACCGGTGAAGTACGTGCTCGACGTGCAGGACGACCAGGCCGACCCGCACGTGGCCGTGCAGGTGGCGCAAAAGCTCGTGGACGACGGCGTGGTCGGCGTGATCGGCCACTACAACTCGGGTTGCAGCATTCCCGCTTCAGCCGTTTATCACAACGCGAACGTCGCCATGATCACGCCGGGCTCCACCAACCCGGCGCTGACCCAGCAGGGCTATGCGAACGTGTTTCGCACCATGGGCAACGACGGCATAGGGGGCGTGATTGCGGGCAAGTTCGCGGTGGAGCAGTTGAAGGCGAAGCGGATCGGCATCATCGACGATCGCACGGCCTTCGGCCAGGGGCTCGCCGACGCGTTCGAGAAGGGCGCGAAGGAGGCGAACGGCAATATCGTCGACCGCGAATTCACCAACGACAAAGCCGTGGACTTCCGCGCCATTCTCACGTCGCTGAAGCAGAAGAACGTCGACGTGATCTTCTTTGGCGGCCTCGATGAACAAGGCGCGATGCTTGCCAAGCAGATGCGCACGCTCGGCATGCCGGCGCGGCTCTTCGGTGCGGGCGCGTTGAAGAGCAATGCCTTCCTGCAGATCGCGGGCCCGGCTGGCGAAGGCACGCAGGATCTCGAACCGGGACCGGCGCTCGACAAGCTGCCTTCCGCGCAGGCTTTCGCAAAGCGCTACAAGGCACGATTCAATCAGGATGTCGAACTGTATGCGCCGTTCGCCTATGACGCCGCGCTCGCCATGATCAAGGCGATTCGCGACGCCGACTCGCTCGACCGCGCGAAGATCGTCGCGAGCTTCCCGAAGGTAACGGTGGTGGGCGTGACGGGCAATATTGCGTTCGATCCGCACGGCGACCTCATCAAGCCGCCTTATACGCTCTTCGAGGTGCAGCAGGGGCAGTGGAAGAGCTTGAGGACGCTTGGGGGGAATAACGGGGTGTAACTGATGCCCAGTTCTACGGCCAGATTGGGCTGCGGCGGGAAGCGCACGATTGCGTGCTCGACAGACGGGAAGAGTGCATGCTGGCCAAATTGCCGGTGAAATCATTACCGGATTTTGACGGGGATAAACGCGATCAACGCGACTTCGCGTATGGGTCGGCGCTATGGTCTTCTGAGGCGCTGCAAACGTGGCGCGGTGGATGGGCCGCGTGCTCAAAATCCGACGAGCGGCGCTTCAGCCGACAGTAATGGTGGCTGCGAATTGAAACCTGCCAAGTCGTAGTTCGCATGAGCCGGTCATGCAGCCGCCAGTGCCGGCGGCTGTTCGACGAACGATCCGCAGGCATGATACGGGGAGATCTGTTGCGCGACGAGATTCTCAATCATCGGCTTGAGTGACCTTGATATAAGGCTTCAAACCAGGGTTGGATAAAGCGAGAAGATTGAGCGTTGCGCCACCAAATCGCCACGCGAATTCGTCGTCCAACGTGTCGCTGTAGTTCGCCACCGGTACTTCGAGCGGAAAGAGGCGCGCAGTCGCCGAAAGCACTTTCTCCTCCTCAAGCGTGTACGAAACGAGTGCCTGTTTCTCTTCAAACCACATTACAACAACGCACCGCTTTACAGGATGATTAGCGATCAATACCCTCTGCACTGTTGATGCTGCATCATTTCCATTCGAATCCTCACTATAGTCGAACGGCTGTGCGTCGCCGAGCTGTGTCGAGTCGGCGCCTGAATTCGCACTGAACAAGTCATTGCCAAACGTATCACCTTTGTTGATTCCCGTATCGCCGGCGTCCGAATCACTATTACCGCCGCCGAGCAACGTGCCTGTTGCCTACTCGACGACCCTTAACGCGTTGCTGCACGCGGACCATTGCAATTGCTCCCAGCGGAAAACGCTCGCGCGAGTTGGATTTTTTCCTTTCACTCTGCACCCTCCAGAACCTGCATCGAATCGAACTCGACAGCGATTGCAAAGCCAGCGGTGGGATGTAGATAGACAATATGCTGCGCTGCCCTTTTGCCCGGCAATGAGCGCTTCAACAGATTCCGTGCAAGTGATTCAACTTCCGTGTTTGGCTGTGCCCTCTCCAACGACAGCACGATATTGACGGTCCCACCATTCTCAATTCCCAAACGAGTCATGCCTTGAAAGGTGACCGTAGCTGTTCGCGTACCTAGCTTGAGACTCAGAATCAATGTATCGGGGCAACTGATGTCTAATTGATTTTGTAGCGCGATGCGAAAAATGTACCAATCATGAAAGTAGTCATACGCGTGGAGCGTTGCATCAATATCTGTCACAGCTTGCCTCACCAAGGAAGAATTGAAACGGGCCAACCCTGATCACGTGCATTTCCTTCCCAGTTATGCGCATGCGGATTAGGCTGGCCGTGATGCACATCAAAGTCTATATCAACGCTTGCGTTGCCGTTGGAATCAAACATGCGCCATTGTTTCTTCATACCAGGACCGCTTTCGATCCAGGAGTTCGGATCACCGGTCATATCTGGAATGCCCGCCAGGTCGAATGCATCACCCTCGGTGGAAGCAGGCAAATAGGTAAACGACTGCGCATCCCCAAGTGGCGTTGAGCCTTCCGGGGTCGCGTCATCATCGTCCGAAACATCGTCACTGCCTCCGGGCAACGCACCTGCCATCGTTTCCATGAGCCCCAAAAGTCCTGCGCCTCCATCTCCTTCGCTGGCACTCGCGGCACTGCGCACAACTTGTGTCAGTCCCGTTGAGGCTTTGGCTACCTGCGAGGGCACATCGAATGCCGTAGACAGGACCGATCCTGCTCCAGTCGTTTTTTCCTCCTGTGCGGCCTTGAACGCGACCCATTCATCCCATGTCAATGGACGGTTCGCGTTTCCCCCACCGGCTGCACTTGCCGACTGCCAGAACTGCGT
>NZ_CAJMYY010000022.1:0-167906 GCF_905220185.1 Paraburkholderia sp. J11-2 | reverse complement strand
CTTCGACAGCTTGACGATTGCATCGCCGGGACCCTGCAAGGCGGGTATCGGCCGCGATTCGACCGCAAATTTGCCCGGACCGTTGTAGACCAGTGCTTTCATGGCGCCTCCATCGACAAATGGAAATACGCCGGCTCGCCAAGCGCCCTCCTTTCGGTGCGCTGGCGTCCGGCGAGCCCGTCTTCCGCTGCAAGGTTTGCATATTTCGATGCACGGCGACTGCCGTGAGCGGAATCGAAAAAGCGACAACATCGCCCTTGCAATCACGATCGTAGTACTTACGACCGAGGGACCGCTATCCAATGTCCGATGGCCACGAAGTGATGGCGTGTACGTCTACGCGCTGCGCATGGTCTCGTTGCGCACGCGAACGCTAGAACAGATGCCGGATGCCGACCTGCACGCCGAATTCGCTCTGACCGGGTCCAGGCGTGAGGAACGAACCCGTCGTAATGCTGGCGCCCGCCATCTTGAACTGCGCGGTACCGTAGTTCTTCAATTCGGATACCGTGCCGTAGAGCCGCGTCCCCTTCGAAAGATCGTAGTTGACGATTGCCCCATATTGCAGGGCGTCGTTGCCAAGGTGCGTGCTGTCCTTGGTGTAGGCAGCACCCGCGCCCACGCTGAAGAACGGGGAGAACCGGTAGTCGGCCGAAAGCGAATACGTGCTGTGCCAGTCCCCGGCCGTGTTGCCAACCGGACCCACCGTCGGGTCATATTTGCCCGCGGGGTTGCTGAGCGCGTTGCCGGTGGTCGCGGAAATCACGTCGTTG
The DNA here is from genome assembly GCF_905220185.1 of Paraburkholderia sp. J11-2. NCBI lineage: Bacteria > Pseudomonadati > Pseudomonadota > Betaproteobacteria > Burkholderiales > Burkholderiaceae > Paraburkholderia > Paraburkholderia sp. J11-2. The sequence continues at coordinate 167,133 of NZ_CAJMYY010000022.1, read as the reverse complement.
GCGCGGAAGTAACCGACGTAGATACGCCCCCACCCGTAGTCGAGATTGCCGCCCGCCATGAATTCCTGCACACGGTTGGAGGCCGTGGCATTCGCCGCATTCAAATACGCGAGCGCGAGATAAACCGGACCCTGGGTGGTCTGCACGCCGGCCTGATACACCGCATTGCCCGCGAGCGTGCCGGGCTGTCCGCCCACTGAATAGTGCAGCTCGACCTGCGTGCCCACGAACTTCGGCGAGATCCACGCAATATCGTTGTCCACGCGCGCCAGCCAGTTCGCGAAGTTGTTGTAGCCCGAGGCGTAAGTGGCCGCGCTGAAGGCGTCCATATTGCCGCTCCAGGCGAACATCGGCGTGTTCTGCCGGCCGAAGCGCACCTCGCCGAACCCACCGCCCACACCGACCCACGCCTGTCGATCGAAGAAGCGATAGCTGTTCTGCAACTTGCCCGTGCCCGGATCGAAGCCGCTCTCCAGCGCGAAATTCACGCGGTAGCCCCCGCCTAAGTCCTCCGTGCCGCGCAAGCCCCACCGGCTCGTCATCAAGCCGTTATTGCCGAGCACGGCGAGCGACGTGGTCTTGCCGGCGACTTTCGTGTTCTGGTAGCCGGCGAACACGTCCAGCACGCCATAAAGCGTCACCGACGATTGCGCCATTGCCGGCGTACTGGCGATGATCGCCGCACTGATCACCGACAAACTAAGGATTCCTCTATTTAACGGCATCGTCATATTCCCCTGTTGTTAACTTTTTGATAGATCGGTGACGGTATTAAGGCGTCAGCGTGCGGGCCCGGTCGCGAGCATGCGCTTGACCACGAGTGCGAGCGGCACGGTGAAGCAAAAGTGCGACATGAAACCGCCGATGATGACGACCGGGTCGTAGTAGTTAGGATGGTTGTCGGATGCGATGCTGATCGCCACGTGCATGACGATCCAGGCAAAGATCGCGTAAAAGAGCGCGACGAACGTGGCCTCGTAGCCGCGGCGGCGGAAATACGGCCAGATCGCGGCGAACAGCACGCCCCAGCCAATGGCGAAGAAGAAATGGATGGCAGTCCCGAGGAAATACGCCCAGATGCCGAGCGCCTCCTGTACGCCCTTGCCGAACACGAGGCCGGTGGCGTTGCGGGGAATGCCCGCAAGCGGCATGAGATGCTGGGCGCCAACCCAGATCAGCGCCTCGTAAATCCAGATGATCACCGCGCCCGTCAAGCCGCCGGCAATGCCGGCGCGCACAATTGCACCGAGAGTCGGCTTGCCGTCGATTGCCGTTCTCGTTCCTTGATATCCACCCTCACCCACGCTTGCATTGCCGCTCATCGCCATCTCCTCTTGTATTCCTGCACGAAATGATTTTTCGTCAAGATAGAAACGGTGAAAGCGGAAAACTACATCGGGTTAACGGCAAGCGAGGGGCGCTCCACAAGCAAAAACGCGCGCGCAAGGCGTGCCCGTGGCTCACGACGAGCCGCGCAGCGCCAAGCTGGGCAAGGCTTCGCGCGGACTATCCCTCGAAGGCGGGAGTCCGGCAGACCAGGTTAGCGACCCGGCCGCCGATAAGAGAAATCGATACGGTGGAAACGACTTCGCAACGCCACGTCTGCAAACGCACGGCCGCCGCTCACCTGCCCTCCTTCAGCCGCAGCAGGAGGCGTAGCAGCACCGGCAGCACCAGCAGCACAAGCGGCATCTGCACGATCAGGCCCGAGATGATCGCAACGGCGAGCGGTTGCTGCATCGCGGAACCCTGGCCGATTGCGAAGGCAAGCGGCAGCAACGCGAGAATGGCTGCGATGGTCGTCATCGCGATGGGCCGCAGGCGGTTGCGGCCCGCGGCCTGCAACGCCTCCTCGAGCGGCATGCCTTCGTCGCGCACGAGCCCCTGAAACTCGGAGACATAGAAGATCGCCACCTCCGTCACGATGCCGACGATCATCGTCATGCCCATCATCGCGGAGATGTTCAGCTCGATGCCCGTCACCCACAGGCCGATGAAAACGGCGCCGGTGGCGAGCAGCGGCATCGCCATGACCGCGAGCGCCACACGAAAGCGTTCGTAGAGGAACAGCAGCAAGCCGAACACCAGCGCCACGGCTGCGCCGAATACCGCGAGCAGGCCTCTGAACGCGATCTGCTGTTGCTGGTACAACCCGCCAAGCTCGTAATAGACGCCCTTTGGCAGCAACGCGGAATCGGCGAGCGCGCGCTGCACGTCGGCGATGGTCGAGCCGAGGTCTCGACCATCAATGCGCGCCGTCACCGCCACCATGCGCTTGAGGTTGTCACGGCTGATCTCGGGCTGGCCGCTCACATGCACCGGGTCGGCAACGCGCGACAGCGCGAACACATGCCCGTCCGGCGCGCGCAACGGCAGGCGTGCGAGTTCGGTGTCCGTCATTTGCAGCGCGCCTTGCGCACGCACGCGCACGCCGACCGTCTTCGGGCCGTTCTGGAACTGCGTGGCGACGTTGCCGTCCAGCAGATCCGAGACCTGCTGCGCGATGGCCTGCGGGTCCATGCCCTCGGCAGCCGCCGCATCGGGACGGATGCGCAGGTCGATGGCGTCGCCGGCAGGGTTAATGCCGTCGTTCACGTCGACGATGCCGCCAATCTTGCCGATGCGTGCGGCCACACGCTGCGCCGTCTTGTCGAGCACGTTTTGGTCGTCCGAGTAGATCTTGATCTGCACGGGCTGGGGAACCGCCGTGAGGTCGCCGATCAGGTCCTCCATCAACTGCGCAAGCTCGACGCTCACACCAGGCACGTTTGATTCGATCTGCGAACGGATCTCCTCCATCACGGTGTCGATCGGCTCCCGGCTGCCCGACTTCAGCCGCACGAAAAAGTCACCCTTGTTGGGCTCGTTCAAGTCGCCGCCCAGTCCCGCGCCGGTGCGCCGCGAATAGGTGGCCACATTCGGATTCGCGCGAATGATCGCCTCGATTTGCTGCATCAGACGATCGGTTTCCGTGATCGACGTTCCCGGCTGCGTGTGATAGTCGAGCACGAAACCGCCCTCGTCCATCGACGGCATGAAGCCGCTCCCCACGCGCGTGAACGCAAGCGCCGACAGCAGCGCGAGCGGCACGACAAGCGCGAGCACCCACATGGGCCGCGCGCTCACGCGCGAGACGAGCCGCGCATAGGTCCGGTTCAGCCATGCGGCGAAACGCGTTTCGCGATGCTCCTCGGCGTCTTGCGCCGTGAGCCAGCGGTCGCAAAGAATCGGAATGGCAAGCCAGGTCACCAGAAACGAAATAAAGAGCGCGCTCGCCATTGTCACGGAAAGCGCCTTGAAAAACGCCCCCGTGACGCCCGAGAGAAACGCCAGCGGCACGAAGATGATCAGCGTTGCCGCTGAAGAGCCGGCGAGCGGCCGCGTGAATTCGAGCGCCGCGCTCATCACGCGGCCATGGAACGCTTGCGCGCCGGCTTCGCGCATGCGCCGCGCGATGTGCTCGATCATCACGATCGCATCGTCGATCACGAGGCCCACTGCCGCCGCCATCCCGCCTAGCGTCATGATGTTGAAGCCCATGCCGAACACGTCTAGCAGCAGAATCGTCGCGGCCATCACCACCGGCACGAGCGCCACGGCAATGAGCGTGATCTTCGTGTTGCGCAGGAACACGAAGAGCGTGAGCGCCGCGAGCACGATGCCAATCATGATGGCATCGCGCACGCTCGTGGCCGAGGCGATCACGAGTTCGCTCTGGTCGTACCAGTTCGCGAGCTTCACGCCTTGCGGCATCTGCGCGCCAAAGTCCTTGATGCGCGCGCGAATCGCTTGCGCCATCGCCACGCTGTTCGCGCCAGGCTGCTGAAAGACGTTGATCAGCACGGCGTCGTGACCATCGGCAGTCACGCGAATCCATTGCGGCACGGTCCCCCGAGCGACGGTGGCGACATCGCCGAGACGGATCTGCGTCGCGCCCGCGGAGGAAACGACTACGTTTTTCAGCGTATCGAGCCCGCTGAATGCCGAATTCGCTACGACGAGATAGAGCTTGTGGTGGTCCTCGATGCGGCCGGTGGCCATCAGCACGTTGCCCGCACCGATCGCGCGCGAGACATCGGCGACCGAAAGCTTGTACGCCGCGAGGCGCGCGGGATCGACGGCAACCTCGAGCTCGTCTCGCGCCCCGCCCGTCACGTCCACGCGTGCCACGCCCGCAACCGAGGAAAGCAGCGGACGCAACTGGAACTGCGCGAGATCGTAGAGTTGCGAGAGCGACAATCGCGACGACGTCAGGCTGTACGCGAGGACCGGAAACACCGTCGGATCCATGCGCCGCACCTGCATCGTGGTGCCGGGCGGCAGCGTGGCAAGGATCTCGGCGATGGCCGACTGTGCCTGCAACGTGGCTTGCGCCATGTCCGTGCCCCAGTCGAAATTCAGCGAGATCTCAGCCGCGCCGCGGCTCGTGCGGGATTCCACGTCGCGCACGTTCGGCACGCGCCGCAACGCCTCTTCCACCGGCATCGTGACGAGCGTCGCCATCTGTTCAGCGGGACGATCGCCCGCGTCGAGCGAGATCACGGCGCGCGGGAAAGACACGTTCGGAAAGAGCGAGATCGGCAGACGCAGCGCGGTGAGCGCACCGGCAAGCGCGGCAAGCGCGATCACGAACAGAAGCGAGCGCCGATGGCGCTGCATCCACTGGCTGAACGTCATCGCTTGCCGCCTTGCGCCACGCGCACGGCCATGCCGTCTTCGAGTTCGTAGTTGCCGACGACCACGAGCGGCCGCGAGGCGTCGAGCGCACCATCCACGCCGTACGTATTGCCATGCTCGACTTTCACGATCACATCGACACGGTGCGCATTGTTGTTCGGCGCAACCTGATACAGATAGCTGCCCTTCGCGTCCTGAAGCACCGAGGCGCGCGGCACGTTCCACCACGTGCCGGTCTGCGTGTCGATGTCGGCCCGCACGCGCGTGCCTGGCAGGAACGCGGTGCCCGTGAGCGGTACGTTCGCACCGACATTCACGAGCTGACTTTGCGCATCGATCGCTGCGCCAACGAGCACGACGCGCCCTTGTGCACGCTGCGAACCGAGCGCGGCGGACAGTGGGCGCAACACGACGCGGTCGCCGGCGCGCAGCGTGAGCGCGTCGGCCGGTTCAACGCCTAGCGTTATGTTCGCGGCATGGCTCGCGGGACCATCGGTTGCAACAAGCTGGGCGAGCGCCGTGCCCGCCTGGATCTGGTCGCCCGGCACGGCGGCAAGCTGCGCGACTACGCCGGCCACTGGCGCGGTGACGGTTTTCGAACCCGCGGCAATGCCCGTCGCGCGTTGTGCGGCGAGCGCCTGTTGTGCGTCGTCGAGCGCCTTTTGCGCGGCGGCCAACTGCGATTGCGTGGCAAGACCGTCGTGCAAAAGCGCGCCGGTGCGCGCGAGTTCGCCACGGGCGAGCGTCGCGGCGCTCTGTGCCTGGGTATAGGCGATCACGGCGTTCGGATCGGCTTGCACGACGAAGAGCGGCGCGCCGCGCGCGACGGTTTGTCCGGACTGTACGAGCACGCGCGTGACGCGTGCGAGATACGGAAGGCTGACGGTCGTGGCGTTCGAGGCGGCCGATGCAACCGAGCCGAAAGCGACAACGGTTTGAGAAACCGGCTCGCGCGTCACGTGCACGACCTGCACGGCAGCAGAAGGCGCAGGCGCGCTGCCCGTCGTGCCGGTGTCGTCTGCCCGCGCGGCATGCGGTGCGAACAGCACTGCGCTGGCAGCGAGCGCGGCCGCCCCGCCGAGTACGCAGACGGCGACACGCGTACGCGTGCCGCAAAGGAAGCGTTGGTCAGTCATAGGGATCAACGTGCGACGAAGGTGTTGGAGGACGCGCTCTCAGCAGTGGCGCCTCGCGCGGGCGGAGTCCGATACGGATCGGGAATCGCACTGCCGAGCAGCGCCTGGAGGCCAATGCGTTGTTCCGCTAGTGCTTCGCGCGCGGTGGCGGCGTCGATACGGCGCGCGAGCGCCGCGCTTTGCGCATCGACGTACTGCCCAAGCACGATGTTGCGCGCCGCATAGGCGTTGGCCGCCTGCGCGGCGGCGCGCTCGAGCGCTGGCAGCGCGGCGTCGTCCTGATCGAGCTGATGCGTGGCGATCGCGCTGTCCGCACGCAGGTGCGCGATATCCGCGTAAGCCGCGTTCAGGCGGGTCTGGTATTCGTCCGCCAGGCGCTGTCGCGTCGCTTGCTCGATGGCGATATTGCCGCGATTGCGATTGAATACCGGCAACGTGAGATTGATTGCGAAGCCGCTCGTGTAGATTTCCGAAGTGTCGCGCTGCCGTGTAAAGCCCACCGAGAGGCTCGGGAACTGGCTCAAGATTGCGGCGCGGTACTTCTGCTCCTGCGCTTCGTAGCCGGCCTGAAACGCAATCAGATCGGGACGGCGCTGCGCCAGCATCGCAATGGCGGAATCGAGTGTGCCATCGGCTAGCGGCGTGACTGTCGTGTCGCCTGCAAGCGCCAGCGTCGTGTCGGGCGCGAGTCCGAGCAGCGCGTTGAGGTCGTGGTGCGTCTGCTCGCGCGCGCGTTGCATATCGGTGTATTGCTTGCGCGCGTCTTCGTATGCGGTGAGCGACGCAGTGACAAGGTCAGCCGTCACGTTGTGCTCGCTTGCCGCGCGCGCGGAGCGTTCGTAACGCGTGCGGGCCAGCTCCGTCTGCTGCCCGAGCAGCGGCAACACCTCGTCCTGGAAGCGCGCTCTCACGTACAGTTGCTTGGCCTGCGCCACGACCTGCCACTCCTGCCAGAGCAGACCGAGGTCGGTCTTGCGAACCGTGGCGTTGGCGGATTTCGTGTTCGCGCCACGCGTGAGAATCGCCATCACGTCCATGCTCAGGCCATAGCTGAACGCGCGCGAGAGCCCCACAGCGCCTGGATAGTCGCTGGAAATGCTCACCTGTGGGTCTGGCAGGAGTCCTGCCGAAAACGCCTGCGCTTGCGCAATGCCAAGATCGTCGCGCGCAAGTTTCAGGTCGGGATTATTGGCGACGGCCAGCATCGCGACGTCTTCGATGTCAAAGCCGTCCGTCGGATCGAAGCGATGTGCTGCAAGCTCGGGCAACGGCATTTTCGCGGGATCGATCTGAACCCGTGCAAGCGCGTCCTGCTTGATCAACGAAGGCCCGGTAGCCAATGGCTGCACCATGTAGCTTGCGCATCCGGCAAGCAGCGCGGCGCCCGATGTCAAAGCGACGAGCGTGGCACGCGAGCTAACAGGAATGGAGAGACGAAAGACGCGCGGCAACGTCGCGCGAGACTGCGGACTGGGCAAAATGCACTCCTTGAGCCAATCCCGCGCTGCATGAATGCGCGAGCCTGAACCTGAACGCAGACACCACACGTTCGTGGCGTAGCGTCAGGCATGCGGCGCATTCTGCAGGGTATACGCTTATGCAATCCTTAAGCAGGCGTTCGGGTGCGATACCTACGGCTTTTTCGCCGTCAGATACGCAATGCGCTCCGCGCCGAGCTGCGCCCCGCTTTCGAAAATCGCACGCATGCGAGCTTCCAGGTACATGCGCTCATCGCCGGTAAACTCCTTCTCGAAGACCTCTTCCAGACTGGGCGCCAGCGGGTGAGGCGAGGTACGGCGAAACGTTTCCCAGGGAAGACTGTCTTCCGTTCGCACTTCGATGTGCAATTCCAGATGAATGTCTGTGAATCCCGCGTCGATCGCGAAGCGCACAAGGTCGCGCTCACCGTAGTTTGTAATCGGCAGCGCGCGCGCTTTCTCCTCCGTGTCGGGGAACTGTGCCGCCCGGCATCGAAGCAGCAAGGGAAAGAACGGATCCTCGGTGTTGAATGCACGGGCATCGACCAGTTGCTTGAGCATGCAGACCTCAAGCGCTTCGTCGCGCAAAATCGGCTCCGCGATGGCAAAGCGAGCGCCTGGCTTGAGTATTCGATAGAGCTCTCGCATCGCAGCGGGCTTGTCTTCCACATACGCGAGAACCGCGCGCATCGTGGCGGCATCGACCGCGTCATTGGCAATGCCTTCCAGCTTCTCGGCGCTGCCGTGCGTGAATGCGCACTGCCCTCTCACACCCAGACTTCTGGCGGTCTCTTCCGTGTGCCGCAGCAACGCAGGCGAAACATCGGTCATGAGCACCCTCAGCGAGGCGCCGGCCCGTTCGATCGCGCGAAACCCCACGAGACCATCACCCGTGCCGATGTCGGCCAGTGTCATGCCCGGACGAAGGCGAACGTAATCCAGGACGCGGTCTGCGTATTTCGTGATCTCAGCACGGACCTCGTGCTCATGGGCGCGATCGTCGCCATGACGCTGCCGGAGCACCCATGTGGACCAGTTATCGTGAGTCACGTTGTTCGTAAGCGGCAGCAAGATAGATTTCCAGAGAAAACTTGAAAGATCTGCGGGATGGTAGCTTTGGATTCTGATGAACTCCTTATCGAAGCGATATTCCCGACGTGGAGTCCCTATTTTTTCGATGGCAAAGTTTTACCCGCCTTTTACCTGAATAAAAGTCGCTTTCATTCCAGAAATTGCGGGCGAAGGCTTCGACAGGCAGGCGTACCAAGGCTTGAGGGCGAGGCATTATGAATGGCGTCGACGCGAATTGAACCGTAGCTTATGCGAGCCTTAATTTGACTCCTTTTCACGAAATAAATACTGCTTAAGTATTTGGAAGGTGCTCCGATAAACCGTGCGCTGTTCGCGGTTTTTCTCTCTTTCTTTGGAGACCTTCTAATGACAATCCAGGCAGTTTCTAGCCAACCCGCCACTGCAACTGTGGCGAATACCGGCGCGCAGAACCAGCAGGCGACTGCCGCTGCGCAACCGGCCAGCACGACGCAGACGCAGTCCACTACGACGACACCGAGTTCGACGCCGTCGGCTTCCTATGCCGTCACGATCAGCAACGCCGCACGCGCTGCATTGGCCGAAGCCACCGAATCATCGGTGCAGACCGCGCAAGAAGCCAACCGCGGAGATCATCAGGCTCAACGCCTGCTTGCGAAGGAGCAGGCCAACAAGATTGGATGACGAGCGAAGCATGTGACAGAGGCTGTCTGACGACCGCTATGCACGCGCGTTTGTGATCCGCTTGCACGTCGCGCGAAAGCCGCGACGTGCAAGCCTGCCGCTTTTCAGCAAAATCGCTACACACGCTCCATACGAGGTAGCAAAAACATGCTGTTGCGATAACTATTCTTATCACAATGCATCGATAACTTATGAAAACTCGCCGCTCCAGAAACGTGCCAGAGTCGGCCGCCGCGTAGCCTGCAAGCGGCGTCCTGAACGCGAACCAGGGGATTGCCTGCGTCGCGGCCAGCCATGGCAGCCGCAGGACGAGCGAAGAAGGCGGGGAATGATGTGAGCGGCGCCATGCGCCCGGCGGCGCCACGCAGAACTTCATCTGCTGCATGTGCCGCAAAGAGATTGCGCGAACGCGCTTATCGCATGCGCGATTTCAGGACGCGAACGCGAGCGCCGCGTCTACCGGAAGATTTTCGAGCGCACGGCTGCCGTCGCGCAGCGCTTCGCTCTCGCCGTTGAAGGCCGTTTCGCTGTACGCGATGAGCTTGAAGCCACTACCCGCGCTGCGAGGGATGGTGATGCCCCAATGCCACCCTCCTTCCTGTTCGAAGACGTGCAGCTTTGGCGATGCATGCGATAGGTTTGATCGAGTCGTCATGTCACGCCCTCCTTTGCGAAAGCGTCGAGGTAGCCGGCAGACCAAGTCAGTGTAGGCATCATTTTGTTGCGGCGCAATAAATATCGACGTTGAGGGGCGATGCTACGCCATCCGGCGTCGTCATCTGGCAACAAAGCGAAACAGGCGGCAACGAGACGCAACAAGCGGAAACAAAAGTAAACAGGTGTGGGCAGTACGAAGTCGTGCCTCAGGCTCGCGCGTCATGCACTCTGCCCCCCAAACGAAGGTGGGCGGCCACGCCGCGTTCGCGCTATCCTGCGCGATGCGCGCAAGTTTGCGCGCCCCATTTCCTTATGTGCCACGAAGCATGACCGAACGCACCGAAGACCTCTCCCACAGCCCGCAAACGGCGCTGCGCTACCCTTACGCAGAACCGCCTGCGCCCGGTTCGACCCTCGAGATCGCGCCGGGCGTGCGCTGGCTGCGCATGCCGCTGCCCTGGGCGCTCGACCACATCAACGTGTGGCTCATCGACGAGGCCGACGGTTGCGCGGTCATCGATACGGGCGCACGCACGGACGCTGCCACGGACGTGTGGCGCGCGATCCTCGCGCAAGGCGGCGAGGCGCGAGCGGCCTCCCGCGTGACGCGCGTGCTGGCCACGCATATGCACCCCGATCATGTGGGCATGGCCGGCTGGCTCACGCGCGCATTCGACTGCCGGCTCTGGATGACGCGCACTGAGTACTTCAACTGCCGCGTGGCCGCCGCCGACACGGGCCGCGAAGCGCCCGCCGACGCGCTCGACTTTTATCGCCGCGCGGGCTGGAGCGAGTCGGCAATCGATGTCTACCGCGCGCGTTTTGGCCGCTTTGGCCAGTATATCCACGCACTGCCAGAAAGCTTCCGGCGCCTGCAGGACGGCGAGGTCGTGCGCATCGGCGCGCACGACTGGCGCGTGATCGTCGGCATGGGGCATTCGCCGGAACACGCCTGCTTCTACTGCCCGGCGCTCAAGCTATTCGTTTCCGGCGACCAGGTGCTCCCACGCATCTCCTCGAACGTCTCGGTTTATCCGATCGAGCCCGACGCGGACCCCATGGCCCAGTGGTACGCCTCGTTCGACAAACTGCAACGCGAAGTGCCCGACGATGTGCTCGTGCTTCCCTCGCATAACGACTGCTTTTACGGGCTCCACGCGCGCATCGAGCGTTTGCGCCAGGGGCAGGACAAGAGCCTCGCACGTCTGCGCGCAACGCTCGCCGAACCACGCCGCGCCGTGGACGTGTTCGGTGCGCTGTTCGCGCGGCGCATTGGCGAGGACGATCTCGCGCAGATGAGCCTCGCGACCGGCGAGAGCCTTGCGTGCCTGAACTACCTGACCTACCGCGGCGAAGTGAAACGCGAACTGCGCGACGACGGCATGTACTGGTATTCACTCACGTAAAAAAACGCGGGCATAAAAAATGGCAGGCAAGGCGCATCGCACCCTGCCTGCCACAAGCCGCATCGACGGCACGCACCGGAAAACCCGGAAAATTTTCGGCGCGGCCAGTGACGCTTGCACTGGCCGCAACGCTTCGCCTAGAGCGTCGCCACCAGTTCAGGCACTGCCTCGAACAGGTCCGCTTCGAGGCCGAAATCGGCCACACTGAAGATCGGCGCTTCGGCATCCTTATTGATCGCCACGATCACCTTCGAGTCCTTCATGCCCGCGAGATGCTGGATCGCGCCGGAAATGCCGCACGCGATGTACACCTGAGGCGCGACGATCTTGCCGGTCTGCCCCACTTGCCAGTCGTTCGGAGCGAAGCCGGCATCCACGGCTGCGCGGCTCGCGCCAAGCGCGGCGCCGAGCTTGTCGGCGAGCGGCGTGAGCACGGCGTTGAACTTCTCGCTGCTGCCAAGCGCCCGACCGCCGCTCACGACGATGCGCGCATCCGCAAGCTCGGGCCGCTCGCTCTTCGTCACAACGCGTTCGACGAACGCGCTCAGGCCGCTGTCCGCAACCGCTGCGACACTTTCGACCTGTGCGGCGCCGCCCTGCGCCGCTGCATCGAAGCCCGTCATGCGCACCGTGAGGATCTTCACTGCTTCGGCGCTTTGCACGGTCTGAATCGCGTTACCCGCGTAGATTGGCCGCTCGAACGTGTCCGCGCTCACCACGCGCGTGATCTCGGAGATCTGCGCGACGTCCAGCAGCGCGGCCACGCGAGGCGCGACGTTCTTGCCCGCACTCGTGGCGGCAAAAAGGATGTGGCCATAATTGGCGGCCACGGCCAGCACTTGCGCGGCGACGTTTTCGGCGAGCGAATCGGCGAGTGCCGCGCCATCCGCGTGGAGCACCTTCGCAACCCCCGCAATGCGCGACGCTGCCTCTGCCGCGCCTGCCGCGTTGTGACCCGCCACCATCACGTGCACGTCATCGCCGCATTGGAGGGCGGCCGTCACCGTGTTGAGGGTGGCCGACTTGATCGAGACGTGGTCGTGCTCGGCGACGACCAGAACCGGTTTACCAGCAGTCATTTGCTTTCCTTCAGATCACTTTCGCTTCGTTCTTCAGCTTCGCGACGAGCGTCGCGACGTCGGGCACCTTGACGCCGGCCGCGCGGCCCGCCGGCTCCGCGGTCTTGAGCGTGGTGAGGCGCGGCGCGACGTCCACGCCGAGTTGCGCGGGCGTGGTCGTGTCGAGCGGCTTTTTCTTGGCCTTCATGATGTTGGGGAGCGTCGCGTAGCGCGGCTCGTTCAGGCGCAAGTCGGTCGTCACGATGGCCGGCAGCGCAAGCTGCACGGTCTCGAGGCCGCCGTCGATTTCGCGCGTCACGCGTGCTTTGCCCTCTGCGATCTCGACCTTGCTCGCGAACGTCGCCTGCGGGCGCGCGGTGAGCGCGGCCAGCATCTGGCCCGTCTGGTTGCAGTCATCGTCGATGGCCTGCTTGCCGAGGATCACGAGTTGCGGCGCTTCATTCTCGATCAGCGCCTTGAGGAGCTTGGCGACGGCGAGCGGTTCGAGCGCGGCGTCCGTTTCGATCAGCACGCCACGGTCGGCGCCGATCGCCATGGCCGTGCGCAGCGTTTCCTGGCACGCGGCGGGACCGCACGACACGGCGACCACCTCGCTCGCCACGCCCTGCTCCTTCAACCGCACGGCCTCCTCAACGGCGATTTCGTCGAACGGATTGATGCTCATCTTGACGTTCGCGAGATCGACGCCCGAGCCGTCCGCCTTGACGCGAACCTTCACGTTGGCGTCCACCACGCGTTTGATTGCTACCAACACCTTCATGTCTTCCTCCAGATCGATACATTCGATGCCGCTGCTCGATACGCACAATCGCGCCGTGCAGCGTCACTTACTCCTGATAACCGAGCCCATGCTCTCGCATGCGCGCAATCGTCCCTTCGTCGAAGCCCCAGTCGAGCAGCGCGGCAAGGCCGTGTTCGCCTCGCGCCGGTGGCTGGCGGCCGATGGCCGAAGGCGTAGCCGAGAAGCGCGGCGCGGGCGCCGGCTGCACGACGCCGTGCGCCTCGATGAAGCTTGCGCGCGCAACGTTGTGCGGATGCCTCGGCGCTTCGGAAAAGCCCAGCACGGGCGCGACGCAGGCGTCGCTTCCCTCGAACACGGCGCACCATTCGTCGCGTGTACGCGTGAGGAACGCCGCCTCGAAATGCTGCCGCAGCACGGGCCAACCGTTACGGTCGTGCTGCTTCGGCAGGTCGGCATGGGCAAGCCCGAGTTTATCGAGCAACTGCGCATAGAAGCGCGATTCCACCGCGCCCACCGCCATGTAGTGGCCATCTTTCGTGAGATAGCTGTCGTACCAGGGCGTGCCGCCGTCGAGCAGATTGCTCTCGCGTGCTTCGCGCCAGTTGCCGGACGCGATCAGCCCCCACACGATCGAGCCGAGTTGCGCCGCGCCCTCGACCATGGCCGCGTCCACCACCTGGCCCGCGCCGCCGCGCTGCACGTTGCATAGCGCCGCCACCACACCGAGCGCGAGCAGCATGCCGCCGCCGCCATAGTCGCCCACGAGGTTCAGCGGCGGCACCGGCGCCTCTCCTGCGCGCCCGATGCCGGAAAGCACGCCCGATAGCGCGATGTAGTTGAGGTCGTGGCCGGCGCGCTGTGCGAGCGGCCCGCTCTGCCCCCAGCCGGTCATGCGGCCATAGACGAGTTTCGGATTGCGCGCGAGCGCCGCTTCGGGGCCGAGACCCAACCGCTCCATTGCGCCGGGGCGAAAGCCCTCGATGAGGACATCGGCCTCGGCAATCAGGTCCAGTGCGACCTGTGCCGCTTCGGGACGCTTGAGGTCGAGCGTGATCGAGCGGCGGCCGCGCCCCGTCACATCCACATGCACGCCATCGCGCTTCGGCCCGAGATCGTCGGGGGCAACGGGCCGGTTCACGCGGATGATGTCCGCCCCCATGTCGGCCAGCAGCATCGTGCCGAAGGGAGCCGGGCCGATTGCCTCGAACTCCAGCACGCGAAAACCGCTCAATACGCCCATTCCCTGTCTCCGTTGCGTTGTTGCCGTCACGATGAACATACGGCAAACCGTCGCAGTTGAACCCACCCGGTAGCGGTGGGTGGAGCCGGCGCAAGGGAATGGTTCTACAAGGGGCGCGAACGCGCGGCCCCGCGCTTACATGTTCGGATAGTTCGGACCGCCGCCGCCTTCCGGCGTGACCCACACGATGTTCTGCGTCGGGTCCTTGATGTCGCAGGTCTTGCAGTGCACGCAGTTCTGCGCGTTGATCTGCAGACGATGGTCGTCCTGCTCGTCCTTCACGAACTCATAGACGCCTGCGGGGCAAAAGCGCGCCTCGGGGCCGGCGTAAGTCGTGAGGTTGATACCGACGGGCACGCTCGCATCCTTGAGCGTCAAGTGCGCGGGCTGATTCTCTTCGTGGTTCGTGTTCGAGATGAACACCGAGGAGAGCCGGTCGAACGTGAGCTTGCCATCAGGTTTCGGATACTCGATTGGCTTGCACTGCGAAGCCGGTTTCAGCATCTCGTGATCGCGGTGCTGGTGATGCAGCGTCCACGGCACGTTGCCGCCCAGCAGCTTCTGCTCGATGCCCACCATCAGCGTGCCGAGATACAGGCCCTTGCTCATCCACTGCTTGAAGTTGCGCGCCTTGTACAGCTCCGTGTAGAGCCACGACTGCTTGAACGCTTCGGGGTACGCCGCGAGTTCATCGCTCTGGCGGCCGGCCTGCACGGCTTCGAACGCCGCATCTGCGGCCAGCATGCCGGTCTTGATCGCCGCGTGGCTGCCCTTGATGCGCGAGGCGTTCAGGAAGCCCGCGTCGTCGCCCACGAGCGCGCCGCCCGGGAACACGAGCTTGGGCAGCGACATCAGGCCGCCTGCGGTGATCGCGCGTGCGCCATACGACACGCGCTTGCCGCCTTCGAGGTACTTGCGGATTTCCGGGTGCGTCTTGTAACGCTGGAACTCTTCAAACGGCGAAAGGTACGGGTTCTGGTATGCGAGACCGACAACGAAGCCCACCATCACCTGGTTGTTGTCGGTGTGGTAGAGGAACGAGCCGCCATACGTATCGGATTCGAGCGGCCAGCCGGCCGTGTGGATCACGAGGCCCGGCTGGTGCTTCGCCGGATCGATCTCCCACAGTTCCTTGATGCCGAGGCCGTAGACCTGCGGGTCCGAATCCTTGCCCAGCTTGAACTTCTCGTTCAGTTGACGGCCCAGGTGACCGCGGCAGCCTTCGCAGAACAGCGTGTATTTGGCGTGCAGCTCCATGCCGAGCTGGAAGTTCTCGGTAGGCTCGCCGTCCTTGCCGACACCCATGTTGCCGGTGGCGACGCCCTTCACGGAACCATCGTCGTTGTAGAGCACTTCCGCAGCTGGAAAACCGGGGAAGATTTCCACGCCCAGCGCCTCGGCCTGCTGGCCCAGCCAGCGCGTGACATTGGCGAGGCTGATGACGTAATTGCCGTGGTTCTTGAAGTTGTCGGGCAGCGCCCAGTTCGGCACGCCCTTCGCGCCGGTCTCCGTGAGAAACAGGAACTTGTCCTCAGTCACGGGCACGTTCAGCGGTGCGCCCTGTTCCTTCCAGTCCGGCATCAGCTCGTTCAGGGCACGCGGATCCATGACCGCGCCCGAGAGGATATGCGCCCCGATTTCCGAGCCCTTTTCCAGCACGCAAACGCCGATTTCAGCGCCTTTTTCCGCGGCCAGCTGCTTCAGGCGGATCGCAGCGGACAGCCCGGCGGGGCCACCGCCGACGATCACGACGTCGTATTCCATCGACTCACGTGGGCCGTACTGCGCAATCAGATCACTCGACGACATATCCTCTTCCTTGCTTGCTAACTGAGCGCCCTAAACCGCTCTATCAAAACTGCACTTCGCTCAGCGCGAGCACGCCAGCGTCGCCCTTTGCGGCCAGGATCGACGTTTCGAGGGCGCCTGCCTGCGGGAGAATGTGCTCTGCGTAGAACTGCGCGATCGCGATCTTCGCGCCGTGGAACTCGGCGTCGTTCGCGAGTTCGCGTTGCGACACGAGCAGCGCGCGCGCCATTTGCCAGCCGCACAGCACGATGCCCGCAAGCTTCAGATACGGCACGCTGCCAGCGAACACCGCGTTCGGGTCGCTCTTGACGTTCGCAACCACGTAGTCGACGACGTTCGCCAGCGAACGCGCGCCCTTTTCCAGCTGCTCGCGCATCGATGCCGCTGCCGCGCCGCCGGCCTGCCCGAGTTCTTCGGCAGTGCGTGCGATCTCGCCAAGCAACGCCTTCGCCACCGCGCCGCCGTCGCGCACCGTCTTGCGGCCGACCAGGTCGTTCGCCTGAATCGCCGTGGTGCCTTCGTAGATCGCGAGAATGCGCGCGTCGCGGTAGTACTGCGCGGCGCCCGTTTCCTCGATGAAGCCCATGCCGCCATGCACCTGGACGCCGAGGCTCGTCACCTCGTTGACCATTTCCGTGCTCCAGCCCTTCACGATCGGCACGAGGTATTCGTAGATCGCGAGATTGCGGGCGCGCACTTCAGGGTCGGCGTGGTAGTGCGCGTTGTCGCTATAGGCCGCGGCGACATAAGCGAGCGCACGGGCGCCTTCGGTCATCGCGCGCATCGAGCCGAGCATGCGGCGCACGTCCGGATGATGAATGATGGTCGCCGACTGCTTGAGCGAGCCGTCGACGGGGCGGCTCTGCACACGCTCCTTCGCGTACGCCACGGCCTTCTGGTACGCGCTTTCCGCGACGCCCACGCCCTGCATGCCCACGCCAAAGCGCGCCGCGTTCATCATGATGAACATGTATTCGAGGCCGCGATTCTCCTCGCCCACGAGATAGCCGATCGCGCCGCCATGGTCGCCGTATTGCAGCACGGCCGTCGGGCTTGCCTTGATACCGAGCTTGTGTTCGATCGACACGCAATGCACGTCGTTGCGCGCGCCGAGCGAGCCGTCGTCGTTCACGAGGAACTTCGGCACCACGAAGAGCGAAATGCCTTTCACGCCTTCGGGTGCGTTGGGGGTGCGCGCCAGCACGAGGTGAACGATGTTCTCCGCCATGTCGTGCTCGCCCCACGTAATGAAGATCTTCGTGCCGAAGACCTTGTACGTGCCGTCACCCTGCGGTTCGGCGCGCGAGCGCACGAGTGCGAGGTCGGAGCCGGCCTGCGGCTCGGTGAGGTTCATCGTGCCGGTCCAGTCACCCGAGATGAGCTTCGGCACGTAGCGCGCCTTCAGTTCCTCGCTGCCCGCGGTGAGCAGCGCCTCGATGGCGCCGTCGGTCAACAGCGGGCACAGCGCGAACGAGAGGTTCGCCGCGTTGAGCATTTCGATGCAAGGCGTGGCGATCAGCTTGGGCAGCGCCTGGCCGCCGAACTCGGACGGATGCTGCAGACCCTGCCAGCCGCCCTCGACATACTGGCGGAACGCGAGCGCGAAGCCCGGCGTTGCCGTGACCTCGCCGTCGCGCCAGCTGCTCGGCGTGCGGTCGCCTTCCACGTTCAGCGGCGCGATGACTTCGCCGGAGAGCTTCGCGCACTCGTCCAGCACGGCCTGTGCGGTGTCGAAACCAGCGTCCTCGAAACCCGGCAGGGTTGCGACGGCGTCGATGCCGGCCAGCTCTTTCAGCACGAACAGCATGTCCTTGACGGGGGCGTTGTAGCTCATGATCGGTCCTTCCAGTCACTCAGGGGTCAAAATGGATGCGCCGCCGGGCCTGGGATGTCTGGGTGGCCACGTTGCGGCAGTACAGGACGGATCGTAGCGGCAATCGGTCGCCAGACCACTGTCCAAACCGGACCACATGGTGACAATTCTGGCCACGCTATTGGCCGCTGTGCCCACCCATCATGGGTGGGCGTGCGCGCTTTGTGGCGGGCGGCGCTCAGCCGCGGCGGCGATACGTGCCGGGCGTGCTGCCGGTCCAGTGGCGAAAGGCGCGATGGAAGGCGCTGGGGTCGTCGAAACCGAGATCGCCGCCGATGGCCGCGATCGTGTCCTGGGTGTCGGTGAGGCGCTGGATCGCCACGTCGCGGCGCAGTTCGTCCTTGAGCGCCTGGAACGTGGTCTCCTCCGCGGCAAGACGCCGGCAGAGCGTACGGACCGAGCAGTGCAGGCTGTCGGCCGCCGCTTCGATGGTCGGCAGGTCGGGCAGCTGCGCGGCAAGGTACTGGCGCACGTTGTGGCTCACGAGCTGCTCGCTGAACGTTTCGAAGATCCAGTCGCCGGGCGAGCGCGCGAGAAACGCGCGCAGGTTGCGCTTGCTCTGCCGGATCGGCATGTCGAGATAGGCCGCGCTAAAGCGCATCAGCGTGGCCTCGCTGCCAAAGCGCACGGGCCCATGGAAGAAGTAGCGGTGATCGAGCGCGTGCGGCGGCTGCGCACAGGCGAAATCGACCTGCAGAAGCGGAATGCGCTGGCCGATCAGCCAGGAACACACGCCGTGTGCGAGCTTGAGCGTCAGTTCCTGCCCGAGCGGCCCGATCGCGCCATACGCAGCATTGGCGCGTAATGCCACCTGGGCCACGAGCCCCTGGCGGCGCGATTCGAGCCGGAAATCGTCGAGCACGATGTGGAAGAACTGGTCGAAGCGATGCAGCGCCGTTTCGAGGTTGCGCGCATCGAGCAGGCTCAGGCAGAGAAACTTGAGCGTGCCGCTGCGCAGCGGCCGGCTGAAGATGCCGGGCATCTCGTCGTCGAGTTCGATGGCGAGCGTCTGGTAGAGCGTGGAGAACTGCTCTTCCGTCACCCGGCCGCCCGGCTTGGCGAGCAGTTCCAGCGCGATGCCCGCCTCGTTCAGATAGCGGCGGATCACGGCGGGCTCGGCACCGGCGCCGGCGAGAAAGCCGTTGACGAGCGAGATGGGAACGGTGGCGCTAGGCGATGGCATGCGTTGACAATGGAAGGCCGCGGAAACGGGCCGACATAGGCGTCAGCCCGCGCGCGCCATTCTAAATCGGCGCGGCCAAAACGGCGCTGCCGCGCCCCGAAGTCTTGCGCTGCCGCGGGCCGCTTAGTGCGCTTCGCCCCTCGCCCGCGCAAATTCAGCAAACCACGCGAGACTTTCCGGGTTGGCCATGGTGTCCGGATTGGCCACTTTCTCGAGTGGCTGCCCGAGCAGAAGCCGCTTGATCGGCACCTCCATCTTCTTGCCCGAGAGCGTGCGCGGAACGGCCGCGACCTGATGGATCTCGTCGGGCACGTGGCGCGCCGAGAGCGCCTCGCGCACGCGCGCGCGAATGCGCTGCGCGAGCGCGTCGGTCAGCTCGACGCCAGGGCGCAACACCACGAAGAGCGGCATTGACGAGGCGCGCCCCAGGTATTCCAGATCGACCACGAGGCTGTCCAGCACCTCCGGCACCGACTCCACTGCGCGATAGAGCTCGCTCGTGCCCATGCGAATGCCGTGGCGGTTGATGGTGGCGTCCGAACGTCCGTAGATGATCGCGCCGCCCCGGGGGGTGATGCGCAGCCAGTCGCCGTGGCGCCAGATGCCAGGAAACATGTCGAAGTAGCTTTCGCGGTAGCGGCGGTTCGCTTCGTCGCGCCAGAAGTAGAGCGGCATCGAAGGCATGGGAGCGGTACACACGAGTTCGCCGACTTCGTCGATGCGCGCGTGCCCGGCCTCATCGAACGCCTCGACTCGCGCGCCAAGGCATCGGCACTGCATTTCGCCGAGATAAACCGGCAAGGTCGGCACGCCTGCGAGGAAGCAGCCCGCGAAATCGGTGCCGCCCGAAATCGCGTCGATCCACACCGGGCCCACGTGTTCGAGTATCCACGCGTACGCTTCGGGGGGCAGCGGCGAGCCGGTTGAGCCGACCGCGCGCAGGCGCGAGAGATCCGCCGCCGCGCGCGGCTCGACGCCGGACTTCAGGCATCCCTGGAAATACGCCGCCCCGGCGCCGAAGAACGTGACGCCCGTCTCGCCCACGAAGCGCCACAGCGCCTGCGCATCAGGGTACGTGGGGTTGCCGTCGTAGAGACAGAGCGTCGCCCCCGCGAGCAGGCCGCCCACCTGGCAGTTCCACATGATCCAGTTCGTGCTGGCGTACCAGTGGAAACGGTCGCCGGGGCTCAAGTCGAGGTGCAGCGCAGTGAGCTTCACGTGCTCCACCACGATGCCGCCGTGCGAATGCACGATGGCCTTGGGCATGCCCGTCGTGCCCGACGAATAGACGATCCACAGCGGATGGTCGAACGGCACGCTCTCGAAATGCAGCGGGACGTTTCCCGCGACCGCGTCGCACCACGCCGTCGCGTGCGGATACTCCTTCACGTTGGCGTCGGGATCGAGCTGCGGGACGAACACGAGGTGCGCCACGCTCGGCAACTCACGCAGCAAATGGTGGATCAGTTCGCGCCGGTCGTGTGGCTTGCCGCCGTAGCGATGGCCGTCCACGGCGAACAGCACCTTGGGCTCGATCTGCCGGAAGCGGTCGAGGACCGCGAGCGGGCCCATGTCGGGCGA
Source organism: Paraburkholderia sp. J11-2 (assembly GCF_905220185.1). Classification (NCBI taxonomy): domain Bacteria; kingdom Pseudomonadati; phylum Pseudomonadota; class Betaproteobacteria; order Burkholderiales; family Burkholderiaceae; genus Paraburkholderia; species Paraburkholderia sp. J11-2. The sequence continues at coordinate 146,538 of NZ_CAJMYY010000022.1, read as the reverse complement.
GCACACCGACCAGATCGCCCCCACGCTCGCCGTGGCAAGAAATGCCACGACGGTCTCGGGCGTATTCGGCATGAAAGCCGCTACGCGGTCGCCGCGGGTCACGCCCATACGCCGCAGCGTGGCCGCGCAAGCCGCCACCTGGCGGCGCAGCTCCGCCCAGCTCAATTCGCGCGTGCGCCCGGCCGTCGGGCCGCTCTCGCTGCGCGACACGATCGCGGGTCGTGCCTCGCTCGCAAGCTGGAAAGCCCGTTCGACGTAGTTCAACTCGACGCCGGGAAACCAGCGCGCGCCGGGCATCGCGGCGTCGGCGAGCGCCACACCGCGCGGCTCGCGCGAGGGAATCTGCGCCCAGTCCCAGAGCGCGCACCAGAACGCGTCGACGTCCTCGACCGACCAGCGCCATAGCGCGTCGTAGTCGTCGAACGTCAGACCGCGCGTGTCGCCGAGCCACTTCGTGAACTGGGTGATGCGGGCCGATTCGACCTGCTGCGGCGTCGGAGTCCAGGCCGGAGGGGATGCGGTGAGCGTTTCGTTCATCTCGTTGCGCGGGCGCTTGCGGGTTTGTCTGACCTAATGGTGCCGGAGCCGGTGCGCCTCGAACAATTCAGGGAAACCAGTGGAAGACGCTCGCTTACATTCACTCACAGCGATGTCCGCTAACGTCGCGCGTCATTGCATTGTCAATCCGTATTCATTTTTAATATTTCGAATAAAAGCCTGGATTGAATACGCTCGCGTGACCACCATTTTATTGCCGGACTCAATCAACGAATATTCCAATTCGTATGCTGTGTTGTACCGCACAAATCAACCAAATCTCGGATTCTCCTCACCGCGCACAACACCTGTTCTGCGGGGAGATCATGCTTATGACTTAACCCGTACGCAATTGGCATATGAGCTGTCATAAAAATGCAATGCGCTAATGCCTTTAATTTCGCTAATTCCCGCCAGTTCTCCTCTCCCTATCGGACCAAGGTCTTATTGTCAGATCGCGCGCCCACTATCAGATTGAGCGCGTAGCGGCGCGGGTTGCGCTCTCGCGGCATGCGACGCGCGCTGCAGACGCAGGCACAAAGCAAGTTGACGGGTTGGCGCGCAGCGCGAGATCTGCGGCCCTGCCGGCTCGTACAGGAGACCGCGCATGTCCGAATCGACGTCTACGCCTCGCCCCGCCGCAAAACCCGATAGCGCCGCCGCGCCAGCCGCCGCCAACAGGCTGCGCCTCGGCGCGCTCACCGCCCTCGTCGTGGGCTCGATGGTGGGCGGCGGTATCTTTTCGCTGCCGCAAAACATGGCGGCCAGCGCCGACGCCGGAGCGGTGCTGATCGGCTGGGCGATCACCGCGGTCGGCATGCTCATGCTCGCGTTCGTGTTCCAGTCACTGGCCGTGCGCAAGCCCGAACTCGACGGCGGGGTGTACGCCTTCGCGAAAGCCGGCTTCGGCGACTACATGGGCTTTGGCTCGGCGTGGGGCTACTGGATCAGCGCGTGGCTCGGCAACGTCGGCTACTTCGTTCTCCTGTTCAGTACGCTCGGCTACTTCTTCCCGGTCTTCGGCGAGGGCAATACGCCGATCTCCATCATCTGCGCCTCGGTGCTGCTCTGGGCGCTGCACTTTCTCGTGCTGCGCGGCATCAAGGAAGCCGCGATCGTCAACCAGATCACCACGGTCGCGAAGCTGGTGCCGCTGTGCCTCTTCATTATTCTCTGTGCGTTTGCCTTCCGCTCCAGCATCTTCACGGCCGACTTCTGGGGACAAATGAATCCCAAGCTCGGCAGCGTGACGAACCAGGTCCGCAACATGATGCTCGTGACCGTGTGGGTGTTTATCGGCATTGAAGGCGCGAGCATCTTCTCCGCGCGTGCGGAGAAGCGCAGCGATGTCGGCAAGGCCACGGTCATCGGTTTTGTTGGCGTGCTGCTTCTGCTCGTGCTCGTGAACGTGCTGTCGCTCGGTGTGCTCACGCAGCCCAAACTCGCCGCCCTGCAGAATCCTTCGATGGCAGGCGTGCTCGAAAACGTGGTCGGCCACTGGGGCGCGATTCTGATCAGCGTGGGGCTGGTCGTGTCGCTCGCGGGCGCGCTGCTCTCGTGGGTGCTGCTGTGCGCCGAAATCATCTTCTCGGCCGCGCGCGACCACACGATGCCAAACTTCCTGCGCAAGGAAAATGCGAAGCACGTGCCGGCCAACGCACTGTGGCTCACGAACGGCATGGTGCAGATCTTCCTCGTCATCACGCTGTTCTCGAAGGGCACGTATCTCTCGCTCATCTATCTCGCGACCTCGATGATCCTGCTGCCCTACTTCTGGTCGGCGGCCTATGCATTCCTGCTCGCGCTGCGCGGCGAAACGTACGAAACCGACAGCGGCGAGCGCAGCAAGGACCTCGTCATCGCGGGCGTTGCCGTGATCTACGCGATCTGGCTCATTTACGCCGGCGGTCTCAAATACGTGCTGCTCTCCGCGTTGCTCTACGCGCCAGGCATCGTGCTGTTCGCGCGCGCGAAACGCGAAGTCGGCCAGCCCGTGTTCACGAACATCGAGAGGTTCGTTTTCGCCGCTGTGCTGATTGGCGCATTGGTGGCGGCTTTCGGCCTGTACAAGGGCTTTCTCACCCTCTGATTCGAGGAGTCTCATGATGAGTACGGACACTGTCGCCTTTGGCGTCAATTCCGAGGCGGGCAAGCTGCGCAAGGTCATGGTGTGCTCACCCGGACTCGCGCATCAACGCCTCACGCCCAGCAACTGCGACGAACTGCTATTCGACGACGTCATCTGGGTCAGCCAGGCGAAGCGCGACCACTTCGACTTCGTGACGAAGATGCGCGAACGCGGCGTGGAAGTCCTCGAGATGCACAATCTGCTGACCGAAGCGATTCAGAACCCGGAAGCGCTCAAGTACATCCTCGATCGCAAGATTCGCCCGGAAACCGTGGGCGTTTCGTTGGCCGGCGAGGTGCGCAACTGGCTCGAAGGGCTGGAGCCGCGCCGCACCGCGGAATTTCTGATTGGCGGCGTGGTGGCCGAGGATGTTCCGGACAGCGACCAAAGCAAGATCCTGAAGGAGTTCCGCAGCTACCTCGGCTATTCGAGCTTCGTGCTGCCACCGCTGCCCAACACGCTTTTCACGCGCGACACGACATGCTGGATCTACGGCGGCGTATCGCTGAACCCGATGTACTGGCCGGCACGGCGGCAGGAGACGCTGCTCACCACGGCGATCTACCGCTATCACCCGCAGTTCGCCGGCAAGGACTTCGAGGTCTGGTACGGCGACCCCGACGAGGACCATGGCGCGGCCACGCTGGAGGGCGGCGACGTGATGCCGATTGGCAACGGCGTCGTGCTGGTCGGCATGGGCGAGCGCACGAGCCGCCAGGCCATCGGGCGTCTGGCGCAGAACCTTTTCGCCAAAGGCGGCGCAAAGCGCGTCGTCGTGGCGGGCCTGCCCAAGTCGCGCGCAGCCATGCACCTCGATACGGTGTTCAGCTTCTGCGACCGCGACCTCGTGACGATCTTCCCGGAAGTCGTCAACGAGATCGTGCCGTTCTCGGTTCGCCCCGACGACAAGAGCCCCTCGAAGCTCGACCTGCGCCGTGAGGAAAAGCCCTTCGTGGACGTGGTGGCCGAAGCGATGGGCCTGAAGGCCCTGCGCATCGTCGAGACGGGCGGCAACGCGTTCGCGGCCGAGCGCGAGCAATGGGACGACGGCAACAACGTGGTGTGCCTCGAACCCGGCGTCGTGATTGGCTACGACCGCAACACCTATACGAATACGCTGCTGCGCAAGGCCGGCGTGGAGGTCATCACGATCACGGCGAGCGAACTGGGCCGCGGGCGCGGCGGCGGCCACTGCATGACGTGCCCGATCGTGCGCGACGCCATCGATCTCTGAGCGCCGCACCAAACCGCAACCCACTGCATTCGCAACGGAGAAACGACATGGCTTTCAATCTGCGCAACCGCAGCCTGCTTAGTCTGATGCATCACAGCACCCGCGAGCTGCGTTATCTGCTCGACCTCTCGCGCGACCTCAAGCGCGCCAAGTACACGGGGACCGAGCAGCAACACCTCAAGGGCGTCAATATTGCGCTGATCTTCGAGAAGACTTCCACGCGCACGCGCTGCGCGTTCGAAGTCGCGGCCTACGATCAGGGCGCGAACGTCACCTACATCGATCCAACCTCCTCGCAGATCGGCCACAAGGAGAGCATGAAGGATACGGCACGCGTGCTGGGCCGCATGTACGATGCGATCGAGTATCGCGGCTTCAAACAGGACATCGTCGAGGAACTGGCGAAGTTCGCGGGCGTGCCCGTGTTCAACGGCCTGACCGACGAATACCACCCCACGCAAATGCTCGCCGACGTGCTCACCATGCGCGAGCATTCCGACAAGCCGCTCACGCAAATCAGCTACGCGTATCTCGGCGACGCGCGCAACAACATGGGCAACTCGCTGCTGCTCGTCGGCGCGAAGCTCGGCATGGACGTGCGCATTGCGGCGCCGAAGTCGCTCTGGCCGCATGACGATCTCGTGGCGGACTGCAAGAAGTTCGCCGAGGAAAGCGGCGCGCGCATCCTGCTCACCGAGGACCCCAAGGCCGCCGTCAAGGACGTCGATTTCATCCACACCGACGTGTGGGTCTCGATGGGCGAGCCCATGGAAGCCTGGGGCGAGCGCATCAAGGCGCTGCTGCCGTACCAGGTGAACATGGCGCTCATGAAAGCGAGCGGCACGCCGCATACGCGCTTCATGCACTGCCTGCCCGCCTTCCACAACAGCGAGACCGTGATCGGCAAGCAGATCGCCGACAAGTATCCCGAGCTCAAGGGCGGTGTCGAGGTCACGGAGGAAGTGTTCGAGTCGCCGCTGAATCTGGCCTTCGAGCAGGCGGAAAATCGCATGCACACGATCAAGGCGATTCTCGTGTCGACGCTCGCCGACATTTGAGCCACGCCGCTCGACGGGGCGCGTGTGCAGTGCGCGCGCCCCGCTTCACCGATACGCCTAACCTTGGGAGTCAGACATGCGAATCGTGATTGCGCTCGGCGGCAACGCGCTGCTGCGTCGCGGCGAGCCGATGACGGCGGAGAACCAGCGCGAAAACGTGCGCCTCGCGGCCACCCAGATCTCGCAGATCGCACAGGGTAACGAACTGGTGATCGCGCACGGCAACGGGCCGCAGGTCGGCCTGCTCGCGTTGCAAGGCGAAGCCTACAAGGACGTGCCCAGCTACCCGCTCGACGTGCTCGGCGCGCAGACCGAAGGCATGATCGGCTACATGATCGAGCAGGAACTCGGCAATCTCCTGCCGTACGAGGTGCCCTTCGCGACCATTCTCACCCAGGTCGAGGTGGACGCGAACGATCCGGCGTTCCAGCATCCGAGCAAACCGATCGGCCCGGTCTACACGAAGGAACAGGCGGAGCAGCTCGCCGCCGAACGTGGCTGGGCCATCGCGCCGGACGGCGACAAGTTCCGCCGTGTCGTGGCGAGCCCGCGGCCGAAGCACATCTTCGAGATCCGCCCCGTGAAATGGCTGCTGGAGCGCGGCACGATCGTGATCTGCGCGGGCGGCGGCGGCATTCCGACGCTTTACGGCGAAGGCCACAAGCTGGGCGGCGTGGAGGCCGTGATCGACAAGGATCTGTGCTCCGCCCTGCTCGCGCAGGAGCTGGAAGCAGACATGCTCATCATCGCCACCGACGTGGACGCCGCTTACGTCGACTGGAGCAAGCCGTCGCAAAAGGCGATTGCAAGCGCGCATCCCGACGAACTGGAGAAGCTTGGCTTCGCGGCCGGGTCGATGGGACCGAAGGTCATGGCGGCAGCCGAGTTCGCGCGTAACACCGGCAAGGATGCAGTGATTGGCGCGCTGCCCGATATCGTGGCGATTACCCAAGGCAAGGCGGGCACGCGCGTGAGCACGGAGAAGCCGGGGTTGATCTTTTACTGAAACCGGCCTGAGATCGGGCCTGACTTCGGCCCGAGTTCGAGCGCCCTGAAACGGCGCCTGAAAACGCAGGGCGCGCACCGCAGCTGACAAAGCCGTGGTACGCGCCCTGTTGTGTGTTGGCGCCCGCCTACTCCTCGCGCGCCGGCGGCATGACCTGAGCGCTGATGGTGTGATCGCGCCAGAACAGGTTGTTGATGCGGCCCTGCAACCTGCGCAGCCCCTCTTCGCTCGCCGCGTGGAAGGTGAGCAAGGCGCCGGGACGCCCCGCCCCCTCGATGCGCTGAATCGCGTCGTACGGCGGAAAACCGTAGCGCTCCAGAAACTCGTTGATTTCGGCGTCCGTGACGTGTTCGTCGATATTTCCCAGCAGCAGTTCGGCCATGGTCTACCCCTCGTGAGCGTTCAATCGTGATGATAGTGTGGTTTGATCCGCCGCGACGAGAAGCCGCGCCGGATCGCGCGCGCCGCTCAGTACTTCTCCTGCACGTACCGGTAGGGGTAGTCCGGGTCGCGGTAACCATGTGGCTTCTGGCGATCGGGCAGCGTGACCTTCTCGCGCGGCAGCGCCTTGTACGCAATGGTGTTCAGAATATGATTGATGACGTTCAGGCGCGCGCGTTTCTTGTCATCGGATCGGACAACGAACCATGGGGACTCCGGCGTATCGGTCATGTCGAACATTTCGTCGCGCGCGCGTGAATAGTCGTACCAGCGGCTATACGACAGCAGGTCCATCGGCGAAAGCTTCCAGATCTTGCGTGGGTCGTTGATACGCCCTTCGAGGCGCCGCGTCTGTTCTTTCTGGCTCACTTCGAGCCAGAACTTGATGAGGATCGTGCCCGAGTCGATGATGGCGCGCTCGATGAGCGGCACGCCGCGCAGGAATTCCGTCGCCTGTTCCGGCGTGCAAAAGCCCATCACGCGCTCAACGCCCGCACGGTTGTACCAGCTGCGGTCGAACACCACGATTTCACCGGCAGCGGGCAACAGCGGCAGGTAGCGCTGAAAGTACATTTGCGACTTTTCGCGCTCCGTGGGCGCGGGCAGCGCGAATACGCGAAACACGCGCGGGCTCACCCGTTCGGTGAGCGCCTTGATCGTGCCGCCCTTGCCTGCGCCGTCGCGCCCTTCGAACAGGATGCATACCCGCAGGCGCTTCTGGACCACCCACTCCTGCAAGCGAACGAGTTCGCCATGCAAGTGCTCGAGCTCCTTTTGATAGGCTTTTTCGCTGAGTTTTTCCGCCGGCTGCGTTGCGCTCGCGGCCTTGACTTCCTCTTTCTTCGCCATTGAATTGCTCCCCGCTTCGGACGCCTCCCACGAGGCATCCTTCCACTATGGTGTGTGGACGTGGCGCGCGCAATAGGACTTTGGACTAAGGCGCTGGCCGGCTTGACCTCCAGCAAGCGCGCCCGCGCGCGCGTCAATCGTGCGCGTAGTTGAACTCGGGCATGGCCTTTAGCTGCGCCTTATCGGTCTGCAGTACGATCTGTTTCCTGTCGATGCGCAGATCGTTGAACGGTACGGCCACGAGATGCTTGCCCATGCCGAGGAAGCCGCCCACGGAGAGAATGGCGAAGGCGCCTTCGTCAGGCGATTCGAGCACGATGTCGTCGATTGCGCCGATCTTGCCGCCGCTATTGTCGTAGACATCGGAGCCTACGAGCTTCGACGCGCGAAAGCCGGTGCCCGACTGCACCGTGGCCATGCGCTGCACGGCGATCGATTGCGGTGCGCCCTGCGCGAGCGCGGCAGAAGGCGCGCCCAACGTGCACCCAAGCGCGCACGCAAGCGCGACGACGCATGCCGATGTGTGCCGGGATGCCCGGTCACGCGACTTCAGCGGGCGATTCGATTGTGTCGTCATGGTATCCCCCTCCCTTGTGCAAATGGACGATGAATACCGCGCCAATGCAAGCGCTGTACCCGGGGGCCCACGTTCGCCATGAGGAGTCGCTTACGGAATACGGTTGCGCCTACACGGCGCGCAATCGCGCCGGGACCAGCGCGGCGCGGCGGATGTCCCACTGCTGCCCGCGCGGATAGCCGCGCGCCACTCACAGATGACTGCAAAGGTCCGTGCGCGAATCGCAGCAACGTGCGTTCCAGGAGCGTGTTGTGCGGCACGGCGCTTGCGCTTCGCCGGGCAAATGGATTTGCGTGGATTCGCGCATTCGCGATGCCGCAGCGCATCACGCACACGCACACGCATCCTGTAACGCGGAGAGGTCTATGCGTTCGAACTTCCTTCTTGCCGCTCGCTTTTTGCGTGGTCCCGAGGCCCATCTGCCGACAGAGGAGCCCGATAATCCGCGTCGCCCACCGCCCCCTCCGGTTTCGGACCCCGAGCCGCCGCCGGTACCCGAAGGCGATCCGCCGACTGAAGCGCCACCCGAGCGGCTGCGCCGACGCGGCAAGGCTCAGCCGGCGGCTTGTAACCGCCGCAACAAGCCAGCCTTCACCTCGGGCCACTCGTCCTCGATGATGCTAAAGCGCACGGAATCGCGCTTGCGGCCATCCGGCATGATGCGTTCACGGCGCACCACGCCCTCTTCTTTCGCACCCAGGCGCAGGATTGCGGCACGCGACTTCGCGTTGAGCACGTCGGTCGTGAACTGCACACGCACGAAGCCGAGCGTTTCGAAGGCGTAGCTGAGCATCAGAAACTTCGCCTCGGTATTCACGACAGTGCGCTGCGCCGAGGCAGCGAGCCACGTCGAGCCGATTTCCAGCTTGCGGTTCTCACGGTCGACCTTCCAGAAACGCGTGCTCCCCACCACGCGATCACTGGCGCGCAGCCGGATCGTGAACGCAATGACGGTGCCGGCACGCACGCCATCGAGCGCCCGGGCAATCCAGGCATCGACGGTAGTGGCACCAGGCACCACCGTCACCTTGAGGTTCCAGAGTTCGCCGTCCGCCGCCGCGGCGACGAGGCGTGGCGCGTCTTGCGCGCAGAGCGGATGCAGCGCGACCGTGCGGCCGTTTAGTGTGGGCAACTCGTTCGGCGCGGGGGGCGTATCGGCGGCGGTGCGGGATGCGGGGCCAGCTATGTCGGTCATGGCGGGAATCGATGAATATGGCGAGCGCGCAAGGTAGTCTCGGGCGAAAGGCTCACGCATTCTAGCGCCGGGCTGGCGCCGGGGGCGACGCGTCAGCCGTTACAATCGCGCCTGCCAACGCGCCCCGGCGCCCCGGCGCCCATGCCGTACAAGCCCGCTGGCGTCGCCCGTCCCCAATTTTTCGCATCGCATCATGGCCCGCATCGAGCTCCACTTTCCCGAAGACCAGTTCTATTACTCGACGCACCTCACAGTGCGCGTTACCGACATCAATTCGGCCAATCACCTCGCGAACGATTCGATGATCTCGATGATTTCCGAGGCGCGCGCGCGTTTTCTGTTCGACGCGGGCATCGAGGGCATGAAGGACGCGCACACGAGCATCATCGTGACCGATCTGGCCACGACCTATCGCGCCGAAGCCTACGCGCGCGACGCGCTCTGCTTCGAAGTGGGCATCATGGATTTCAACAAGTACGGCGGCGACATCATCTTTCGCATTACGCGGCCCGCCGACGGCGCGCTCATCGCCATGGCGAAATCCGGCTTCGTATTCTTCGATTACGAAGCGAAAAAGGTCGTACCGATGCCGCAGGCCTTTCGCGACAAGTTTCCGCAGGTCAATACCGTCGGTTGAGGTTCGCGCCGTTCAACGCGGCTGGAACATGATGAGCGCCATGCCGGCCAGCGTGAAGCCGATGCCGGCCCAGTCCCAGGGGCTTGGCCGGATCGCCTCGACGGCCCAGAGCCAGAGAATCGCCACGCACACATAAACGCCGCCATAGGCCGCATAGGTGCGCCCGGCGGCCGTGGGATGCAGCGTGAGCAGCCAGGCGAAAAGCGCAAGCGAAACAGCGGCCGGCAACAGAAGCCACGCGCTCGCGCCTTCGCGCAGCCACCGGTAAGGCAGATAGCAGCCGACGATCTCGGCGAGCGCGGTCACGACAAAAAGTAGAAACGTCTTCATGGGCGGCGGCCAATGACGGGGGCGCCCATGTTAGCGCAGGCGACGGGGTCGCCTGCAAAAGCCGCGCGAGATACGGCTTACGGCCGCTCGCCGCGGGCAAGCCGCGATTCGATCTCGTTCACCACGGGCAGCAGGTCGGCGACGCTGTCGATCACATAGTGCGCGCCCGCCGCGCGCAGACGCTCTACGGCCGCGGCGCGCCGGCGTGCGAATTCATCGGGGGCGAGCGCGTGGACTTCTTCCTCGGTCAGGCCGAAGGCGTTGCCGCTCACGGCGACCCCGACCGCCCACGTGCCGCCGTTGATGCCCTCTTCGATGCCGACTTCGGTGTCGTCCACCTTGATCGCATCGCGAGCGAGCCACACGCCGAGTTGCGGCAGCGTGCGGTAGATCATGTAGGGCGATGGCCGGCCCTCGGGCGTGTCGCCGGTGCAGACGATGCTGTCCGGCTCGAAGCCCTGTGCCTTCGCGCCCGGCACGATCTGGTCGATGATCTCCCGCGTGTAGCCGGTGGTCGAGCCGATGCGCACGCCATCGGCGCGCAGCGCGGCGGTCACGGCCGCCACGCCTGGAATGACGTCGCTGTACTGCGCGGCCACGGCAACGTTCTTCGGCACGAAGACGTCGTACACGGCGTCGATATCGGCCTCGCCCGGCGCGTGGCCGTAGCGCGCTTCCCATGCCGCCGCGACGCGCGGCAGCGCCATCAGCGCCGCGATGTGCGGACGCTTGGCCATGCCCATCGGCCCGCGCGCCTCGTCGATCGTGACCGGCACGCCGAATTGCTCGAAGGTCTCGACGAAGGCGCCCATTGGCGCGCGCGAGCCGTAGTCGACCACGGTGCCCGCCCAGTCGAAGATCACTGCCTTGACGTGTTTCATTGCATGCGTCCTGCCAAATAATCGGTGGTCTGTACTCTTAACAATAGCCGCGCATCAAGCGGCGAGCGCTTCGCGTGCGCCGAGATCGACTGGCGCGGGCGCGGCACTCGCCACGCCGAGCGCGCGCAGCGCTTCGCCGCATGCGGCCACGACGCGGCGCATGACGGTTTCGTCGAGCGCACCGATGCAGCCGATGCGAAAACTTTCCACACTGGTCAGCTTGCCCGGATAGATGATGAAACCCTGCGCCTTCATGAGCTCGTAAAAGCGCGTGAAGTCGAATGCGGGATCGGCCGGCGAAAAGAACGTGACGATGATGGGCGAGCGCCAGGATTCGGTCAGCAGCGGCTCGAAACCGAGCTCGCGCATGCCCTCGACGAGCACGTCGCGGTTGTGCGCATAGCGTGCAAGTCGCCCAGGCTGACCGCCTTCGAGCGCGTGCAGCCGCAGCGCCTCGATGAACGCGGCCACGGCATGCGTGGGCGGCGTGAAGCGCCACTGGCCGGTGCGGTTCATGACATCCCACTGGTCGTAGATGTCCAGCGCGAGCGAGTGGCTCACGCCCTTCGCGCGGCTCAGGACTTCTTTTTTTGCGATCACGAAGCCGAAGCCCGGCACGCCCTCGATGCACTTGTTCGCCGACGAAACGAACGCGTCGCAAGGCAGCGCGCGCACGTCGAGCGGAACGGCACCGAACGCGCTCATCGAGTCGATCAGGAGCCGCCGCCCCTGGCGCGCCGTCACGGCCGCGATCTCCTCGATCGGGTTCAGAATGCCGGAGCTGGTCTCGCAGTGCACGACGACGACATGCGTGACGTCCGGGTTCGCGACCAGCAGGCGCTCGACGTCCGCGGCGCGAGGCGGCAGGTAGTCACCGGTATCGTGCACGGTGTGCTGGCGGCCCAGGTAGCGCAGCGTCGTGGCAATGCGCTTGCCATACGCGCCGTTGGCGAGCACGAGCGCGTGGCCATCGCGCGGCACGAAGCTGCCGAGCATCGCCTCGACGCAATAGCTGCCGCTGCCCTGCAACGGCACGCAGTCATAGTCACCACGCTCGTCGCCCGCGATCTGGAGCAGCGCGGCGCGCAACTGCGCGGTCATGGCGCGGAAGTCGGCGTCCCACGAGCCCCAGTCGCGCTGCATCGCGGCCTTGGTCGAGGCCGCGGTGGTGAGCGGTCCGGGGGTCAGGAGATACGGCTCGGCGGGGGTGGTCATGCGGGCTCCGGTGGGCGTCAGGGCTGTCAATGGCGACACGTTAGCGCAGCGCCATCCATCGGTAAAATCGATATAATCGATGTCGATATAAGCCTGACTTATCCCTTGCCGTTTCCCCTGTTACCGGAGCGCTTCGACATGCAATACGCGCAGTTGCGTGCTTTTCACGCGGTCGCCGAACACGGCGGGTTCTCACGCGCCGCGCAGGCGCTCTCGCTCACGCAGCCGGCCGTATCGGACCACGTGAAGCGGCTCGAACAGGATTTCGGGGTCAAACTCTTCGAGCGCGGGCCGCGCGGCGTGGAACTCACGGAACTCGGGCGGCGGCTATTCGCGGTGACGCGTCAGATGGTGGGCTGCGAGCGCGACGCGCGGCGGCTGCTCGAAGCGGCGGGCGCGCTCGAATCGGGCGAACTCGCCCTCGCCGCCGACGCGCCGGACCTCGCGATCAAGTTGATCGGCGCGTTCAGGCGGCGCTATCCCGGCGTGGTAATCAAGCTCTCGATCGCGAACGCGACTGAATGCATGCGCCGCGTGCTCGCGAGCGAAGCCGACGCCGCGATCACGGCCGCGCGCCAGGTGCACAGCCGGTTGCAGGCGCGCGTGCTGCGCGAGGAACCGCTGGTCGCGGTGGTGCCCGCGGAGAGTCCCGCCGCGAAGAAGCGCCGCATGACCTATGAGGAACTCGTGCGCGAACCCATGGTGTTTCGCGAAACGCATTCGGTCACGCAGCAATTGCTCGAAGCCGAACTCGTGCGCAAAGGCTTGCAGGTCCAGCCCGTGCTCTATGTGGATGGGCGCGAGGCGCTGCAGACGGCCATCGCGCAAGGCGTGGGCGTGGGCGTGATCGCGCATGCGGAATTCGGCGAGTCACGGCGCATTCGCATGCTGCCGCTCGTGGACTGCCAGGTGCGCATGGTCGAATCGCTCACGCGCCTCGCCGACACGTCCTCGTCGAACCTGCTCGACGCGCTCTTTGCCACGCCGCTCGATTAAGGAGCGCGATGACCGGGCCTTCAGGAGACCACGATCGCCGTGCCGACCGCATGGAGCAGATCGCGCAGCGTCTCGGCCTGCTCCATGCGCGCGCCGTGCCGCAGGTGTATGCGCACGGCTCGGCCCGCGATGCCGTCGACCGGGCGCGCGAGCCATAGCTCGACGGCAAGCCCGAGGCCGTCAGGCGCATCGGGCACGACCGGTTCGACGACGCGCGGATTGAAGGAGGCGGATTCGGACATGGCGAGACCTCGTCGGTAGCGGGATCGACTTCATCGTAGCGAGGCAGCACGAGCGCGCCAAACGAGAAATCCGCGTATGCAAATGAATGCCGCCAGGCTTTGGATCGCGCTGGCAGTGGCATGCGCGAGCCGCTCGCACCATTCGCACCACTCGCACGGTGTGCGGCGTGCTGGCTGCGTGCGCGGCGTTGCTTTACGAGCAGCGTGCGCCTGTGAGTGGCAAACTGAACGCATCGTTGTGCGGCGGTTTGCCCGCAACGGAATCGGAGGATCTCCTCATGGAACGCCCCTTTACCGACCGCCGCGAGGCGGGCCGCTTGCTCGCCGGTCCGCTCTCGGCCTACGCGGGCAGACGCGACGTGATCGTGCTCGCGCTCCCGCGCGGCGGCGTGCCGGTAGGCTATGAAATCGCGAAGGCGCTGCACGTGCCGCTCGACGTTCTGCCCGTGTGCAAGCTCGGCCTGCCCTGGCAGGCGGAACTCGCCATGGGCGCGCTGTCGTCGAACGGCGCACAGTACGTGGACAGCTCGCTCGTGCGCAGCGCCGGCGTGAGCGAAGCGCAGTTGCAAAGCGCCATGGCGCTCGCGCGTATCGAGCTTGGCCGCCGCGAGGCGCGCTATCGCGGCGAACGTGCGCCGCTTGCCGTGGCGGGCCGGGTCGCGATTGTCGTCGACGACGGGATGGCCACAGGTGCGTCGCTCAAGGCCGCGGCGCTCGCACTTGCCACGCTTGGCCCGGCGCGCATTGTCGCGGCGCTTCCGGTCGCGCCCGCCGGCTCGCAAGAGCGCCTGAGCGGCGCCGTGGACGAATTCGTTTGCGCACGCATGCCCGAGGCGTTCTACAGCGTCGGCCAGTTCTACCTCGACTTCGATCAGGTCAGCGACGAGACCGTACGCGACCTGCTGGCGCTAGCGGCCGCTGAGGACGCAAACGGCGAAGCGCCAGTCTGAACCTCGTCCGCTGTTTGTGCTCGCACTCGATCGCACCCAGCCGCGCCCTATTGCACCCTGGCGCACCCTATCGCACCGGATTCGAAGCCGCTTCGCCCACCACCGTTTGCCAGGGCCGCACGCGCCACTGCTTCACTAGCCCTGAGCGCACATACGGGTCGGCGCGCGCGAACGCTTCTGCGGCGGCCGGGCTTTCGCCCTGGAAAAGCAGCAGCGCGTTGTCGACGGGATCGGCAATGGCTCCCCCGAGCAGTAGTTCGCCGCGTTCGGCGGCGGCCCAAGCGAGCGCCAGATGCGCGCTGCGGTGTTCGGGGCGGCGTTCGAGATAGTCGTCTGCAAGCTCGTACATCAAGAGGTAATGCATGCGTGTTCTCCGTGCTGTTGCGGCCGCGTCGGACGAGGTTGGCTGAGTCGACGGCCGATAGCGAACATTGTGCAGCAGCGCGCGCGTCAACCGAACACATCGCCGCATCGTTTTAATGGCGGCTTTGCCATAATGGCGGCGCACGCAAGACGCACCGTCCACAAGCGGCCAGGCCGCACGGTAACTCAGAACGACCAAACTCAAGGGAGTGAACGATGAAGATGCAATCCGTCATTGCTGCAATCGTGCTGGGCAGCGTGCTGGCCGCGCCGGCGTTCGCGCAAACCGCCGCGCCTGCTGCGCCCGCCGCGCCCGCTGCGAACAGCCAGCAAAACAAGATGAAGGCGTGCAACGCCCAGGCCGGCGACAAGAAAGGCGATGATCGCAAGGCTTTCATGAAGCAGTGTCTTTCGGCTGCCGGTGTTCCGGCTCCGACGATGACCCAGCAGGAGCGCATGAAGGCGTGCAACGCCCAGGCCGGCGACAAAAAGGGCGACGACCGCAAGGCTTTCATGAAGACGTGCCTTTCGACAAAGAGCTGAGCGAACCGAATTCAGGCACCCTTCTGAACGGCAGGTCCCACGCGCCGCAGCGTTTGCTGCGGCGCGTTTTTTTATGCGTCGGTTTTGTGCGCTGCAGCGTTCGCTCGATCTGCGCGCGCCCGGGTCTTCGGTTGTGCGAATCATCGTGGAAGGAGGCGAAGTCACCTGAAAACGCGCGGATTTGCGTAATCCAGCGCATTCAGCCTGGTCGTTTTTCTCCTATGATGGCTGGAGCGGCGGCCCCTGCCTGCGAAATCACCTATTAGCCATCGGGCAGCCGAGTTGACGTTGATGCCAAAGGCATCGAACGGAGGCGCAGATGGCATGGAGACACAAGAACCGCTGGTTTCGCCGCTGGCTGATGGTGATCACCTTCTGGCTTGTCCCGGTGATGATCGTCGCGGTGCGCGAGGTTCAGGACGAGATGGCGTACAACCGCGCGGACTTGCAGCGCGCGCTGACGACCTGGACCTTCACCGACGCCGAGCGTGACGCCGGCGCCGCGCTACGCTGCCACGGCACGCCAGACACCGCGCGTGCGGCCGGTTGCCCCGCCGCAGTGCTCGCGGCGAACGCGCAGCGCCAGCAGGAAGCGCGCGATGAATACGCGGTACGACGCACCACGCTCGCGGGCTATTTGTGGCACGCGTTCGTCGGTTACTGGGTCGTGCCCGCTGCGGTGCTGCTCGCGTTCGGCGTGCTGATCGGCGGCGTGAAGCGCGCCCTGCGGCGGCCCACGGCCAAACCGGTGCCGGAGCACTAGCTTCTTTCGTGCATGCGCCACCGCGCAGCGTTTGTGCTGCGCAGCCTCAAAGTGCGGAGCGGGACGTTCAGGTATAACAAACGGACGCCGTGACACCACGGCGCCCGGAAACCAGAACGGAGAATAAAATGGCCGTATCCCGCTTCATTTTGAAGGCTTCTGTCGCTATCGCCGTCGGCGCCGCGGCGCTCTCGGGCTGCACCACCACCGGCAGCCAGGCACCGAACGCCGCGACCAACGCGTCGCGCGCCGACTCAATCAACTCCGACGTCGACGCTACGCTTTCGCGTCTCTATCAAACCGTGCCAGGCTCGCGCGAACTGGTCAGCAAAGCTCGCGGCATCCTCGTGTTTCCGCGCGTGATCCAGGCGGGCATTGGCGTAGGCGGCGAGCACGGCGACGGCGCACTGCGCGTGGGCGGCAGCACGGTTGGCTTCTACAGCACGTCGTCGGCTTCGGTCGGCGCAACGCTCGGCGTGCAGTCGAAGTCGGTCGTCTATCTCTTCATGACGGAAGACGCGCTCGCGAAATTCCGCAATTCGAGCGGCTGGTCGGCAGGCGGCGACGCATCGGTCGCGCTCGTGAAGGTCGGCGCGAACGGCTCGATCGACACCACCACGGCCACCAAGCCCGTGCAGGTCTTCGTGCTCACCAACAGCGGGCTGATCGGCGACCTCTCGCTCGGCGGCACGAAGATCACGAAGCTCGACTTTTAAACGCGCGCAAGCGCGCCCGTTACGTCCGCGGGCTCAACTCGCGGACGTATCGATCACCTTGAAGCGCGAGCGCTTGTTCGCGCGAATCACGGCCTCATACGCCTGCACGTACTCCTGCGCCATGCGGTGCGAGGTGAAACGCTCTTCGAAGCGGCGCCGCACACCGGCACGCGTCACGCGCGAGATGCGGTTCACCGCCGCCACGGCACCAATCTCGTCCTCGACGATAAAACCCGTCACACCCTCTTCCACCACCTCCGGCACCGCGCCGCGATTGAACGCGACCACGGGCGTGCCGCATGCCATCGCCTCGATCATCACGAGGCCGAACGGCTCCGGCCAGTCGATCGGGAACAGCAGCGCATGCGCGCCGGAGAGGAATTCGGCCTTCTGGCTGTCGTTGATCTCGCCCACGTACTCGACGTGCGGCAGCGCGAGCAGCGGCTTGATGTCGCGCTCGAAATACTCGCGGTCCGCTTCGTCGACCTTGGCGGCGATGCGGATGGGCAACCCACAACGCCCGGCAATGCGTATTGCCGTGTCGACGCGCTTTTCCGGCGAAATGCGGCCGAGAAATGCAAGATAGCGCTGCTCCACGGGCTGCGGCGTATAGAGCGTCTCGGGCAGGCCGTGGTAGACCGTGCGCAGCCAGCGCGCCTGCGGCATCGGCTGACGCTGTGAGTTCGAGATCGAAATGACGGGCGCGGTGTTGAACGTATCGAACACCGGCTGCTGTTCGGGCAGGTCGAGGCGGCCGTGCAGCGTCGTCACGAACGGCGTTTCCTGGCGCTTGAACACCGAAAACGAGTAGTAGTCCATATGGAAGTGCAACACATCGAACTGGTCGGCCTGACGGCGCACCATTTCCATGAGGAGCATGTGCGGCGCGATGCGGTCGCGAATGCCGGGGTCTAGCCGCAGCGCGCGCGGCCACACGGGCTCGAGCTTCGCGCTCGTGAGCGAATCGCCGCTCGCGAACAGCGTGACGTCGTGCCCGAGTTCGACCAGCGCTTCGGTGATGTATGAAACAGCGCGCTCGGTGCCGCCATAGAGCTTGGGCGGGACCGATTCGGTCAGCGGGGCGATCTGCGCAATTCTCATCGAGTGTCTCCAGGAAACGGGGCCGCGTTGCCCGTTCTTGCGGTGCTGGACATTCTAAGGCAGCCGGACCCGGCCTCCGCGGCCCGGGCTTACCCCGGGTAAGCACGGATTGTTGCGGGGTTGGGTCCGGTCAGGCCTGCGCGACGGGCAACTGTCCCATTCGGCTATCCCCATTATTCGGCAAGCGGGCGACGTGCGCCGTCAGTCTTTCAATTTCTATACGGTGTTACATGCCGAAACAATCCCTGCGTTTGCCCTGCCGGCCTACCTGGCGGGCCATTTCCATGCCGGCGCGTCGAGCGTGTCCGGATCGGCGAATCCGGTTGTGCCGAGGCGCCGCTCGAGCACGACCGACTGGCTGCCCGCCTCGCGCTCCAGTGCCGCCACGAGCCGCGCCGCGTGCGAGACCACGATGACCTGCGAGTGCCGCGACGCCCGCGCGATGAGCCGTGCAAGCGACGGCAGCAGGTCCGGGTGCAGGCTCGTCTCGGGCTCGTCGAGCACCAGCAGGCCGGGCGGCCGCGGGCTCAGCAGCGCCGCCGCGAGCAACAGGTAACGCAAGGTCCCGTCCGAGAGCTCCGCGCCGCGCAGCGGCCGTAGCAACCCCTCCTGGCGCAGCGCCACCTCGAAACGGCCCTCGTGATTCACGATCTCCACGCGCGCGCCCGGAAAGGCGTCGCCAATGGCGGTGTCGAGCGCCTGCCCGTCGCCGATCTCGCGGATCGTTTGCAGCGCGGCGGCGAGGTTGGCGCCGTCGTCGGCTAGCACTGGCGAATGCGTGCCGATCTGCACCTGGCGCGCGCTCGCGTGTTCGTCGGTGCGGAAGTGGTCGTAGAAGCGCCACGAGCGGATCTGCTCGCGCACGGCGATCATTTCAGGCGCGCTGCGCGGGTCGGCGTACTCGGTCATCATGCTGTCGAAGCTCGCCACAGGCTGCGCGAGCGTCGTCCATTCGCCCGATGCGTCGCGGATGCGGATCATCGGCCCCTGGCGGTCCACGAGCAGCGCCGAAGGCCGCAGGATCGGTCCGCTCCAGATGCACTCGCGCTTGATGACCGGGTCCAGCGAAAACTGCGAGGTGGACGAAGGCAACGGCAATCCCAGGTCGATCGCGTAGCCAAAGGCGTCGGCCGCGAAGCCAAGGCGCAGGCTCACCGCGTCTTTGCGCACCGTGCCCTGCACGGCGTACTCACCCGCTGCGACCGCGCGCGAGAAGCGCTCGGGGCCCGCCCATAGCGTCGATTGCAGGCCGCCTTCGCGCGCCAGCGACGGAATCACGCCGCCGCGCGCCGTGAGCGCGAGCAGGCGCAGCGCGCGATAGAGATTCGACTTGCCGCTGCCGTTCGGGCCGGTCACGACGTTGAGCGCGCCCAGCGGCACGATGAGCTCGCGCAGCGAGCGGTAATTGGCGATGGCGAGCGTAGTCAGCATGAACGTGCGTGGCGAGTGCCTTGGGTGATGCCTTGGTGGTGCCTCGATAAGCCACGCATCATACGCAATCGTTCAGCCACGCGAACCGCCTGTGCCCTGCATCCGTCAGCGCGGCTGGGGCACTGCCGCGAGATCGCGCAGGAAGCTGTCGCGCCACACGCCCAGATCGTTGCGTCTGAGCGCCTCCATGTTGGTCTGATAGCGCGCCTGGCGTTCTTCGAGCGGCATCGAGAGCGCGCGCTCCAGCGCTTCCGACATACCGGCCGCATCGTGAGGATTCACGAGCAACGCACCGGAAAGTTCAGCCGCGGCGCCCGCGAAGATCGAGAGCACGAGCACGCCCGGATCGGCGGGATTCTGCGCGGCCACATACTCCTTGGCGACGAGGTTCATGCCGTCGTGCAGCGGCGTCACATAGCCGATTTGCGACTCGCGAAAGAGCGACATCAGTTTCCAGCGGTCGTACTGCTGGCTCAGATAGCGGATTGGCGTGTAATCGAGGCTCGAATAGCGGCCGTTGATGCGCCCCGCCTCGCGCTCCAGTTCCTCGCGTATGACCTTGTAGCTCGCGACGTCCGAGCGTGTGGGCGGCGCGATCTGCACGAGCGTGACCTTGCCGCGCCATTCGGGCGATGTTTCCAGCAACTGCTCGAACGCGTGGAACCGCTCGACGAGCCCCTTGGAGTAGTCGAGCCGGTCCACGCTCATGATGAGCTTGCGCCCTTCCAGACTCTGCTTGAGATCGAGCACGTGCTGGCGGCTTTCATAGCGCGCAGCCTGCTCGGCGATTTCATCGGGAAACACGCCGATGCGGTAGACACCCGTGCGCAGTTTGCGGCCGTACGCCTCGACCTCCCCATGCTCCGGATTCTCCGCGCGCGCTCCCACCTTGCCGCGCGCCTCGCGCGCAATGTAGTCGTGAAACGCCTGCTGGTCGTTTTGCGTCTGGAAGCCCAGCAGGTCGTAGCAGCACAGCGATCTGACGAGTTCCTCGTGCGGTGGAATGGTCTGCAGCACTTGCGGCGAAGGAAACGGAATATGCAGGAAGAAGCCGATACGGTTGCGCACGCCTTCCGAGCGCAGCGCTTCGGCGAACGGAATCAGGTGATAGTCGTGAACCCAGATGTTGTCGTCCGGGTGAAGCAGCTTCATGAGCTTGTGCGCGAGCCACGCGTTCACGCGCCGGTAGCCCGCATATTCGTCGCGCTCGTAGCGCGCAAGGTCGTTGCGGTAGTGGAAGACCGGCCACAGCGTGGCGTTCGAGAAGCCGCGGTAGTACTGATCGTAGTCCTTGCGCGTGAGGCCGACCGTTGCGAAGGTGACGGGGCCGTCTTCGACGAGCGTCGGCCCCGCGTTCGCCACCGTCTCGCTCACCACGTCGCCACTCCAGCCGAACCACACGCCGCCCGCGTCCTTCAGCGCGCCGAACACGCCAACCGCGAGCCCGCCCGCCGAGCCTTTGGTTTCGGTCGGCGTCGCCACGCGGTTCGAGACGACTATCAGTCTGCCCATCTTGCCGTTCCTCCTCCTGTCCTCGCACTGCTGCATCGACTGCGCAATGGATTGCCCGAGCAGCATGCCGCCGTTGTGCGCAGGTGACCTTCGCTGCGGTTCAGGCTCCCTCGCGGCGACTTTCAGTCGCCGGCTCACGGGCGCTGGCGGCATCGGTCGCGTTGGCGTCCGTCGCCGCCGCCTGGCGACGCACCTCCAGTTCCTCGCTATCCCCCGGCACGCGTGTGCCCGTCACGGGATCGGCCTCAGTATGAGCCGCCGTGCTCGCCGCAGCCTGCCGCGCCGGGCGCCGCACGAACGACGACACGTCGCCGCTGCTGCTTTCGAGTTCCGCGGAAACCTCGGCGCGCGCACGCGGCAGGAACTGCGGATAGTGCTCGTTGACGAAATCGAGCAGCCCTTCGCGCACGCGGCAACGCAAATCGAAGTTCAGGCCCGAGTCGCGCGAACTCACGAGCACGCGCACCTGCATGGCGCGCTCGTTGGCGTCGGTGACCTGTAGAACCTGCACGCGGCGGTCCCATTCGGGCGCGCCGTCGACGATGCGCGCGAGCGCCTCGCGCAGCGGCGCGAGCGGCATGCGGTAGTCGAGCCACAGAAACACCGTGCCGATGATCTGCGAACTGCTGCGCGTCCAGTTCGCGAACGGATTCTCGATAAACCACTGCAGCGGCACGATGAGCCGCCGCTGGTCCCAGATCCGCACCGAAACGTAGGTGCCCGTGATTTCCTCGATGCGCCCCCACTCGCCCTGGATCACGACCACGTCGTCGAGCCGGATCGGCTGCGAGAGCGCGATCTGCAAACCGGCGATCAGATTCCCTAGCACGGGGCGTGCCGCGATACCGGCAACGAGACCGGCAACGCCCGCCGAAGCGAGCAGGCTCGCACCGATCTGCCTCACGTTCGGGAAGGTCATGAGCGCCGCGCCCACCCCCACGATGATGATGAGCACCATCACCGTGCGCGCGAGCACGCGGGCCTGGGTGTGAATGCGGCGGGCCTGGAGGTTGTCGGCGATGTCGAGCGGATGCGCGGCGATGATGGCTTCGCCAATCGCGGCCGCGCAGCGCACCGAAAGCCAGGTGATCGCGGCGATCAGCGCGAACGCGCACAACTCGCGCAGGCCGTCGATGTGCCTGAGCGTGTCGGGCGCCTGCCACCAGACGAACTCGATCGCGAGGATGGCGAGGACGGCCAAAGCCGGCTTGCGGATATAGCGCAAGAACCCGCTGACGCGCGGATACGGGCGTGCGATGCGCAGCAGGACGCGGCCGCCGACCCAGTGCATGGCGAACGCGAGAACGAGCGCGAGCGCGCTCACGAGCAACGTGCCGAGCCAGTCGTGCAACGGCGCGTCGGTAAAACGGGAGAGATCGTCGAGTGTCGGCATCTGCGGCCAGTTCCTCCTGAGCATCCTGAGCAAAAAGGTGACTCTTGGAAACGGCACGGGCGCCAGGCCCGCGGACGGCCACGGCGACGGTTCAACTGGCCTCGCAGCGGCCTCGATGATGAGTGGCGCGGCGAGAGAAGGCGCCGCGCCGTGCTACCTGTTACATCTACAACAACCGACTGGCCTCAGCTGCCGTTGCCGGTCTTGCAGGGAAACGCCTTGCCAAGCCCGAGCGAAATGGCGGTGCTGGCGTTATAGCCTGCCACGTTCGGGTTGTCGGCGATGTACTTGCGCACCGCGTCGGTCAGTTGCGCGGAGCGCGCGTCGGGCGGCAGGCAGAAGTATTGACCCACGCGCGGCCCGGTAGTGCCGCCAATGGCGTCGATCGTGTTGAAAATGCCGTCGGCGGCACCTTCGATATAGGCAGCGCACGCACTGCGCGAAGCCACGTCGGTCTTCGTGCAGAGCCGGTTGAGGTCGCTTGCCGTGAATGCGAAAGCGGAGAGCGGCAACGCCATCGCGCCCGCACAGATCAGAACCCGCAGCATGGTTCTCCTTGAATTGTCGTGGGGAGCGGCGCCGCGAGCATGTCGAGCGCCGCCGGTCGGCCGCGTTGGTCCAGTGCGGCCTCCTTCATCCCCATTATTTTGCACTGTTTTGCGGCGCTGCCGGGGCCGCCGTGGAGAGGCCAGCCTGCGTCATGCGCGCCGTCAGGTCCTTGATCGCGTCCGGCGCCTTGTACTGGCGCGCGAAATCGAGCGCCGTCATGCCGATCTGGTTCTTGGCGCCCAGCGTCGCGCCGTGCTCGAGCAGCATCTGGAGCGTCGTGAGATGGTCGCCGCGCGCGGCCATCATCAGCGGCGTCGTGCCGTTGGGCGAGAGCGCGTTGACGTCGGCCGAATAGCCGATCAGGAGCTTCGCAACGTCGTCGTTGCCGTTCGCGGCGGCGTAGTGCAGCGGCGTCCAGCCCTTCTTGTTGACCTCGGCGCCCTTGGCGATGAGCAGCTTCACGAAGTCCACGTCGCCGTTCAGCGAGGCCAGCATCAGCGCGTTTTCGCCTGCACGGTCTTCGGCGGCGATGTTCGTCTTCGGGTTGTCGAGCAGCACCGCCCCAACCTTGTCGGACTTCTCGCGCGCCGCGATCACGAGGAGCGGCATGCCCTGGTCGTCCGTGGCGTTCGGGTCCATGCCGTTTGCGAGCGCTTTTTGCACGCCCTTGTCGTCGTCGAACTTGACGCTCTTGATGAGCGAGTCGATCGGAGCGGCGTGGGCCGCGGCGCCAAACAGCGTGGCGGCGACGCCGAGCACGAGCGCGGCGGCGGTACGGCGGACAGGGTTTGCGGCGTGCGGAAGCGGTTTCGAGTTCATGTCAAGCCTTAACGTTATCTGCTATGTCGTTGATATTTAACACCATTGACAGCATGCGGTTTGCGATTCAAGCCTGAGGCTGGATCTTGAAGAGCCGGAAAAAGTTCTGTGTGGTGACAGCGCCGAGTTCGGCGTCCGGCAACCCGCGTTGCTGGGCAATGAATCTTCCGACATGGCTCACGTACGCAGGTTCATTGGGTTTGCCACGAAATGGCACTGGCGCAAGGTATGGCGAATCGGTTTCGATCAAAAGGCGCTCGATCGGCACGCGGCGCGCGACCTCCTGCACATCCGTCGCGCTCTTGAACGTCACGATGCCCGAAAGCGAGATGTAAAAATTCTGCGCAAGTGCGCGCTCGGCAATCGCCCACGGTTCCGTGAAGCAATGCATCACGCCGCCGGGCTCGCCCGCGCGCTCTTCTTCCATGATGCGCAGGGTGTCGTCGGAAGCCGCGCGCGTATGGACGATGAGCGGTTTGCCCGTGGCGTGCGCCGCGCGAATGTGGGTGCGAAAGCGCTCGCGCTGCCACTCCATGTCGGCGATCGTGCGCTCGCCCAGGCGATAGTAATCGAGCCCCGTTTCGCCGATCGCGATCACCTTCGGATGCTCGGCCAGCTCGACCAGTTCGGCCACGCTGGGCTCGCGCATGTGCTCGTGGTCGGGATGCACGCCCACCGACGCGTAGACGTTCTCGTAGCGGCTCGCGATGTCGAGCACCGAAGGCAGCGTTTCGAGGTCCACCGACACGCACAGCGCGTGCGTGACAGCGTTCTCGCGCATGTTCTCGAGCACCTGCGGGAGGCGGTCGCCGAGGCCCTCGAAGTTGATGTGGCAATGTGAATCGACAAACATGGGTGGTCCTGCGATGAAAGATTCAGGCCGGAGCGCGAGCGTCAGGCGAACAGTTCACGATAGCCGAGAAAGAGTTCCTCGAACACGAGGCGCGCATTCAGCGGATGGTTTTCCACGGCGCGCTGGCGCGTGACCGTTTTCAGGTAGCGCGCCAGCGCCGCCGCGTCGAGCTTCGCGGCGCAGCGCGCGAGGCCGTTCGTGGCCTGCGGGAAATAGCGCGGACGGCCTGCGGTGTGCTGGGCGAGCAGATCGTAGACCCAGCGCTGCAGCCAGCCGAGCACGAGCGGCACCGGCAGCTTTTGCAGCGTCTCGCCACAGGCAAAAGCGTCGCAAGCCGGGCCCGCCGCGAGCTGGGCCAGCGTCCAGTCGCGCAGCGTGCGGTTTTCGTCGTTCGCGAGCGCGAGCGCCGCGAGCGGCGCGCCGCCGGCTTCGGCGAGCAGCGCCGGCGCGTCGTCCACGCCCTGCTGCGCGAGCCAGGCCGTGGCGGCTTCGGGCGCGGGCGTGCCCATGGGCCACTGCCGGCAACGGCTGATGATGGTCGGCAGCAGGCGGTCGATGCGCGCCGATACGACGAGGAACACCACACCCGCAGGCGGCTCTTCGAGCGTCTTCAGCAGCGCGTTCGCGGCGGCGACGTTCAGCGCCTCGGCCGGGTACAGCACGACCACACGCAGGCCGCCGCGGTGCGAGCCCACGCCTGTGAAGTCGAGCAGCGCGCGCACCTGCTCGATGCGGATTTCCTTGCTCGGCGCGCGGCCCTTCTTGCCTTCTTCGCCGTCACCCTTGTCTGCTTTCTCAGCCTTGGCGTCGTCTTCGCCGGCCTGGCCGATTTCACCCGCCAGAGCCTCCGGCACGACGATCCGGTAATCCGGATGATTGCCCTGAACAAACCAGTTGCACGCCGCACAGGCGCCGCACGGCTCGCCGTTGGCCTGCGGCGCTTCGCAGAGCAGTCCCTTCGCCAGATGCTGGGCGAACTGGAGCTTGCCGATACCCGCCTGGCCGTGCAGCAGCAGCGCATGCGGCCAGTGGCTGCGCAGTTGCTGCAGGCGTTGCCAGTCGTCGGTTTGCCAAGGATAGATCATCTTTAAAATCAATCGGTTAGGCGATTTTCACGAGAAATTACACAAAAATCGCGCAGCCATATAAGAGAACCAAATATCGCTTTGAAATCAGAGTGTTGCAATCACTTGCTCGAGCTTGGCGCGAATCGCGTCGATACCCTGCGACGAATCGATGATCGAGAAACGGTACGGCGCCTCTTCCGCACGGCGCAAGTACTCGGTGCGCGTGCGATTGAAGAACGCGTCGGATTCGCTTTCGAAGCGGTCGGGCTCGCGCGCCGCACCTCGCCGTTCGCTCGCCGTATCGGGCGGCAGGTCGAACAGTACGGTGAGGTCTGGCTGGAACCCGCCCTGCACCCAGCGCTCCAGCGTTTCGAGCTTGTCGCGCGGCAGCCCGCGGCCGCCGCCCTGGTAGGCGAAGGTGGCATCGCTGAAGCGGTCGGACAGCACCCAGTCGCCGCGCGCGAGCGCGGGCTCGATCACCTTGGCGAGGTGCTCGCGGCGCGCCGCGAACATCATCAGCGCCTCGGTTTCGAGGTCCATCGGCTGATGCAGCACGAGATCGCGGATCGATTCGCCAAGCGGCGTGCCGCCCGGTTCGCGCGTCATGACGACCGTTCGGCCCGAGGGCGCGAGTTTCTCGACGAGCTGATCGCGAAACCAAGCGAGATGCGTGGTCTTGCCCGCGCCGTCGATGCCTTCGAACGTGATGAATCGGCCCCGCGCCATTTAGTTACCCCGGATGTATTTGTCGACGGCCTTGTTGTGGTCGACAAGATTGTCTGAAAAAACGCTGCTGCCGTCGCCGCGCGCCACGAAGTACAGCGCGGCCGTCGATGCCGGATTGAGCGCCGCCTCGATCGCCGCGGCGCCGGGCAGCGCAATGGGCGTTGGCGGCAATCCAAGGCGCAGGTAGGTATTGTAAAGAGTCTCCGACTGCAGATCGCGCTTGCGCAAATGCCCCGCGTAGGTGTCGCCGAGGCCGTAGATCACGGCCGGGTCCGTCTGCAGCGGCATGCCCACTTTCAGCCGGTTCGAGAACACGGCCGCCACGAGCGCGCGGTCGGCGGCGCGGCCCGTCTCCTTCTCCACGAGCGAAGCGAGCGTCAGCGCCTCGTAGGGCGACTTGAGCGGCAAGCCAGGCGCGCGCGCGGTCCACGCTTCGTTCAGACGCGTTTGCATCAGATGATAGGCACGGCGATAGACATCGAGATCGCTCGCCCCCTTGTCGAAGAGATAAGTGTCGGGGAAAAACAACCCTTCCCCGCTGCCGTTCGGCGCGGCCGGCGCGCCGATCGCCGCAAGCAGCTCGGCATCGCTCATGCCGGCCGTGTCGTGGCGCAGCGCAGGGTTCGCGTCGAGTTCGGCGCGCATGTGCTTGAAGGTCCAGCCTTCGATGATCGTGGCCACGGACTCGTTCACGTCGCCAAGCGCCATCTTCTGGAGCACGTCATACGGCGTGACACCCGCCTTGAACTCGTAGTTGCCCGATTTAAGCTGGCTTTGCAGGCCGAGCACGCGCGTCATGAGCACGAAAAGCTGTGTCTGCACGGGCACGCCGCCGCGCCGCAATTGCAGCGTGACGCTGCGCACGGTGCTGTGCGGCTTGATGGTGACGTCGAGCTGTGGGGCGGCAAGTTCGAGGGGCGTGGTGGCCCAGCGCCATACGCCGCCCGCCGCGGCGGCGCCAATCACGACTAGCGCGGCGCCGGCAACAAGGCATTTCTTCAGGAGGGACATGGAAACACGACTCAGGGGGACCTCATATAATAACTGCTTGCCTTCGCTAAAGTCAGGATTGACTGTTCCCCGAATCCATGAACTCACCGCTCGATCCCGCTTCCACGCTCTCCGCTCCTGAATTTTCCCCTGCCGATGCGCCTCCAGGCGCGGCCGACTTCGACGCCGTTCTGCAAGGGGGCGCCTACGCGATCCTGCCGCAGTTCGGCGTGATCGACGCCAATGGCGACGACGCGGCGACCTTCCTGCACAGCCAGCTCACCAACGACGTCCAGCATCTCGACGTAGCCGGTGCGCGCCTTGCGGGCTACTGCTCGCCCAAGGGGCGTCTGCTTGCCTCGTTCCTCACCTGGAAGACGGGCGACACCATCCGCCTCCTGATCTCGAAGGACGTGCAGGCAACGGTGCAAAAACGCCTGTCGATGTTCGTGCTGCGCGCCAAGGCCAAGCTCACCGACGACACCGACAAGCTGCTCGTGGTGGGCCTCGCGGGCGACGTGCGCGGCGCGCTCGCGAGCGTGTTCGACGCCCTGCCAGACGGCGTGCACGTGAAAGTGGACGACCCCGCAGGCACGCTGATCCGCGTGCCCGACGCGGCCGGCGTGCTGCGTTATCTGTGGGTCGGCCCGAAAGAAGCCGTGCAGGCGCGCCTCGCGAAGCTCGACGGTGCGGTGAAGCGCGTGCCGCCGGCCGTGTGGGACTGGCTCGACATTCGCGCGGGCGAGCCGCGCATCACGCAGGCCGTGAGCGAGCAGTTCGTGCCGCAGATGGTCAATTACGACGTGCTGGGCGGCGTGAATTTCCGCAAGGGCTGCTATCCGGGCCAGGAAATCGTCGCGCGCAGCCAGTATCGCGGCACGATCAAGCGCCGTACCGCGCTCGCCAATGTGGCCGCGAGCCTGGACGCCGCGCACGCGGGCGTCGAGCTGTTCCACTCGGACGACCCGAGCCAGCCGTGCGGCATGGTCGTGAACTCAGCAGCCGCGCCCGAGGGCGGCGTCGATCTGCTCGCCGAGATCAAGCTTGCCGCGCTCGAAACGGGTAGCGTGCATCTGGGCGCCGCGGACGGCCCCGCGCTGCGCGTGCTGCCGCTGCCGTACGCGTTGCCTGCCGAAGTTTGACGCCGCACACCGCGTCCATTGCGAGTGAGGCGCCCAGCGTCTCTCAACGCGTGGGCGCGGCCCCACTCCCGACCCTGCAAGGGCCCACCTCATGTGCCTGATCGTCTTCGACTGGCGTCCGCGCGCGAACGCTGGCGCGCTTTTCACGCTCGCGGCCAACCGCGACGAGTTCCTGCGCCGCACCGCCGATCCCCTGCACTGGTGGAGCGTCTCAGACGACGTCACGTCGCCGGGCAGTTCGGCAACGGGCGTGCTGGCGGGCCGCGATCTCGTGGGCGGCGGCACCTGGCTTGGCATGACGCGCAGCGGCCGCTTCGCCGCGCTCACGAACTATCGCGCGCCGAACGACATGCGCCCCGACGCACCCACGCGCGGCACGCTCGTCTCGCGCTGGCTCACCGGCGCGCAGGATCTGCCCGATACGCCGCTCGGCTATCTCGACGAAATCGCGCGCTCGGGCGACCTCTACAACGGCTTCAATCTGATCGTCGGCGACTGGGCGAGGCGCGAGCTTGCGTGGTACTGCAATCGCGCGGACCGTGCGCCCGCGTTGCTGCCCGAAGGCACGCACGGTATTTCGAACGCCGTGCTCGACACACCGTGGCCCAAGCTCGTGCGCAAGCGCGCCGAACTCGCGCAACTCGCAGGAGGCGACGCGCAGGTGCCGCTCGCACGGCTCGTAGAGATGATGCGGGACCCGCAAGTCGCGCCCGACCGCGACTTGCCCGCTACGGGTATTTCACTGGAACGCGAACGCGCGCTTTCCGCGGCCTTCATCGAAACGCCCGATTACGGCACGCGCGGCACCACGGCGCTGCGTGTCACGCTGCGCGGCGCCCTTCTGGATGTGGAAGCGATAGAGCGCAGCGACGACGACGGCTCGCACCGTGTCGCGCGCCCGGGTGCCTTCGAGCGCCACGAGACCTACACGGTCGAAAGAGGCTAAGCGCGCTTTAGTCGCCCGTGCCGAGCGCCGCACGCAGCGCGTGGACAGCCTGCAGCTGGGCGCGCCGCGCCTCGTCGATGAACGCGCCCATCTTGATGAACTCGTGAATCACGCCGTCGAATCGCTCGAGCGTGACCTCGTTGCCTGCGTCGCGCAGCTTTTGCGCATAGGCCACGCCTTCGTCCACTAGAGGATCGAACTCGGCCACACCGATCCATGCCGGAGCGACGCCGCGAAAATCCGGCTCGCCGCGCATGCCGTCGAGCGGCGCAAAACGCCAGTCGTCGCGATCCGAGTTGTCGCGTACATAGTGATCGAAGAACCACTGGATAGTCGGTGCGGTCAGCAAATGGCCATCTGCAAGACGCTTGTGCGATTCGGTCTGCTGATGCGCGCTCACGGCCGGATAGAACAGCAGCTGCAGCACCGGCGCGATACCCGCGTCGCGCGCCAGCACTGCGCAGACCGTAGCGAGCGTGCCGCCCGCACTGTCGCCGCCCACGGCGAAGCGCGAGTCATCCAGCGCATACTCGGCCGCGTGCGCGTGGAGCCATGTGTAGGCGTCGAACGCGTCGTGCACCGCCGTCGGGAAACGATGTTCGGGCGCGAGCCGGTAGTCCACGGAAAACACGGCGCAGCGTGCATCGCGCGCGAACATGCGGCAAAGCGCATCGTGCGTGTCGACGCTGCCGATCGTGAAGCCGCCGCCGTGATAGTAGACGAGCACAGGCAGGGGTTCCGCCCAGGTCGGTTCGACCGGCAGGTAAAGCCTCGCGCGGATCGTTGCGCCGTCGCGCACTGACACCTGAAGGTCTTCCACGCCATGCATCGGCGCAGCGGGAATTTCGAGCACCGTCGCGCTTTTTTCATACTCGGCGCGCGCCGCCTGCGCCGTCTGCTCGTGATACGGCGCGCGGCCCGTGCGGGCCACCATGTCGAGCACGAGTGCGATCTTCGCGGTGAGAGGCATGGCACGGACCCCGTGCGCCGCTTTTATTGCGGCGCTTTCTTGACTTCAGGTTTGAGCGAGAGCGGATCGGTCGGATTGCGCAATGTTTCGATGTCCTCATGACGCAGCTTCACCGAAGCGAGAATCTGCGGATGCGTGAGGATATAGAAACGCCCTTCCCGCACGGCGTCGAACGTCACTTTCGCGACGTCGTCGGGCGTGAGCTTGCCGGAGCGCACCGCGCGCTGCAACTGCAGATCGGCGGCCTGCTGCGAGCGCGTGAGCGGCGTTTCGTTGCGCAACTCGCCGGGGCGGCTGCGCTCGGCGTTCGCAATACCGGTCGGCACGAAGGCGGGGCACAGCAGCGAGCAGCTCACGCGGTCGCTCACGTTCTTCAGGTCGTGATAGAGCGTTTCGGTCAGCGAGACCACCGCATGCTTCGACGCGTTGTACACGCCCATGGCAGGCGGCGATAGCAGCCCCGCCACCGAAGCCGTGTTGACGATATGCGCGCGCTCGCCCTGTTCGAGCATGAGCGGCGTGAAGCTGCGCACGCCGTTGGCCACGCCCATCACATTCACGCCAAACACCCAGTCCCAGTCCTTTGCGCTGCTCTCCCACACGAAGCCGCCGGTGCCAACGCCTGCGTTGTTGAAAAGCAGATGCACTTTGCCGTAGGCATCGAGTGCGGCTTTCGCGAGCGCGTCGACCTGCGCGGCGTCGCGCACGTCGGTACGCACGCCGATGGCCTGTGCGCCGTCTTCGCGCAGTGCATGGACGGTTTCGTCGAGCAGCGCCTGATCGACATCGGCAAGCACGAGCTTCATGCCAAGCGCTGCGGCCTGCTGCGCAAACGCGCGGCCAAAGCCGCTTGCCGCGCCCGTGATGACGGCCACACGGCCGTCGAACTCAAACGGTTCGGACATTGCGAATCCTGCGGTAAAGGTTGCGGTGAAAACTGCAGACGGAAAAGCGAAGCGCCCTTTCCGGGCGCTTGCTTCTATCAGTGAAACCGTTAAATCAGCTTGACCAGCTGCTTGCCGAAGTTCTGGCCTTTGAGCATACCAAGGAACGCGCCCGGCGCATTCTCGAGCCCTTCGGCCACGCTCTCGCGATACGCGAGCTGCTGCTTCGCGACCAGCGTACCCAGTTCCGTGAGCGCCTGCGGCCACACTTCCATGTGCTCGCTCACGATGAAACCCTGCACGAGCAGGCGCTGCGTGAGCAGCAGTTGCGGATACTTCAGCGGCATCGGCTCGCCGTCGTAGCCCGCGATCATGCCGCACAGCGCGATGCGCCCGAACGCGTTCATGCGCGCGAGCGTGGCGTCGAGCACCGCGCCGCCGACGTTCTCGAAGTAGCCGTCCACGCCGTCCGGCGTCGCCGCCTTGAGGTCCTGATAGAGATTGCCCGCCTTGTAATCGACGCAGGCGTCGAAACCGAGCGTCTCGACGACATAGCGGCATTTGTCCGCGCCGCCGGCAATACCCACGGCACGGCAGCCCGCGCGCTTCGCGAGCTGGCCGACCACACTGCCCACCGCGCCGCTCGCCGCGCTCACGACCACGGTTTGCCCGGCCTTCGGCTCGATGATGCGATTCAGGCCGTACCACGCGGTGACGCCCGGCATGCCCACGGGCCCGAGGTACGCGGCAAGCGGCACGTGGGTCGTATCGACGACGCGCAGGTCGCTGCCGGTCGACGTGCCGAACTCCTGCCACCCGAACATGCCCACGACCTTGTCGCCGACCTTGAACTTCGCGTTGTGCGATTCGACCACCTCGCCCACCGTGCCGCCGATCATCACCGAGTCGAGCGGCTGCGGCGCCGCGTACGACTTGCTGTCGCTCATCCGCCCGCGCATGTACGGGTCGAGCGAGAGGTAGTGGTTGCGCACGCGCACCTGGCCCTCTTCGAGCGGTGCGAGCGGCGTTGTGACGAGGCGGAAGTTATCGACGCTCGCGGCGCCTTCCGGGCGCGAAGCGAGCAGGATCTGGCGATTGGTCTGGGTCATGGCGTCCGTGTTGCTTCGTTGGGCGCGGCGAGGCGTTGCACGCCTGCCGCGCAAGAGAACCGCGATCGGGTGCGCGCGAGCAAAGC
This sequence comes from Paraburkholderia sp. J11-2, assembly GCF_905220185.1. NCBI lineage: Bacteria > Pseudomonadati > Pseudomonadota > Betaproteobacteria > Burkholderiales > Burkholderiaceae > Paraburkholderia > Paraburkholderia sp. J11-2. Next base: position 114,299 of record NZ_CAJMYY010000022.1, on the reverse strand, counting down.
CCTCGCTCGCGCCCGATCACGCGTATTAACCGTCGCTCGGGCCCGGCCGCGCGCTGGGATCGCTGCGCAAACGCTGACGCGTCACGTCGCGGCCCACCGCAAGCCGGCGCATGTACTTGAAGGTGCCGAGCGCCTTGGCGACGAAATGGCCTTCGCTGTCGCGAATCTCGCCTTCGCAATAGGCCATGGTGGTGGAACGGTGCAGCACGCGGCCGCTGGCGCGCAATTCGCCGCGCCCCGGCTGCATGAAGTTCACTTTCATTTCGACGGTGACGACACCCACGCCGTCGGCGGCGACGCTGCGGGCCGCCATCGCAAGTGCGATGTCGGCAAGCGTCATCGTCACGCCGCCGTGCGCGACGTCCCACGTATTCAGATGCCGCTCGGCGAGCGGCAACACGACTTCGCTTGCCCCGTCGCGCGCGCTCACGAGTTGCGCGCCGAGATGCTCGACGAAAGGACTTTCGATGATCGTGAGCGATGTTTGCGGGTTTTGCTGCGCTTCGCCTGTTGGCGCGCCGCCGCCCTGGGATTGATCTGCGGTACCGATCATGATGCGCTTCAGACCACGTAGTCCACGCACTGGCGCGACTCGACCACGAGCTTCGCGAACTGCTTCACCACGAGATGTTCAGGGTGGTCCTGATAGCCGTCGAGCGCCGCCTGATCGGCGAAGTCGGAAACGAGCACGAGGTCGAACGTGGAAGCGAGACCCGGCGCGGCCACACCGACTTCGAGGTGCAGCGTGCCCGGCACGAGGTTGCGGCAGCCTTCGAGCAATGCCTTGAACTTCACGACATTCTCGGCACGCGTCGCACCTTCGGCCGACTCCTTGAGCTTCCACATCACGATATGACGAATCACGAACTCACCTCTTCTGTCTGCATGGGAACAGGCGCCGCACCGTGCGCGCGCCGACAGCCGTCATGATACCTGCAGCGGCCTGGGCGCGAGGGCGGCCCGGCGCACGCCAACGCGCGCAAAGCGGTGGCCTGGCCGGGACAGCGGCGAACGCTTGCGAATCCGCCGCGCCCTGCGTCAAACGACTTCGAAGAGGCCGGCAGCACCCTGCCCGCCGCCGATGCACATCGTCACCACGACGAACTTCGCGCCGCGGCGCTTGCCTTCGATGAGCGCGTGGCCCGTGAGGCGAGCGCCCGACACGCCATACGGGTGGCCGACGGCAATCGCGCCGCCATTCACGTTCAGGCGGTCGGCGGGAATGCCTAGCTTGTCGCGGCAATACAGCACCTGCACTGCGAACGCTTCGTTCAACTCCCACAGGCCGATGTCCTCGACCTTCAGGCCCGTCTGCTTGAGGAGCTTGGGCACCGCGAAGACGGGACCGATGCCCATCTCGTCCGGCTCGCAGCCCGCCACGGCAAAACCGCGGAAGATGCCGAGCGGCTGCAGGCCTTCGCGCTCCGCGACCTTCGCGTTCATCACGACGCAGGCGCTCGCGCCGTCCGAGAACTGGCTCGCGTTGCCGGCGGTGATGACGCCGCCCGGCATCGCCGTGCGGATCTTCGACACGCCTTCGAGCGTGGTGTCGGCGCGGATGCCTTCGTCGGCGGCGATCGTCACTTCCTTCGTGACGAGCTGGCCGGTGGCCTTGTCGGCGACACCGGCGAGCACCGTCATCGGCACGATTTCGTCGTTGAAGAGGCCCGCGGCCTGCGCGGCCGCAGCACGCAACTGCGATTGCACGCCGTATTCATCCTGGCGCTCCTTCGAGATCTCGTAGCGCTTCGCGACGTTCTCGGCCGTTTGCAGCATGCTCCAGTAGATTTCGGGCTTGTGCTGGTTGAGCCAGCCTTCGGCCATCATGTGGCGGTTCATCTCGTTCTGCACGCACGAGATCGATTCCACGCCGCCCGCGACGAACACATCGCCTTCGCCCGCGATCACGCGTTGCGCGGCGAGCGCGATCGTCTGGAGTCCGGACGAACAGAAACGGTTCACCGTCATGCCCGCCACGCTCACGGGCAGGCCTGCGCGCAGCGCGATCTGGCGCGCGATATTCGCGCCGGTCGCGCCTTCGGGGTTCGCGCAACCCATGATCACGTCTTCCACGCGCGCGGGGTCGATCTTCGCACGCTCGACGGCGGCTTGCGTCACATGGCCGCCCAGCGTGGCGCCGTGCGTCATGTTGAAGGCGCCCTTCCAGGACTTGGCGAGGCCCGTGCGGGCGGTCGATACGATTACGGCGTCAGTCATGCGATGTCTCCCACTACGAATATTGAATCCAGAGGATGTCTTTGATCGAGCGTTCAAGCGGACAATGCCAGCACCTCGGCCGACTGCGCGCGCTTCACGCCGGCGGCGAGCAGCTGCTCCCACGCGGCGGCAAGCGAGCCGTTCAGGTCGATGGCGCGCGAAGCGTCTTCGATCAGCACGGTTTCGAAGCCCGCGGCGCGCGCGTCAAGCGCGGACCACGCCACGCAATAGTCGGTCGCGAGGCCGCAGCAGTACACGCGCTTCACGCCCACGTCGCGCAAGTAACCCGCGAGGCCCGTGGGCGTCTTGCGGTCGGCTTCGAGAAACGCGGAGTAGCTGTCCACGTCGGCGTGATGGCCCTTGCGGATCACCGCGCGCGCATGCGGCACATTCAGGTCGCGATGCAACGCCGCGCCTTCAGTGCCCTGCACGCAATGCACGGGCCACAGCACCTGCTCGCCATAGGGCAGCGTCGTTGTCTCGAACGGCGCGCGCCCCGCGTGGTTGGCCGCAAACGAAACGTGCTGCGCCGGGTGCCAGTCCTGTGTGAGCACCACATGGCTGAAGCCCTGCGCAAGCCGGTTGGCGACCGGCACGACTTCATCGCCATGCGCGACGGCAAGCGCCCCGCCCGGCATGAAGTCGTATTGCAGGTCGATCAGCAGGAGCACGTCGTCTGCGCTTCTCATGATGTTCGTCCGCCTGTTCGCTCTCGATGAAACTTAGTTGAACGTACCGCCCTTGGCAGCCAGCTCGACGATCGAAGGCGCGACTTCCCACGCCTCGCCGTTGCGCTGCTGCGCATAGCGGCGAATGGCGCGCGCGACGTTATAGAGGCCGACCGTGTCGGCGTACAGCATCGGGCCGCCGCGCCACAGCGGGAAGCCGTAGCCCGTGAGATAGACCATGTCGACGTCGGACGCCTTCGAGGCGATGCCCTCTTCGAGAATCTTCGCGCCTTCGTTGACGAGCGAGAACACGAGACGCTCGACGATTTCCTCGTCGCTGATCTTGCGGCGCTCGACACCGGCTTCCTTCGAGTACGCCACGATCATGTCGTCCACGAGCTTCGAAGGCAGCGCGTTGCGCTCGCCCGCCTTGTAGTCGTACCAGCCCGCGCCGGTCTTCTGCCCGAAGCGGCCGGTTTCGCACAGGCGGTCGGCGATCTTCGAGTACTTCATGTCCGGATGTTCCTGATAGCGGCGCTTGCGAATCGCCCAGCCGATATCGTTGCCGGCCAGGTCGCTCATGCGGAACGGGCCCATGGCGAAGCCGAACTTCTCGATCGCGCGGTCCACCTGCGCGGGCAGCGCGCCTTCTTCGAGCATATAGAGCGCCTGGCGCACGTACTGCTCGATCATGCGGTTGCCGATGAAGCCGTCGCACACGCCCGACACCACGGCCGTCTTGCGGATCTTCTTCGCGACCTGCATGACGGTGGCGAGCACGTCCTTGGCCGTTTCCTTGCCACGCACGACTTCCAGCAGCTTCATCACGTTGGCAGGGCTAAAGAAGTGCAGACCCACCACGTCCTGCGGACGCTTCGTGAAGGCCGCGATCTTGTCGACGTCGAGCGTCGAGGTGTTCGAGGCGAGAATCGCGCCGGCCTTGGCGACTTCGTCGAGGCGCTTGAACACCTGCTCCTTCACGCCGAGTTCTTCGAACACCGCTTCGATGATGAGATCGGCTTGCTTGAGATCGTCGTAGGAAAGCGTCGGGCTGATGAGCGCCATGCGCGCTTCCACCTTCTCCTGCGTGAGCTTGCCCTTCTTGACCTGGGCTTCATAGTTCTTGCGGATCGTGGCGACGCCGCGGTCGAGCGCTTCCTGCTTCGTTTCGAGCAGCGTGACGGGCAGGCCCGCGTTGAGGAAGTTCATCGTGATGCCGCCGCCCATCGTGCCCGCGCCGATCACGGCCACCTGCTGGATGTCGCGCGTGGGCGTGCTCGACGGCACGTCGGGAATCTTGCTCGCGGCACGCTCGCCGAAGAACGCGTGGCGCAGCGCGCGGCTTTCCGGCGTCTGCACGAGTTCGAGGAAGCATTCGCGCTCGAACACGAGACCCTTGTCGAAGCCCTGCTTCACGCCCGCTGCGATGGCATCCACGCACTTCACCGGCGCGGGATAGTTCTTCGCCATCGCGCCAACGGTGTTGCGCGAGAACTGCAGGAAGCCTTCGGGGTTCGGATGCTCGATCTTGCGGTTGCGCACGAGCGGATGCGGCCCTTGCTTGTCAGCCGCCTTGCGCGCGAAAGCGATGGCCTCTTCGAGCAGATCGCCTTGCGCCATCGCGTCGAACAGCCCCGAATTCGCGAGCTTTTCGCTCATCACCGGGGCGCCCGTCACGATCATGTTGAGGGCGGCTTCGAGGCCGATCGCACGCGGCAGGCGCTGCGTGCCGCCCGCGCCCGGCAGAATGCCGAGCTTCACTTCCGGCAGCGCGATCTGCGCGCCCGGCGCGGCAATACGGTAGTGCGCGCCGAGCGCCAGTTCGAGACCGCCGCCCATCGCCACGCTGTGGATCGCGGCGACGACCGGCTTCGCGCTCTTCTCGACTTCCTTGATGACGGTGTGGAGCGTGGGCTCCTGCATCGCCTTGGGCGTATTGAATTCGGTGATGTCCGCGCCGCCCGAGAACGCCTTGCCGGCGCCCGTGATCACGATGGCCGAAACGGCCGGATCGCTCGCGGCGCGCGCGAGGCCCTCGACAATGCCCGCGCGGGTCGAATGCCCGAGGCCGTTGACGGGCGGATTATTGAGCGTGATGACGGCAACGCCGTCGCGAGTCGTGTAGTCCACTGCCATTTGCCTGCCTCCATGCTTGCGGGCCGCGATGTGCGTCGTCGGCTTCATTGTCCGACATTCCCGGTCAGCAGGCAGAATACCCAAAAAAGAACGTTCGTTCAATTTTTTGCTGCGCTGCGCATGCCAGGGTTTGTACTGAATGGGCGGATCTGGCGGGCCGGCGGGCAAAAGTCGGAAGAAAAAAAACGCAGCCAGAGGCTGCGCCGGAGAACCTTTGCGCGGTTGCGCGCTGTGGTTTAGTCGTGTTTCGCGACGTCTTGCGCCGGATCGAACGGGCAACCTTCCACCGCAAGCGCAGTCGGCAGCACGTACGAGCGAAACTGCTCGCGCAGCTTGAGCTTTTGCAGCTTGCCCGTTGCCGTGTGCGGCAATTCCTCGACGAACACGGCGTCGTCGGGTAGCCACCATTTCGCGACCTTGCCTTCAAAGAAGGCCAGCAGTTCCTCGCGGGTGACCGTGGCGCCGGGCTTCTTCACGGCAACGATGAGCGGCCGCTCGGTCCAGCGCGGATGCGCGCACGCAATGCACGCGGCCTCCGCAATGGCCGGATGCGCCACCGCGATGTTTTCGAGGTCGATCGAGCTGATCCACTCGCCGCCCGACTTGATCACGTCCTTGCTGCGGTCGGTGATGTGCAGAAAGCCGTCGGGGTCGATCGTGGCGACGTCGCCCGTGGGGAACCAGCCTTCCACGAGCGGCGAGCCGCCGTCCTGCCGGAAGTAGCGGTCGATCACCCACGGCCCGCGCACATGCAGGTCGCCGAACGTCACGCCGTCCCACGGCAGCTCCCGCCCGTTCTCGCCGACGATCTTCATGTCCACGCCGAAAATCACGCGCCCTTGCTTCTCGAGCAGCGCTTGCTGCGCTTCGCGCGGGCGCTTCGACTGCTCCCAGTTGAGCTTCGCAAGCGTGCCGAGCGGCGACATCTCCGTCATGCCCCACGCGTGGATCACCTGCACACCGTAGTCGTCCTCGAAGGTGCGCAGCATGGCGGGCGGGCACGCCGAACCGCCGATCACCGTGCGCTTGAGCGTGGAAAAGCGCACGCCCGCGCCGCGCATGTACGCGAGCAGGCCGAGCCAGACAGTCGGCACGCCGGCCGAGGCGGTCACGCCTTCGGCCTCCATGAGTTCGTAGAGCGACTTGCCGTCGAGATCCTTGCCGGGCACCACGAGCTTCGTGCCCGTGAGCGGCGCGGCATGCGGGATGCCCCACGCATTCACATGGAACATCGGCACGACGGGCAGAATGGCGTCGAGCGCGGATAGTCCCAGCGCGTCGGGCAGCGAGCCGGCGTAGGCGTGCAGCACCGAAGACCGGTGCGTGTAGAGCGCGCCCTTCGGATTGCCCGTGGTGCCGGACGTGTAGCAAAGGTTCGACGCGCTACGCTCGTCGAGTTCGGGCCACGTGTAGTTGCCGTCTTGCGCCGCGAGCAGTGTTTCGTAGCAGAGCACTTCCGTGCGCATGGGCGGCCGGTGCGACTCGTCGCACAGCGCGATCCAGCCGCGTACGTTCGGGCATTGCGGCGCGATCGTATCGACGAGCGCAGCGAACGTGATGTCGAACAGCACGTAGCGGTCGTCGGCGTGATTGACGATCCATGCGATCTGCTCGGGAAAAAGACGCGGATTGATGGTGTGGCACACGGCGCCGAAACCGGTCACGCCGAAATACGCTTCGAGATGCCGATAGCCATTCCAGGCCAGGGTGCCCACGCGCTCGCCCGGCGCCACGCCAAGCGCGATGAGCGCCTGTGCAAGCTGCTTCGAGCGCACCTCGCATTCGCGGTAGGTGTAGCGATGAATATCGCCCTCGATACGGCGCGAGACGATTTGCGCGCTGCCATGATGGCGCGCCGCATGCGCGATCAACGACGAGAGCGTGAGCGGCACATCCATCATCTGTCCCAGCAGCGGCGCACTCATCGTTGGCGGTCTCCTCGCGTTGATCGGCGTTGTGTGTCGTAATCTTTCGCGTCGCGCTTTCACGTTTTACTTTCGCGCATCGGGCGGCACGCCGGCAGGCTTCGAACGTGCTCCAGCACGCCGGCGGGTGCGGAATTACAATATCGAGTATTCAACAGGCCCTCAATATGTCGTTTTCACCAGGCACACCCGAATCCCAAGGCGGCTCGTCCGCTACGCACACGCCCGCCACCGGTCCGCTCGCCGACTTCGAACGCGCCTTGATCGCGCCGCGCGACGACGCCTTTGCCGCGCTCGGCGCCCGCTTCTATACGCGGCTGCCGGGCGCGCCACTGCCAGCACCCTACGTCGTCGGCTTTTCGAAGGGCATAGCCGCGCAACTCGGGCTCGATGCATCCGCTGCTGCCGATCCCGCATTCGCGGCGTTCTTTTGCGGGAATTTCACGCGCGAGCGCTCGCCATCGACCATGTCGTACGCAACGGTCTACTCGGGCCACCAGTTCGGCGTATGGGCAGGCCAGCTCGGCGACGGCCGCGCACTCACGCTCGGTGAAGTCGGGCACGAGGGCAAACGCAACGAGATCCAGCTCAAGGGCGCGGGCCGCACGCCCTACTCGCGCATGGGCGACGGCCGCGCGGTGCTGCGCTCGTCGATCCGCGAATTCCTGTGCTCGGAGGCCATGCATCATCTCGGCATTCCGACCACGCGTGCGCTCACGGTCACTGGCTCCGACCAGCCCGTGCGCCGCGAAGAGATGGAGACGGCCGCGGTCGTCACGCGCGTGTCGCCGAGCTTCGTGCGCTTCGGCCACTTCGAGCACTTCTACTCGCACGACGACGTCGATGCGTTGCGTGCGCTCGCCGACCACGTGATCGCGCGCTTCTATCCGCAACTGCGCGAAGCCGACGACCCGTACCTCGCCCTGCTCGACGAAGCGGTGCGCAGCACGGCGGCGCTGATGGTCGAGTGGCAGGCCGTGGGCTTCTGCCACGGCGTGATGAATACCGACAACATGTCGATTCTCGGCCTCACGATCGACTACGGTCCGTTCGGCTTCATGGACGGCTTCGACGCGAACCACATCTGCAATCATTCGGATTCGCAGGGCCGCTACGCGTACCGCATGCAGCCGCAGATTGCCTACTGGAATCTCTTTTGCCTCGCGCAGGCCCTGGTGCCGCTGTTCGGCGCGCACTACGACATCGCCGACGAAAAGAAGCGCGGCGAGCGCGTGGTGGCCGACGCGCAAGGCGTGCTCGAGCGCTTCAAGGGGCACTTCGCGCCGGCACTCGAAGCGCGCATGCGCGCGAAGCTCGGCCTCGCGCATGCGCGCGAAGGCGACGACGCGCTCGCGAACAAGCTCTTCGAAATCATGCATGCCAACCGGGCCGATTTCACGCTCACGTATCGCAATCTCGCGCGCGTGTCGAAGCATGACGCGAGCGGCGACACGTCCGTGCGCGACCTCTTTCTCGATCGCGCCGCCTTCGACGCCTGGGCGGCCGACTACCGCGCGCGCCTTGCGCACGAAACACGCGACGACGCCGCGCGCGCCGAGGCGATGAACCGCACGAATCCGAAATACGTGCTGCGCAATCACCTCGCGCAAACCGCGATCGAGCGCGCCGCGCAAAAGGACTTCAGCGAGGTCGAACGGCTCGCGAAGGTGCTGGAGCGGCCATTCGACGAGCAGCCCGAGCACGCGTCGTACGCGGGGCTGCCGCCCGACTGGGCGAGTTCGCTCGAAGTCAGTTGCTCTTCGTGAGCGCGCCCCCATCTACGTGATCCGTGTTTCCCACCCGACAGGAACCCAACATGAGCCAGGACGACCATAACTCCACCGCCTACCCGGGCTACAAAGCCGACGAGCAATGGCGGGAGCAGCTCGACGAAACGCAGTACCAGGTCACGCGCCACGCCGCGACCGAGCGCGCGTTCACGGGCAAGTACTGGGACCACTTCGACCGGGGTGTGTACGACTGCGTGTGCTGCGGCACGCCGCTCTTCGAGTCCGACACGAAATTCGACGCGGGCTGCGGCTGGCCGAGCTACTTCCGCCCGATCAACGGCGAGGTGATCGAGGAGAAAACCGACCGTACGCACGGCATGCTGCGCATCGAGGTGCGCTGCAAGAACTGCGGCGCACACCTCGGCCACGTGTTCGAAGATGGTCCGGCCCCAACGGGCCTTCGGTATTGCATCAATTCGGCTGCGCTACAATTCGAGCCCAAGTGAACGCTGGCAAGGCAGCCCCGCGCCCCGCGCGGGGCCCCATCGGGTGAAACAGGGCCTTGAAAGCGACGTGCCCTCTTTTGCACGGGGCTCATTTTGTAACCTCTCAGGCCGATAATGAAATTCCTGTTTGATCTGTTCCCGATCATCCTCTTTTTCGTCGCATTCAAGCTGTGGGGCATCTTCACGGCGACGGCCGTGGCGATCGGTGCGACGCTCGTGCAGATCGCCTGGGTGGCGTTCCGCCACCGCAAGGTCGACCCGATGCTGTGGCTTTCGCTTGGCATCGTCGTCGTGTTCGGCGGCGCCACGCTGATGCTGCACGACGAAACCTTCATCAAGTGGAAGCCCACGGTGCTCTACTGGGCGTTCTCGGTCGTGCTGCTCGTTTCACAAGTGGCCTTCGGCAAGAACCTCATCGAAGCGATGATGGGCAAGCAGATCACACTGCCGCCGCGCATCTGGACGCAATTGAACTTCGTGTGGTCGATCTTCTTCGCGCTGCTCGGCATTCTCAATCTGTTCGTGGCGTTCCACTTCTCCACCGACGCGTGGGTCGACTTCAAGCTCTTCGGCGCGACCGGCATCCTGGTGGTGTTCATCGTCGGCCAGAGCCTGTGGCTTTCGCGTTACATGAAGGAAGAAGAATGAGCGACGTCTTTCTCAACGCGAGCCCGGCCGAGCGTATGGCGCTCATCGAAACGCGCCTGACCGCGGCGCTCGCGCCCGTTTCCATCGAGGTGCGCGACGACAGCGCGCAGCACGCCGGACACGCCGGCGCCGCTGCCGGCGGTCACTATCATGTCACGATCGTTGCGCCCGCATTCGCGGGGAAAGCCCGCGTGGCAAGGCATCGCATGGTGTATGATGCGCTGGCCGAAGCCATGCAGCGCGGCATTCACGCACTCGCGATCACGGCGCTCACGCCCGAAGAAGCCGCGGCGCTGCCCCGGTAAGCCCCACGTTAGATTTCGATCTGCTTGATTCTTTTGTTCGCCATTTTGGTTCGCCCCGTTAGGACTTTCCGATGACCTTGAAGAAGACCCATCTCTGGGTGTTGCTGGCTGCGTGCGCGGCGGCCCCCGCCTTTGCGCAGAACATCGCCGTCGTGAACGGCACGCCGATTCCCAAAGCGCGCGCCGATGCGCTGGTCCAGCAACTCGTCCAACAAGGCCAGCAGGATTCGCCGCAACTGCAAATGGCGGTGCGCGAAGAGCTCGTGAACCGCGAAATCCTCATGCAGGAAGCCATTCGCGAGGGCATTCCGAACAACCCCGACGTGAAGGCGCAAATCGCCGTGGCCCAGCAGACCGTCGTGCTGCGCGCGCTGATTCAGAACTTCGTGAAGAACAACCAGCCGACCGACGCCGAAGTCAAGGCGCGCTACGACCAGCTCACGAAGGACGCGGGCGGCAGCGAATACCACCTGCACCACATCCTCGTGGACAACGAGCAGCAGGCCAAGGACCTGATCGCGAAGATCAAGGCCGGCGCCAGCTTCGAAGACCTCGCGAAACAATACTCGAAGGACCCGGGCTCGGCCAAGAACGGCGGCGACCTCGACTGGTCGGACCCGAAGGCGTATGTGCCGGAATTCGCGGCCGCGGCCACGCATCTGCAGAAAGGCCAGATGACCGATACGCCGGTGCACACGCAGTTCGGCTGGCACATCATCCGCGTGGACGATATCCGCCCGGTCACGCCGCCGCCGCTCGAGCAGGTGCGCCCGCAGATCGTTCAGCAGATCCAGCAGGAAAAGCTGCAGGCGTTCGAAGAGAATCTGCGCAAGCAAGCGAAGATTCAGTAAGGCCGAATCGCGGCACATGCGTCACTTGCGCCGCTCGTAAGAACCCCGCGACCTTTCGAAGGCGCGGGGTTTTTGTTTGTGGCTACGCGTTGAGCTCGTAGCTCGTGCTGCGCCCGCCGCCCTGCGCTTTGCGCAGCACGCCGCGCGCCACGAGATCGTTGATGTCGCGTAACGCGGTATCGGACGAACATTTGGCGATGGCGGCCCACTTCCCGCTCGTGAGCTTGCCGTCGAAACCGTCGAGCAGACGGTTGAGCAGCTTGACTTGCCGCTCGTTGAACGGCGTCGTGGCCCAGTCGCGCCAGAAACGCGCCTTGGCGAGCACCGCGTCCAGCGTGATCTGCGCCTGATCGACCGCGCGATGCAGCGTGTCGAAGAACCAGGCGAGCCACAGCGTGACGTCCATCGAGCCGCGCTGCGTGCGCTCCAGAATGTCGTAATAGCCCTTGCGCTCCCGCTGGATCTGCGCGGAGAGGCTGTAAAAGCGCTGCGCACTGCCGTCCGCGCGCGCGAGCAGCAAGTCGCCGATGGCTCTCGCCACCCGGCCGTTGCCGTCGTCGAACGGGTGCAGCGTGACGAACCATAGATGGCCGAGGGCGGCCTTGATGAGCGGCGGCTCCTGTGCCGGGCCGTTGAGCCAGTCGAGAAAGCGCCGCGTCTCGGCCTCCAGCCGGGTCGCGGGCGGTGCCTCGAAATGCACGCGCTGACGGCCAATCGGCCCCGAGATCACCTGCATGGGCCCGCTCGCATCGTCGCGCCATGCGCCGACATTGATTCGCGAGAGACCCGCGTAGCCCGTAGGAAACAGCGCGGCGTGCCAGCCGAACAGGCGCTCGCGCGTGACCGGCGCGCGGCTGTTGGTGGTCGCGTCGAGCACCATTTCCACAACGCCTTCAACGTGGCGATCCACGGGCGCGAGCGCCCCGATGTCCACGCCCATTCGACGCGCAATGGACGAGCGCACGGAGGCGACATTGAGCTGTTCGCCTTCGATCTCGCTCGTCTTGAGCACGTCCTCCGTGAGCGCCGCGAGGCTCGCCTGATCGCGCAGCGCCATGCCGACATCGGCCAGCCGGCCCACCAGCAAGCCTTGGGCGCGACTGACCTCGGCCATGGGCTCGGCGAGCGCCGTCAGATCGAAGCGCCACTGAGGCCAGTCGCCGGCTTGCCAGATGTAGGTGTATTCGCCGCTATTCATGCGGCGATTATGAGACGTATTCGCCGCACGCACAAGCTAATCGCCGCGAAAAATGCGGCGATTAGCGCCGGTATTCGCCGCAAGACTCACCGGTCGGCGTCCGAAAGGCAAAAACCCCGGCCCGCACTCGCAATCGAGGCATGGCCGGGGTTTTCAGTCGAGGCGAACGCGTTGGCGTGCCCCGGCGTCAAACGTCCGCGCGCGGTCCGGTCAGCGTGTTAGCCCACCCATTTGCGCGCGTTCTGGAACGCACGCATCCACGGGCTCGCCTCGCCCCAGGCTTCGGGGTGCCAGCTCATCGTCACCGTGCGCTGCACGCGCTCGGTGTGCGGCATGAGCACCGTAAAGCGGCCGTCGGGCGTCGTGACCGATGTGATGCCTTGCGGCGAGCCGTTCGGGTTGAACGGGTAGGCTTCCGTGGCCTGGGCACGATGGTCGACGTAGCGCATCGCCACGGCCACCTTCGAAAGGTCGCCCTGCTGCGAGAAGTCCGCGAAACCTTCGCCGTGCGCGACCGCCACCGGAATGCGCGAGCCTTCCATGCCGTTGAAGAAGATCGACGGCGAGCTCTCTACTTCCACGAGCGAGAAGCGCGCTTCGAACTGCTCCGACTTGTTGCGCGTGAACTTTGGCCAGGCTTCGGCTCCCGGGATCATCGAGGCGAGGCTCGACAGCATCTGGCAGCCGTTGCAGATGCCGAGCGCGAACGTGTCCTGACGCGCGAAGAACGCCGCGAACATGTCCGCGAGCTTCGCGTTGAAGCGAATCGTCTTGGCCCAGCCTTCGCCAGCGCCCAGCACGTCGCCGTACGAGAAGCCGCCGCAGGCCACCGCGCCCGCGAAGTCGGCGAGCGTGGCGCGGCCTTCGAGCAGGTCACTCATGTGGACGTCGTGCGCGTCGAAGCCGGCGCGGTCGAATGCGTACGCGGTTTCGAGGTGCGAGTTCACGCCCTGCTCGCGCAGGATCGCCACGCGCGGACGCGCGCCCTTGCCGATGAACGGCGCGGCGATGTCCTCGGCCGGATCGAACGTGAGATGCGGCTGCATGCCAAGGTCGGCGGCGTCGAGCAGCGCGTCGTATTCGGAGTCGGCGCAGGCGGGGTTGTCGCGCAGGCGCGCAATGCGCCAGCTCACTTCGCTCCACACACGCTGCAGTTCGGCGCGCGGCGCGTCGTAGATGCGCTTGGCGTCACGGTAGATTTCGATCGAGTCGCGCGGGTTCAGCGTGCCGATCACGTGCGAGCAGACCGACAAGCCGTGCGTGCGCAGCACCGCCATCACGGCGTCGCGTTGCTGTGCCGGCACCTGGATCACGGCGCCGAGTTCTTCGGAGAAGAGCGCGCGCAGCGTGCGGTCTTCGCGGCGGCCGCTCGTTTGCTTCGCCCAGTCCTTGGCGTCGCCGTAGTCGGACTCGTGCTCGCTGTCGAGCGTGAGCATGTCCACATTCAGCGACACGCCCGTGTGGCCCGCGAAGGCCATTTCGCAAACCGTCGCCCACAGGCCGCCGTCCGATCGGTCGTGGTACGCGAGCAGCTGCTCGTTCGCGTTCAGTTGCTGGATGGCCGTGAAGAACTGCTTGAGGTCTTCGGCGCTGTCCACGTCGGGCACCGCGTCGCCTACTTGCTGCGTGACCTGCGCGAAGATGCTGCCGCCCATGCGGTTCTTGCCGCGGCCCAGATCGATGGCGATCAGGACCGACTCGCCCACTTCGTCAACGCGGCGCAGTTGCGGCGTGAGATGGCGGCGCACATCTTCGACCGGCGCGAACGCCGAGATGATGAGCGAAACCGGCGCGACCACTTCCTTCGCCACGCCCTCCTCGTTCCACTTCGTGCGCATGGAGAGCGAATCCTTGCCCACCGGAATGCCGATGCCAAGCGCCGGGCACAGCTCCATGCCGATCGCCTTCACGGTGTCGTACAGCGCGGCGTCTTCGCCCGGTGCGCCGCACGCGGCCATCCAGTTCGCGGAAAGCTTGAGCTTGTCGAGCGACAGGATCGGTGCGCTCGCGATATTGGTGATCGCCTCGCCCACGGCCATGCGGCCCGATGCCGGCGCGTCGATCACGGCGAGCGGCGTACGCTCGGCCATCGTCATCGCTTCGCCTTTGTAACCGGCGTAGTCGAGCGCGGTGATCGCGCAGTCGGCCACCGGCACCTGCCACGGGCCGACCATCTGGTCGCGCACCGTCGTGCCGCCCACCGAGCGGTCGCCGATGGTGATGAGGAACGTCTTGCTGCCCACGGTCGGGTGACGCAGCACGCTCTTCGCGACTTCGTCGAACGAGATGCCCGTGACTTCGACCGGCGAAAGCGGCACGCTCGCGTGTTCGACGTTGCGATGCATGCGCGGCGGCTTGCCGAGCAGGATGTCCATCGGCATGTCGACGGGCTGGTGGCCGCCGTTGGCTGCGAGTGCGTGCTCGTCGGTGTCGATGAGCTTCAGGTCGCGCGCGTCGGTTGCGACACCCACGACGGCGAACGGACAGCGCTCACGCTCGCAGATCGCCTTGAACTCGGCCAGATCGGCGGGCGCGATCGCGAGAACGTAGCGTTCCTGCGATTCGTTCGACCAGATTTCGCGCGGCGAAAGCCCCGACTCTTCGAGCTGGACCTCGCGCAGTTCGAAGCGCGCGCCCTTGTCCGCGCCGTCGACGAGTTCCGGGAACGCGTTCGACAAACCGCCCGCGCCCACGTCGTGAATGCTCAGGATCGGATTGCGCTCGCCCAGCTGCCAGCACGAGTTGATCACTTCCTGCGCACGGCGCTCGATCTCGGGATTGCCGCGCTGCACCGAGTCGAAGTCGAGTTCGGCGGTGTTGGTGCCGGTCGCCATCGAGCTGGCCGCGCCGCCGCCCATGCCGATGCGCATGCCCGGGCCGCCGATCTGGATCAGCAGCGTGCCGGCCGGCAGGTCGTGCTTGTGCGTGTGCTGGGCGCTGATGTTGCCGAGGCCGCCCGCGATCATGATCGGCTTGTGATAGCCGCGCACGGTGCCCGCAACGTTCTGCTCGTAGGTGCGGAAGTAGCCGCCGAGGTTCGGGCGGCCGAATTCGTTGTTGAACGCGGCGCCGCCGAGCGGGCCGTCGATCATGATCTGCAGCGGCGAAGCGATGCGGTCCGGGCGGCCATAGGCGCCCTGCGTGTCGGCGGGATTGCGCAGCGTGAGCGGCACAGCCGCGTCGCGGGCGTCTTCCCATGCTTCGCGCGCGTCGGGCAGATCGAGGTTCGAGACCGTGAAGCCCGTGAGACCCGCCTTCGGGCGCGCGCCGCGGCCCGTCGCGCCTTCGTCGCGGATTTCGCCGCCCGAGCCCGTGGCCGCGCCGGCGAACGGCGAGATCGCCGTGGGGTGGTTGTGCGTCTCCACCTTCATCAGCGTGTGCGTGAGTTCGGTGTGGCGGCCGTACTGTTCGCCAGGCGTCCCGTCGGCGTTGGTCTTGCGCGGGAACCAGCGCTCCGCGACCGCGCCTTCCATGATCGACGAGTTGTCCGAGTACGCGACGATCGTGCCTTGCGGGCTGATCTTCTCGGTATTGCGGATCATCGCGAACAGCGACATATCCTGGTCCTGGCCGTCGATCGTCCAGCTCGCGTTGAAGATCTTGTGGCGGCAGTGCTCGCTGTTGGCCTGCGCGAACATCATCAACTCGACGTCGGTCGGGTTGCGCTCGAGCTTCTTGAAGTTCTCGACAAGGTAGTCGATTTCATCGTCGGCGAGCGCGAGGCCCAATTCGCCGTTGGCCGTTTCGAGAGCCGCACGACCGTGGCCCAGCACGTCGACCGTCTGCATCGGGCGGGCCGGCAGTTCGTCGAACAGGTGCAGCGCCGCGTCGCGCGAAGGCGCCACGCTCTCCGTCATGCGGTCGTGCAGCGCCGCCGCGACGGCCGCGTGCGCCTCTTCCGAAAGCGTCTTCTTGCCGCCGAGCAGACCCGACTTGAGCACCACGGTGTACTCGACGCCGCGCTCGATGCGGCGCAGGTGCTCGAGACCGCAATGGTGTGCGATGTCCGTGGCCTTGCTCGCCCACGGCGACACGGTGCCAAAACGCGGCACGACGAGGAACGTGAGCGCGCTGCCGCGCTCCTGCGGGGCCGCGAAGGGCGCGCCGTAGTGCATCAGCGCTTCGATCTTCGCGCTGTCGTCAGCGGAGAGCGGCGTGGCCGAGTTGACGAAATGCAGATACTGGCCGTGCACGCCGACGATGTTGGCGTCGATACGCTGAAGCGTCTCGAGCAGGCGGGTCTGACGGAAGTCGGAAAGGGCCGAAGCGCCGGGGAAACACGAGAAGTGGGCCATGGACTGGGGCGTTGCGTCGAGGTTGCGTCAGAGTTGCGTCGCGGCTTCGCCTCGCGCGAAACACGTCGCAAGGTGGCGATGCGTCGCGCGGGGATGGCGACGGTCAGGCGAAGGGAGACCGCGATTATAACCCGGAAGGACTGTCCTGGCCGCCCCTGCGGCCGCGCCGCGGACGGCTTTGCAGGCGCATCGCACCGTATTTCGAGACAGTCATGACGGACGGCAACGCAAACCGCACGCGAAAAGCACTGAATTTGCGATATGCCGGGCGCATCGATGCATGCGCCTCGACGTGCCCGAGGCTTGGCCCGCAAGGCGCCGGCGGCCTCGCAAGACGCATGTGGCACCCCGGCCTCGCGCATGGCGACGCGGGCGCTTTCGCTGCTATGATTGCGCGTTTCGTCTGATCGGCGCACCCGGGCATGGTTTCGGCGCGCCGCACGCCCCACCTTCGCAGGACGCCCGCACCTTGGCGCGTCACCTGCCTGCAGATCGTATCGTCATGGATGTCATCGTCATCGGCGGCGGAATCGCCGGCATCGCCACCGCCTGGCAGCTGCGCGCGGCCGGGCACCGCGTCTGCGTGATCGAACGCCACGCCACCGTTGCGCAAGGCGCGACCTATGGCCATAGCGGCATTGCGCTGCCCACGCCGCTCGACGTCTGGTTCGGCCCCACCTTCCTGCGCAATGGCCGGCAATCGTCCGGCGGTGTGATCAGCAAGACCGGCTGGCGCGGCCAGGCGCATGGCTTCGTCAAGCGCCTCGCCACGCTGCACGGCTCCGAGGCGTTCGCCGAGCGCTATGCGCTCCTGCGCCCGCTTATCGAGTCCGCGCAAGCGGCACTCGCCGACATCGACGCCCGCTTCCAGCTCGACTACGAGCAGCGCGACGGCCTGCTCTATCTCGTGCGCGGCAGCGATGAATGGTCGCTCACCCAGCCGGCTCTTGAACAGCTGCGCCGCTTCGAGACGCCCCACCACGCGCTTTCGCCCGCGGAATGCGTGGCGTTCGACCATACCATCCCCGCCGATCCGCCGTTTGCGGGCGGAGTGCACTTCGAGACTGGCCGGGTCGCCAACTGCCCGCTCTTCGTGAAGCTGCTCAAGCAGGTGCTCGACACCCAGGGCGGCGTGCAGTTCGAAACGAGCCGCGAAGTCAGCGCGATTCGCCTGGAAGACCGGCGCGCGGCAGTAGAACTTGCGCCGCCTGCGCACGAAGCGGGCCGCTCGCACGACGTCGAGGTGATCTCGGGCGACGCGATCGTGGTCGCCGCGGGTGCGCAAACGCCAGGGCTGCTCGCGCCGCTCGGCCTCAAGATGCCGTTCTATCCGCTGCGCATGCACACGCTCAATTCGCCGGTGGCGCGTGAGGAATGCGTGCCGCAGACCACGATCGTCGATGCAGGCAAGCGCATCGCCATCGCGCGTATGAATCACCGGCTGCGCATATCGGGCGCCGCCGTGCTGCTGCGTGCGAAGGAAGTCGACGACGCACTGCCGGAGGGGCTCACCGAGGACGCGCTCGCGCTGCTCGGCGAAGCGTCGCGCGACTGGGCGCCGGGCGCCGCGCGCATTTCGGCCGCGCTTGCGTGGGAAGGCATGAAGCTGCTTTCCGCCGACGGCCTGCCGGCGGTCGGCAACGTGGGCCACCCGCGCCTGTTCGTCAACGCAGGCCACGGGCCGGCGGGCTGGGCGCTTTCGCTCGGCTCGGCGCGCCTCGTCGCCCAGCAGATCTCCAACACGGCGCCGGACCTGCCGGCCGATACCATCAAGGCGCTCTGGCCAGGCCGCGATTAAGCGAGGCGTGCGTGCGCGGCGTTGCCTTGCCGCCGCGCCGGTCCGCCGCGCATCTGAGGCGTGCCGTCTGAAGGCATGCTCGGGTATCGTTGCGATGTCGCTTCCCGGAACCGCATCGCCATGACGCACGCTCCCCACTTCTCTGGCGCCGGGCAACCGGTGCTCGTCAATCCGCACGATCGTGCGGTGCCGCTTCTTGCCGTCGAAGCGTTGCGCAAGGCCGAAGTCGCCACACAGTCGGCCTTGCCTGCACACGCCCTGATGGCGCGCGCAGGCGCCGCCGCCGCGCACTTCCTGAGCGAGCAGCTCGCGCACGCGCCCTCGTGGGCGAGCGACAAACCCGTGTGGCTCGTCGCGGGGCCCGGCAACAACGGTGGCGACGCGCTCGTCGTCGCCACCGAACTGCATCGCGCGGGCGTCACCGTGGAAGTCTGTATGCCAGCCGAGGTCAAGCCCGACGACGCGCGCTGGGCGCTCGCCGAGGCGCGCGCGGCGGGCGTGCCCCTCGCTTCGTCCGTGCCCGCGTCGTTCGACGCTTACGGCTGGCTCGTCGACGGGATGTTCGGCATCGGTCTCGCGCGCGGGCTCGAAGGCGTGTTCGCCGAACTCGCCGAAAGACTGTCGGCACGCGCGCGCAGCCATGGCCACGTGCTCTCGCTCGACGTGCCGAGCGGCCTCGACAGCGATACGGGCAACTTGGTCGGCAGCGGCCCCGCCGTGCGCGCGACACATACCGTCACGTTCATCGCCGCCAAGCCCGGCCTGTACACGGGTTTCGGGCGCGACTACGCGGGCGCCGTCGCGGTCGCGCCGATCGGCATCGACACCGAAAACACCGCGGGCGCCGTGCGCCTGAACGCACCGTCGCTCTTCGCCGCCGCAATGCCCGCGCGCGACTTCGCCACTCACAAGGGCACGTTCGGCACACTGGCCGTCGTGGGCGGCGACACAGGCATGTGCGGCGCGCCGATTCTCGCGGCGCGCGCGGCGCTCCTCACCGGCGCGGGCAAGGTTCACGTGGGCTTTCTCGGCAACGACGCGCCGCCGTACGACGCCCCGCACCCCGAACTCATGCTGCACGCGGCGGCCCGGCTCGCGCTCGATGCGATGGACGCCGTGGCGGCAGGATGCGGGATGGGCGGCAGCGCGTCCGCACGGCAGCTGGTGGACACCATCCTGCGCCTCCACGCCCCCGTGCTGCTCGATGCCGACGCGCTCAATCTCGTCGCGCGCGACGAAGCGCTTGCGTCGCACGTCGTACAGTCGGCCGCCACGCGCGGGGCGCCTTGCGTGCTCACGCCGCACCCGCTTGAAGCGGCACGGCTGTTGAGCTGCGATACCGCCGCCGTGCAGCGCGACCGAGTGGCCGCAGCGCGGACACTCGCGGCCCGCTATGCGGCGGTTGCAGTGCTCAAGGGCAGCGGCACCGTGATCGCGGCACCCGACGGCCGCGTGGCCGTCAATCCCACCGGCAATGCCGGCCTCGCCACGGGCGGCACCGGCGACGTGCTCGGCGGCATGATCGGCGCGCTGCTGGCCCAGCGCCTGCCGCCCTACGAGGCGGCGCTCGCGGGCGTCTATCTGCACGGCCTTGCCGCCGACACGCTGTGCGCACAAGGCGACGGCCCGGCGGGCCTCACCGCCGGCGAACTCGCGCCGGTTGTGCGCAAGCTCATGAACCGGCTCTTTTATGCGCCGGGCTTCACTGCCTGAACGCAGCATGAAAGGAGCCTGAGCGCAGCCCGAAGCCGCACGCCGCACGCCGCACGTTCGCCCGCGCGGCACGCAGTTTGCTTCGCCAGGACCTTCGCCCCGCCTCTCGCGCACATTGCCGCCGCAAGCGCCAGAACGCTGCGCAGTGTCGCGCGGGGCCGCTATACTGATCCTCCGCACGCCGCCTCTCACCGGAGGCGGCCCGTGCTTTCTCCGCGGCGCGCGAAGCGCGCGTTCGGCCTGACCGGCGAACCGCACCTGCCGCCCTCCTATTCGTGATCCCTCGCTAGACGAACATGACGAATCCGCTCCCCGCCTGGTCCGCGCTACAGACGCATTACGAACAGATCCGCGACGAAAAGCTGCGCGACTGGTTCGCTCCCGCCAACGACCCTGCGCCGACGCGCGCCGAACGCTTCACGTTCGCAGGCGCCGGCCTCGGCGCCGACTTGTCGAAGAACCGCATCACCGACGCCACGCTCAAGCTGCTCGTGCAGCTCGCTCGCGAGGCCGGCGTGGAAGCGCGCCGCGATGCGATGTTCAAAGGCGAAGTCGTCAACCCGACTGAAGGCCGCGCGGCCCTGCACACCGCCTTGCGCGCCACCGAGCCCGACGCCCCGTTCCACGCGCAGATCCTCGCTGAGCGCGCAAAGATGGCGAAGTTCGCCGACGCCGTGCGCAGCGGCGCATGGACCGGCTACACCGGCAAGCGCATTCGCCACGTTGTGAACATCGGCATCGGCGGCTCGGACCTCGGGCCGAAGATGGTCGTGCACGCGCTCAAGCATCTCGAGCTGCCCGAGATCACCTCGCACTTCGTCTCGAACGTCGACGGCGCGGACCTGTGGCGCACGATCGAAAACATCGACCCGGAAGAAACACTGGCAATCATCGTTTCGAAGACGTTCACGACGCTCGAAACCATGACCAACGCGCTGTCCATGCGCGACTGGTTCGTCAAGCACGGCTGCCCGGAAAGCGAACTCGCGAAGCACTTCGTGGGCGTCTCGGCCAATCCGGCCGAAGTCGTGAAATTCGGCATCGCCCAAGAAAACGTGTTCGAGATGTGGGACTGGGTCGGTGGCCGCTATTCGCTGTGGTCGGCTGTGGGCCTCTCGATCATGATCGCCATCGGGCCGCAGCAGTTCGACGAACTGCTCGCCGGCGCGCACGACATGGACAAGCACTTCCGCGAAGCGCCGCTTGAGAAGAACCTGCCCGTGCTGCTCGGCATGATCGGCGTCTGGTATCGCAACTTCTTCGGCTCGCAGAGCTATCTCGTCGCGCCCTATTCCGAAGCGTTGCACTTCCTGCCCTCGTATCTCCAGCAGCTCGAAATGGAGAGCAACGGCAAGCAGGCGCGCCTCGACGGCAAGTTCGTCGACTATGCGACCTCGGCGATCACCTGGGGCGAGCCGGGCACGAATGGCCAGCACGCGTTCTTCCAGATGCTGCACCAGGGCACGACGATCGTGCCGATCGACTTCATCGCCGTGCTCACGCCCGAGCATCCGCTGGCCGACCATCATCCGAAGCTGCTCGCGAACTGCTTCGCGCAGAGCGAGGCGCTGATGCTTGGCCGCACCGAGGAAGAAGCGCGCAAGATCGCGGGCCCGGACAAGCCAGAACTCGTGCCGCACATCATGTTCCCCGGCAACCGGCCGACCACCACGCTGCTCGTCGACGCGCTTACCGCACGCTCGCTCGGCGCGATCATCGCGCTGTATGAGCATAAGGTGCTCGTGCAGGCTTGCGTGTGGGACATCAACCCGTTCGACCAGTGGGGCGTGGAGCTTGGCAAGATCCTCGGCAAGGTGGTCGAAGCCGACCTGAACGCGGCGAGCGGGAACGTGAAGCCGCACGATTCGTCCACGGCCGCGCTGATCGCGCGCGCCCGTGCGGCGCTCAAGCGTTAATTCGCGTCGATCCGGCGTGCGCATGGGCTGCGCACGCCGTTTATTGGTTTGCTGGTTGCTCGCGCACTAGCGCCCGGCTTCGACGTTGCTTGCGCTGCGCGAAGCGGCCGCGCCATGCGGCGTGTTGGCCACGCGGCGGCCCGCTTCGATCGTGATGATCGCATCGCAACGCTGCGCAAGATCGACATCGTGAGTGACGAGCACGAGCGTCGCTCCGTTGGCGCGATTGAGCTCGAACATCAGGTCGATGACGGCGTGGCCCGTGGCGGCGTCGAGGCTGCCGGTGGGCTCGTCGGCAAACAGCACGGCCGGGCGCGTCACGAATGCGCGGGCGAGCGCCACGCGCTGCTGCTCGCCGCCCGAGAGCAGCTTCGGATAGTGGCCCGTGCGCTCGGCAAGACCCACGCGCTCGAGCAACGTACGCGCGCGGGCGAAAGCATCACGCGTCGACATCCCGCCCTGCAGTTCGAGCGGCAGCGCGACATTTTCCAAAGCGGTGAGATGCGGCATCAGCTGGAACGACTGGAACACGAAACCCACCGAGCCGTTGCGCAGCGCCGCGCGCTGATCTTCGGCCATGCCGGTAAGCTCATGACCGAGCAGGCGCACGGAACCCGCGCTCGCGCTGTCGAGGCCGGCCAGCAGGCCGAGCAGCGTCGACTTGCCGGAACCGGACGCCCCGACGATCGCAACGCTCCCGCCCGCCTGCACGGTGAGGTCGATGCCGTCGAGGATCGTCAGCTCGCCGGTGGCGTCGGTCACCCGCTTGCACAAACCCCGTACTTCGATGACTGGATCGCTATTCATTCGCACATGATGACGCACAGGTTAGCCGTGAACCAGAAACGCGCCGCGCGGCGCGCCACCCTCTCCCGCACCGGGTCCCGCTTCAGCGCGTTTGTTTCTGCATTTGCCTCGATCACCAGCTTAACCGCCGCTGCAGTGCTTGGCACATCGTTTGGCATGACCGGCGCCGCGCTCGCGGCTACGCCCGCGCCCACTGCCAACGCGGCGACGAGCCCCGCCGCCATGGCAAAACCCAATATCGTCGTGCTCGGCGACAGCCTTTCCGCCGAATACGGCCTGCCCCGCGATACAGGCTGGGTGGCCCTGCTGCGCCAGCACCTGGCCAGTGAGCGCATTGATTATAACGTTGCGAATGCGAGCATCAGCGGGGACACGACAAGCGGCGGACTCACCCGCCTGCCGCTCGTCATGCAGCGCATCAAGCCCTCGATCGTGGTCGTCGAACTGGGCGCGAACGACGCGCTGCGCGGCGTGCCGCTCACGACAACCGAGAGCAATCTGCGCGCCATCGTCGCGCAGATCCGCAAGGGCGGCGCGAAGCCCGTGCTGATCGGCATGTACGTGCCGCCCAACTATGGGCCCGACTACACGCGCGATTTCCACGCGATCTACGAACGGCTTGCGAAGGAACTGAACGTGCCGCTCGTGCCCTTTCTCCTCGCCGGCCTCGCCGACAAGCCCGAACTCTTCCAGGCCGATCAGATCCATCCCACCCAGCAGGCACAGCCATTGCTGCTCGACAACGTGTGGCCAACGCTCAAGCCGTTGCTAGGCGACAGCGCACGGCGCTGAGGCGGCAACAGGACAAATCTGCGGGCGTCCTCACCGGGCGCCCGGCCGCAAGGCCCCGCCCCTGGCGCGTTCAGGCCGATCTCGCCTTGGACGGCGTGGCGGCGGGTAAGCGCGTCTCGCCATTGGCCACCGTTTGCGTCAGACACGCGAGCCCGAGAAGCTGCGTCGTCTGAATCCGACCGACCCTGACTGGAGGGAAGAAGCGTGAAATATTTACCTCTCATTGTCGTTACAGCAGCGCTTGCTGCCTGCGCCAATCAGCCGATGCCGAGCGGAGCGCAGTCCGTCGGCACCAGCCAGCAACCGCCCACGGCGGTTGCGCAATGCATCGCGCAAAAATGGGCCGACAAGTCGCAACAGCAAGTCGTCTCGCAGTCCGTGCTCGCCAACAACCAGGCTGTCGACGTCTACGTCCCTGGCCAGCAGCCGCCCAACGGCGCAGCCGCAACGGTGCGCCCGGCGTGGAGTGCCAGCGCGAAGACGTGGGTTGGCTTCCGCTCCGGCGGCAGTGGGGGCGCAGACGCCACCGGCGACATCAACGCCTGCCTCTGATTTCGCGCTCGCCACAACGCAAAAGCCCCGCGATGCATCGCGGGGCTTTTTTTGCTGCGGCGTTCTCCGCTAACGGGCGGATACGCGGGTCGCGCTTACTGACCGCTGTCGCCGTCGCCTGACTGGCTGGCCGAGCCGAGCGAGCCGTAGAGCTTGACCTTCGAGCGGTCGCGCAGTGCGTCGAGATACGACTGCACCTGCGACTGCCCACCCACCTGGGCAAGCTGTTGCTGCGCGGCGGCCAGACGCTGGCCGTCAGCGGCCGGACCGTTCGTCACGCTGTTCACGCGGTAGATCGCATAGCCGTCTTTGCCGAGGTCCACGCCCACGTAGGCGGGCAGCTTCTGCGAATCGACCTTGAAGACCGCGGAGAGCGCGCCAGGCGGCAGGCCCTGAGCGTCGTTACGCGACACCTTGAGCGCCGAGGAGAAGCCATCGGTCGACTTCGACTTCTGGAATTCTGCGAGCTTGGCCTCGCCGTCCTTGCGAGCCATGTCGGCGGCCAGTTGAGCGACAACCTTCTGGCGCACGGCATCCTTGACCGCGGCGAAGGCAGGCACGGCGGCCGGCTGGTAGTTCGTCACGTGCGCCGAAATCAGCGTGTTGTTGCCGACGTCGATTGCCTGGGTGTTGTTGTGCTGATTTACCGAGTCGCTCGCGAATACGGCGTCGAGGAACTTCTGGTTGTTCAGCGGGCTATCCGGCGGCAGCGTTGCATTGGGCTTCGGCGTGACCGTGGCCGTCTGGATCGTCAGCTTGTACTTGTCCGCGGCCGGCTGCAGGCTCTTGGCCTGCTCGTAGACCACCGACGTGAAGCCGTCGCTCGCTTCGGCGAGCAGCTTCGCGGCCTGCTGGGCCTTCACGTCGTTCGCGATCTGCGCCTTCACGTCGTCGAACGGCTTCGTGACCGCCGGCTTCAGGTCGGTGACCTTGACGATGTGATAGCCGAAATCCGACTGGATCACGCCGCTGATCTCGTCTTTCTTGAGCTTGAAGACCGCGTCGTCGAACGCCTGGCCGCCCGCGATCATGCCGGGGCCGAAGTAACCGAGGTCGCCGCCCTTCGAGGCCGAACCCGGGTCCTGCGATTCCTTCTGCGCGATCTGCGCGAACTGATCCGGATGCGCCTTGACTTCGGCGAGGATCGATTCGGCCTTTTGCTTCGCGGCGTTGCGCACGTCGGCGCTCGCGTTCTTCGGCACCGTGATCAGGATATGGCTCGCGCGCACTTCTTCCTGCGTACGGTAGTGCGCAATGTTGTCGTCGTAGTACTTCTTGAGGTCGGCGTCGCTCGGCTGCACGCCGGCGGCCACCGTAGCCGCCGAGAGCACGAGATACTGGATCTGCGCCGTGGCCGGCGTGGCAAATGCGTTCTTGTTCGCGTCGTAATACGCCTGCAGTTGTGCATCGGTCGGCTGGACCTTGGGCGCGTAGTCGCTCGCGTGGAACGCCAGGCCCTGCACTTCGCGCTGCTGCTCCGAGAGGCCGGTGAGCTGCTGCGCGAGCGCCTTCGGCGTGAACGCGCTGCTGATGATCGACGCCGGCAATTGCTGCATGGCAAGGCTATAGCGCACGCGCTCGTCGTACTGCTCGGGCGTCATGCCTTGCATGGCGAGCAGTTGCTTGTACTGGTCGAGATTGATCGAGCCGTCGGGATTCTTGAGCGACGAGATCACCGGGTCGGCGAGCAGCGCGCGGCGCACGGCGTCGTCCGAGGCGGTGAGATGCAGGCGCTGCGTTTCGTCCACGAGCACGCGCTGCTGGATCAGCCCGTCGAGAATGTCCTTGTGATGCTGGGGCGTGTCGAACAGGCTGGCATCGAATTGCGCGCCGAGGACCTGGCGGGCCTGGTCGAGTTGCTGGCGCGCAGCGTTGTCGTATTCGACACGCGTGATCTTGTGGCCGTTGACGCTTGCGACGTTCGCGCTTTCATCGAAGAAGCCGCGGAAACCTTGAATACCGACGAAGCCCAGCCCTGGCAGAATGACCAGGAGCAGCATGAACATCATCAGGCGTTTGTGATTGCGGAAAAAGTCGAGCATGCGTGACCAGACGTTGAGGGCGCCAAAAAATGGAACGCCCGATATTACAACAGCGGCCAACAAAAAAGGCGAACCGGAGTTCGCCTTCTTGTCGAGATATCCTTGGCGGAGCGGACGGGACTCGAACCCGCGACCCCCGGCGTGACAGGCCGGTATTCTAACCAACTGAACTACCGCTCCATGCGGTTTGCGCGCTTTTGTGTTTCCACTCGCGGCGCAAGGTACCGGAACTGAAGCTGTGGTGGGTGCTGAGAGGCTCGAACTCCCGACCTACGCCTTGTAAGGGCGCCGCTCTACCAACTGAGCTAAGCACCCAGCTTCATGCTTTCCTGCGCTGCTTCCGGCACTGCGACTTCTGCTGCGCTACCCTTATCAGGTAGCGAGCCCGCTAGTTTAGCGCATCCTTCAGCGCTTTGCCAGGCCTAAATTTGGGCACCTTCGCCGCCTTGATCTTGATCGCGTCGCCAGTGCGCGGATTGCGGCCCGTGCGCGCCGTGCGTTTGCCGACGGCAAACGTGCCGAAGCCGACGAGCGTGACCGAGCCGCCCTTCTTGAGCGTGCCTTTGACGCCGCCGATCACGGCGTCGAGTGCGCGTCCCGCAGCCGCTTTCGAAATGTCGGCTTGTTGCGCGATATGGTCGATCAGTTCCGTTTTATTCATTCCAGCCCCCGAGAATGTGTTTGGGCAATCGTAAGAAAGAAGGTCAACTTATTGGATAGACGTCCCCGGCGTAGCGCGGGGACCGCTCATTTAACGGGGCCGAAAGGGCCGTGTCAAGCGGGGTTCAGCCTGATTTGGCGGGCGATTCGAGGGAATATTCGAGGGAATATTCGAGGGATTATTCGAACAAGTGGGAAATCGCGGAAAAGACCGCTGGTTGTCACCGCAACGTCATGGATTGTGACGCGCAAAAAAAAAGCCCGCGGACCATGCCGCGGGCTTTTCGGGGTGGAGTGCGCTGTGCTTGAGCGCTTACAGAAGGCTTAGTGCTTGACGACTTCCGTCGTGCCGGCGTCCTTCGATTCGGCCACGGGCGCCTTGGCGTCCTCGGCCTTCACTTCTTCTTCCGGCAGCGGCTGCGGCACACGTTCGAGTGCGAGTTCGAGTACCTTGTCGATCCAGCGAACCGGCACGATCTCGATCGAGTTCTTCACGTTGTCCGGAATCTCGGTGAGATCCTTGACGTTCTCTTCCGGAATCAGCACGAGCTTGATGCCGCCGCGATGCGCTGCAAGCAGCTTTTCCTTC
This sequence comes from Paraburkholderia sp. J11-2, assembly GCF_905220185.1. Taxonomy (NCBI): domain Bacteria; kingdom Pseudomonadati; phylum Pseudomonadota; class Betaproteobacteria; order Burkholderiales; family Burkholderiaceae; genus Paraburkholderia; species Paraburkholderia sp. J11-2. The sequence goes on along the minus strand of NZ_CAJMYY010000022.1, from coordinate 86,951 downwards.
AGCCCGCCGATCGGCAGCACTTCGCCGCGCAGCGTAATCTCGCCCGTCATCGCGACATCGGCGCGCACCGGAATGCCCGTGAGCACGGACACCAGCGCCGTCGTCATCGCACCGCCTGCGGACGGACCGTCCTTCGGCGTCGCGCCTTCCGGCACGTGGATATGGATGTCCTGCTTCTCGAACGCCTCGTCCTTGATGCCAAGGCGACGCGAACGCGAACGCACCACCGAGCGTGCCGCTTCGACCGATTCCTTCATGACGTCGCCGAGCGAACCCGTGCGGATCACATTGCCCTTGCCGGGCATGACCGCCGCTTCGATCGTCAGCAGATCGCCGCCAACTTCCGTCCACGCGAGGCCCGTGACCTGACCGATCTGGTTTTCCTTCGCGGCCAGACCGAAGTCGTACTTGCGCACGCCGAGGAAGGTGTCGAGGTTGGCGCTGTCCACCGTGACGGCCTTGTCGGCCTTCTTCAGCAGCAGCATCTTCACGACCTTGCGGCAGATCTTCGACACTTCGCGCTCGAGCGAACGCACGCCCGCTTCACGCGTGTAGTAACGAATGATGTCGCGGATCGCGTCTTCGGTCACTTCGATTTCGCCCGGCTTCAGCCCGTTGTTCTTCTTCTGCTTGGGCAGGAGATAACGCTGGGCGATGCTGACCTTCTCGTCTTCCGTGTAACCCGAGAGGCGGATGACTTCCATCCGGTCGAGCAGCGGCGGCGGGATGTTCAGCGAGTTCGACGTGGCGACGAACATCACATCGGAGAGATCGAAATCGACTTCGATGTAGTGGTCGGCGAACGTGTGGTTCTGTTCCGGATCGAGCACTTCGAGCAGCGCCGACGACGGATCGCCGCGGAAATCCATGCCCATCTTGTCGACTTCGTCGAGCAGGAAGAGCGGATTGCGCACGCCGACCTTGGTCAGGCTCTGCAGGATCTTGCCCGGCATCGAACCGATGTACGTACGACGGTGGCCGCGGATCTCGGCTTCGTCACGCACGCCGCCCAGCGCCATGCGCACGAACTTGCGATTCGTTGCGCGCGCAATCGACTGGCCGAGCGACGTCTTGCCGACGCCCGGAGGGCCGACGAGGCACAGGATCGGCGCCTTGACCTTGTCCACGCGCTGTTGCACCGCGAGATACTCGAGAATGCGTTCCTTTACTTTCTCGAGACCGAAGTGGTCTTCATCGAGCACGGCTTCGGCGTTCGAGAGGTCGTTGTTGACCTTGCTCTTCTTGCGCCACGGCAGGCCGATCAGCGTGTCGATGTAGTTGCGCACGACGGTGGCTTCGGCCGACATCGGCGACATCAGCTTGAGCTTCTTGAGCTCGGCGTCGGCCTTCTTCTTGGCTTCCTTCGGCATGCGCGCGGCCGTGATGCGCTTCTCGAGTTCTTCAAGATCCGCACCCTCTTCGCCTTCGCCCAGTTCCTTCTGGATCGCCTTGACCTGCTCGTTCAGGTAGTACTCGCGCTGGCTCTTTTCCATCTGGCGCTTCACGCGGCCGCGAATGCGCTTCTCCACCTGGAGAATGTCGATTTCGGCTTCGAGTTGCGCGAGCAGATGCTCCAGACGCTCCACGACCGGGAACATCTCGAGGATGTGCTGCTTCTGGTCGAGCTTGAGCGGCAGATGCGCGGCAATGGTGTCAGCAAGACGACCGGCTTCGTCGATGCCCGACAGCGAGGTCAGGATCTCCGGCGGGATCTTCTTGTTGAGCTTCACGTACTGGTCGAACTGCGAGACGATCGCGCGGCGCAGCGCTTCGGTTTCTGCGCTGTCGGCGTGGTCCGGCTCGAGCGGCATCACTTCGCACGAGAACTGCGTTTCCTGCTCTTCGATGGAAAGCGTCTTCGCGCGCTGCAGGCCTTCCACGAGCACCTTCACGGTGCCGTCGGGCAGCTTGAGCATTTGCAGGATGTTGGCGACACACCCTACTTCATACATGTCTTTTTCGGTCGGCTCATCCTTCGCGGCAGTCTTCTGGGCGACGAGCATGATGTGCTTGCCGCCTTCCATTGCCGCTTCGAGGGCCTTGATCGATTTCGGTCGGCCCACGAAAAGGGGAATCACCATATGCGGGAAAACTACGACGTCTCGCAGCGGCAGCAGCGGGAGCGTGGTGCGTTCCGGCGGGAGGAGTTGGGTTCCTGACATTTCATTTCCCCATGAGTGGAATCAATTGTTCGGTAATTGAGGCCTGAGATACCGATTGCAAGCCTCGCGCGTGTGGGAAAAGTTCAGTGACTCCAAAATAGTGCGCCATCGACCACAAGATAAACGAAAAAGCCGTTCATCCCATTGTATGAACGGCCTTTTTCCGGAACTCTTTAGCCGATCACCACCATCAGTTCGACCCTGCGACCTTCGGAGCGTCTTCGTAGATCAAGAGCGGTTTGCCGTCGCCGTCGATCACGTTGTCGTCGATGATGACCTTGCTCACGCCCTTCATGGCCGGCAGCTCGTACATCACGTCGAGCAATGCCTGTTCCAGGATCGAGCGCAGGCCACGCGCACCGGTCTTGCGGCGGATCGCCTTGCGGGCGACAGCCTGCAGTGCGGCCGGACGAATTTCCAGCTCCACGCGCTCCATGTTGAAGAGCTTGTGATACTGCTTGACGAGCGCATTCTTCGGCTCGACCAGAATCTTCATGAGCGCGGCTTCGTCGAGCTTGCCGAGCGTCGCGACCACCGGCAGACGGCCGATCAGTTCGGGAATCAGGCCGAACTTGATCAGGTCTTCCGGTTCCGTTTCGCGCAGCACTTCGCCCGTGTCGCGCTCCTGCTTGCTCTTCACGCTCGCGCCAAAACCAATGCCGGTCTTTTCCGTGCGGTCGGTGATGACCTTTTCCAGACCGTCGAACGCGCCGCCGCAAATGAACAGGATATTGGTCGTGTCGACCTGGATGAAATCCTGGTTCGGATGCTTGCGGCCGCCCTGCGGCGGCACCGAAGCCATCGTGCCTTCGACGAGCTTGAGCAGCGCCTGCTGCACGCCTTCGCCCGACACGTCGCGCGTGATCGACGGGTTGTCCGACTTGCGGCTGATCTTGTCGATTTCGTCGATATAGACGATGCCGCGCTGGGCCTTGTCGACCTCGTAATTGCAGTTCTGCAGCAGCTTCTGAATGATGTTCTCGACGTCTTCGCCCACGTAACCGGCTTCGGTCAGCGTGGTGGCGTCCGCGATCACGAACGGCACGTTCAGAAGGCGCGCGAGCGTCTGCGCGAGCAGCGTCTTGCCCGAGCCCGTGGGCCCGATCAAGAGGATGTTGCTCTTCGAGAGTTCGACGTCGTCCTTCTTGTCGAGGTGCTTCAGACGCTTGTAGTGGTTGTACACCGCCACTGCGAGGATCTTCTTCGCGCGTTCCTGCCCGATCACGTACTGGTCGAGGATGTCGCGGATCTCCTGCGGGCTCGGCAGGTCCGAGCGCGACAGCGCCGCGTCGACGCCCGCACCGGCGGCTTCGTCGCGAATGATCTCGTTGCACAGGTCGATACATTCATCGCAGATGAAGACCGACGGACCAGCAATGAGCTTTTTCACCTCATGCTGGCTCTTGCCGCAAAACGAGCAATACAACAGCTTCTCGCTGTTAGAACCTTTCTTGTCCGCCATGGATAAATGAGCCTCCGGACACTCTGTTACATGATACGCCGTTTCCCCCAGCGAGGCCGGAGGGTGCGTGAACCGCTTGCTGTGACGGCGTTGGGGGCCGCAGGCCGCGAAGCGCGTTTGCCGATTATTCCACAAGGTCTGCGCGGCGTCGGCTATCCCCTTTTGTACGGGGGCCGAGCTGATCCTTCAGGACTGCGCCTGCGCGCCGCCCTTCGCAGGGTCGGACGCGCAAAACCGCTCTCGCAGCTTAAGGACGCTTGTGCAGAACCTGGTCGACGAGACCGTATGCCTGAGCGTCGTCACCCGACATGAAATTGTCGCGATCCGTGTCGCGCGCAATGCGCTCGACCGGCTGACCCGTATGGTGCGCGAGCAACTGGTTCAGGCGCTCTTTCAGGTACAGGATTTCGCGAGCCTGGATTTCGATGTCCGAAGCCTGGCCGCGCGCGCCGCCGAGCGGCTGGTGAATCATCACGCGCGAATTCGGCAGCGCGAAACGCTTGCCCTTGGCGCCCGACGCCAGCAGGAACGCGCCCATGCTGGCCGCGAGGCCCATGCAAAGGGTCGAAACGTCCGGCTTGATGAACTGCATCGTGTCGTAAATCGCCATGCCGGCCGAGACCGAGCCGCCCGGGCTGTTGATGTACAGGCTGATGTCCTTGTCCGGGTTTTCGCTTTCGAGGAACAACAGCTGGGCGACCACGAGGTTCGCCGTCTGGTCGTTCACTTCGCCGACCAGGAACACCACGCGCTCCTTGAGCAGGCGCGAGTAGATGTCGTAGGAACGTTCGCCGCGACCGCTCGTTTCGACGACGATCGGCACGAGGCCGAGCGCCTGCGGGTCGAAGTCTCGCGACGAGTGGGAGGTCAACGTATCCAGCGATTGAGCGCGAATGGTCATGCGGTGCATCCTTGTCTGGAAAAGTTCTTCTGATATACCGGTATGGCGACGGACCCTGGTTAAATCAACCACACGGGCAGCATGGCTAAAACCTGCGGATACAAAAACGGCGTGCTGGCCGTCGGTCGCTCCGACAGCCGGCACGCCGTAGCGGGCAGATTTAAGCCTGCGCCGTCGCGCTTGCCAGTTCTTCGAAGCTAACTTGCTTGTCCGTCACCTTGGCCTTGCCGAGCACGAAGTCCACGACGTTCGATTCGACGACGTAGGCTTCCATTTCGGCCAGACGCTGCTGGTTGGAATAATACCAGCGCACGACCTCCTTCGGGTCCTCATAGCTTTTCGCGAATTCGTCGACTTCAGCACGGATTTGCTCCGGCTTCGCCTCGAGGCTGTTGGCCTTCACGAGTTCGGCGAGCACGAGACCGAGCTTCACGCGGCGCTCGGCTTGTTCCTTGAACATTTCGGCCGGGATCGGCGCGTCCTTGGCGTTCGGCACACCACGCTGCGCGAGGTCGGCGCGCGCCATTTCGACGAGGCGTTCCTGATCCTGCTCGACGAGTGCGTTCGGCACGTCGAGCTCAGCGATCTTCAGCAGCGCGTCCATCACCTGGTTCTTGACGATGGATTGCGTGCGGCGCTTCGCTTCGCGCTCGAGGTTGTCCTTGATTTCAGCGCGCATCTTCACGAGGTCGCCGTCGGCGATGCCGAGCGACTTGGCGAATTCGCCGTCGATTTCCGGCAGGTGCGGCCACTCGATCTGCTGCATCGTGATCGTGAACTTCGCCGTCTTGCCGGCGACGTCCTTGCCGTGATAGTCCTCGGGGAACGCGAGGTCGAATTCGCGCGACTCGCCTTTCTTCAGGCCGATCGCGGCCTTTTCGAATTCCGGCAGCATGCGGCCTTCGCCCAGCACGAAGGCGAAGCCTTCGGCGGTGCCGCCCGGGAACGCGACGTCGTCGATCTTGCCGACGAAGTCGACCGTCACGCGGTCGCCTTCCTTCGCTGCGGTGTCGGCGCCGCCGTCACCGTGCTCGCCGGCTTCGCCGCGAGCGTGGAAGTGCACGCGCTGCTTGCGCAGGATGTCGAGCGTGCGGTCGATTTCGGCTTCGGTGATGCTCGTGGTCGTGCGCTCGATTTCGGCCGTTGCGACGTCGCCGAGTTTCACTTCCGGGTAGACCTCGAAGGTCGCGTCGAACGCGTAGTCGCCTTCAGCGGCTTCCGACTTCGGTGCGAAGCTCGGCTGGCCGGCAACGCGCAGATTCTCGGCGCGGCTGATGTCGAAGAATTCCTTGCCGACCTTGTCGCTCAGGACTTCGGCTTCGACCTGGCCCGAATACTGCTGCGTGACCATCTTGAGCGGCACCTTGCCCGGGCGGAAGCCCGGCATGCGCACGTTCTTTGCGAGTTTACGGATGCGCGAATCGATTTCTTTCTGCACGGCGTCCTTCGGCAGGGAAATCGTCACGCGGCGTTCGAGCTTGCCGAGGTTTTCAACAACGTTAGCCATGGCTTCAATCGTCCTAAAATTGTTCGAGCGAATCAGTAATCTGTGGTCTTTGCGTGCCGCAGTCCGCTGGGGGCCCGCCGGGGTCAACCGGGGTCCAGCAACCCGCTTTGGAGCTGAACGCAGGCGCCTCGTGCGCCGCTCAACAGCGCCGAAACGGGCGGCTTGCGGTGCGGTTCCGTCAAAAGAGCCAAGTATTTTAGCAAACTATTTCCCGGTACCAGTGGAATTGCCGTTTGCGTGTGTTATGTGCCTGTTTTTGACCTGATTTCGGCCTGCTTTTGAACCGCTACGCGCCTGAAGCGCGCTCCGATGCGCGCTATCGCAACGCCGTTATCCAGCCCACGCGGCGAGGCTGTTAAGCTTACGCTCGCGCCGGACGCCCCGCCGGCCGCAGCCGCTCCCAACACAATTCTTCCAGCAGAGACACCATGCCGAATTCGTCGACTGACGCTCCCGTTATCGTCATTGCTCCAGACTCTTTTAAAGGCTCGCTCAGCGCGGACGGGGTCGCCGCCGCGATCGCCGAGGGCATCCGCCGCGTGCGCGCCGACGCCGACATCCGTATCCGTCCCATGGCCGATGGCGGCGAAGGCACGCTCGACGCGATGCTGTCGATCGGCGGCGAGCGCCGGGTCATGACCGTGGAAGGCGCAGCGGGCCCGAAGCGCGACGCCGCGGTCGGGCTGCTGAGCGACGGCAGCGCGATCGTCGAAACCGCCGAGATCGTCGGCATCACGGACCCTGTCGGCATGGGCGTGCCGGTGGAGGCGCGCAGCACGCGCGGCATGGGCGAAGCGATCCGCGCGCTGCTCGACGAAGGCGTGCGGCGCTTTTACGTGGCGCTCGGCGGCAGCAGCACCAACGACGCAGGCGCCGGTTTGCTCGCGGGCCTCGGCCTGCAACTCTTCGACGCCGCTGGCAAGCCGCTGGCGCCCACGCCGCAAGCGCTCGCGCAAGTCGCACGGGTGGACGTTTCCGGGCTAGACGCGCGACTTCGCGAGGCGTCGTTCGTCGGCATGTCGGACGTGGACAATCCGCTCACGGGCGAGCACGGCGCGACTGCCGTGTTCGGTCCGCAAAAAGGCGTGACGCCGGAGCAGGTCGCGCCGATCGACGCGGCGCTCGGCCGTTTCGCTGACCTGCTCGAAGCGGCGCTGGGTCGCCGCGTGCGCGACGAAGCCGGCTCCGGTGCGGCCGGCGGCCTCGGTTTCGCGCTACGCATGCTCGGCGCGAGCTTCGAGCCCGGCGCCGAAGTCGTTGCGCGCACCATCGGTCTGGACGAAGCACTCGATCGCGCCGACTGGCTCATCACCGGCGAAGGCCGCTCGGACGTGCAGACACTGCACGGCAAGGCGCCGTTCATCGCCTGCCGCCACGCCGCAGCCGTGGGCGTGCCCGCCACGCTGCTCTCGGGCGCCGTGGACGCAGCCGCCCTGCCGCGTCTCGCGGAGCATTTCAGCGGCTGCTTCTCGCCTGCGCCGGGCCCCATCACGCTCGAAACCGCGATTCGCGACGCCGCACGCCTGCTCGCCAACGAAGCGGAGCAGCTCGCCCGCCTCAAATACGCTGCGCGTACATCCAACTAGGCAAATTCGCCGGGGCACGCCGCCCCGGCTTTGGCGATGCCCCCGGGATTTCGCAGTCCGATCTGTTGAATACGCGGGCCACACATTCCGCAGTAAGCGATTAATAGATTCGTGCACCGAACCGAACGAGCCGCACAAGGGTTCGGATGCGTTGACCCGCGCGCAAGATGGGGCAACAATCATGGAATCGCGACACGATCGCGCCCTTCCCAAGCGACCAGACCAGGACTCCCATGAAGGCAAGCAAAGCCGGACTCGAACAATTCCTCACCTATCGGCTGCATGTCCTGAACAAACTCTCCGAACGGGGCGCCAGCGAACGCTACCAGGCGAAGCTCGGCATCACACTTCCGGAGGCTCGGCTCATTGCAGCTGTGGGGGCGTTCGGCCCGTTTTCCGTGATGGAGCTTGCGCGTCACGCGAATCTCGACAAGAGCCAGGCAAGCCGTGCAGCCGAGGCGCTGATGCGCCGCGGCCTCATGCAGCGCGACACGAGCGAGGAAGACGGACGCCTCGTGCTCGTTTCGCTCACAACCGATGGACGCGCGCTGTATCGCAAGGTCATGCCCATCGCGCGCAAGTGGAATGTCGACCTCTTCGCGAGCCTCGACGACAAGGAGCGCGACGCACTCGCGCGTGCGCTCGACAAGGTGATCGAAGCCATGCAGACCGAACTGTAAGGCGGTCCGCGCGAGCAGAGGCAATAAGCTAAACAGATGGCGGGCAGGATCGGGCAACATCCAGGCCGCCATCGCGAGTGCATCGCGCAAACGTCACACAAACAAAAAGGCCATGTACCTGACGGTACATGGCCTTTTTACTTTGGTGCGTGAGGCCGGACTCGAACCGGCACACCCTTGCGGGCGTCAGGACCTAAACCTGGTGCGTCTACCAATTTCGCCACTCACGCGAATTCTTTGCGCTTCTGTTCTTGCGCCCGGCAGGACCGCTGCGCTTCACTCCAGAAAACGCGCGCGATACAACCCTGTGCGACATGCCGACTGATCGAGTCCTCGTGAGACGCCGGTCGATGTTGTCCACCTCGCCCGCAATCCAGCCTGCTTTCTGACTACGCCTGCCGGCGGCGATGCTTCATTATGTGCCGGCCGCGTGCTTCCAGCTAAGCGTCAGAAAGCGCAAGCGCGAGATTCTAACCGATTGCCTGGCGCTTGTCTGCATCCTGAAAACAGTGCGCGAGGGGTCATGGCAGGCGCATCGTCGAGGGCGCAGGCGAGCCCCGCCCGGCCTGGCCGAAGCCGCGCCGATGCTAGAATCGCGGCTCTACCGTCGCGCCGCGCTCTGGTCGCCGCGCGAGCCGCTTTGCCCCACATCTCCAAACGCCGTGAACTTCGACGAATACTGCCTGCAAAAGGCGGCTCCCCCTGGTTCGAGCACTTACTACGCGCTGCGTCAGGCCCGCGCCGCACGCCAGCCGCTCTTGACCGCGCTCTTCGCGCTGCGCCGCGAACTCGAGGAAACCGCGAAAGAAACGAGCGACCCCACCGTCGGCCGCACGAAGCTCGCCTGGTGGCAAAAGGAACTGGCCGCGCTCGCCGCGGGCAATCCCGCGCATCCGGTCACGCAGGCGCTCGCCACGCATCTCGGCGATTCGAAGGCCGTCTATCCTGGCTTGCAGGCGCTGCTCGCTGGCTTCGAGATGGATTTCGAGCAGGCGCGCTATCTCGATCTGCCGAATCTGCGCCGCTATATGGACGGCGTGGGCGGCACGTTCGCCTCGCTCGTGGCGCAACTCAGCGCGCGCACGCAAGAGGACCGCCAGGACGCCGCGCGCTGGGCCGCGCCGCTTGGCAACGCGCTCATGCTCGCCCAGTTCGTGCCGGAGATCGGCAACGACGCGCGCCATGGCCGCATCTACGTGCCTATCGACGAATTGCAGCGCTATAACGTCACCGCCGCCGATCTCATCAACCGGCGCTACAGCGCGGAGTTCACTGAACTCATGCAGTTCCAGACCTCGCGTGCGCGCGAAGCGGTGCACGCCGCGCTCGACGCGATTCCCGCCTCGGCGCGCCGCGACCAGCGCACCTTGCGTGCGCTCGCCGCGCTCGAACTCGCGCTGCTCGACGAAGTCGAGCGCGAAGGCTACCAGGTGCTGCATCAGCAGATCGTGCTCACGCCCGTGCGCAAACTGTGGATCGCCTGGCGCGCCGCGCGCCGAAGCTGAGGCTCGCGCTTACGTTACGCGCGCAGCAACGGCAGCGGCTCGAAGCGCTGCTGCAGGACGGCCTGTGCGTCGAGCCCCCACCACGGGCCTAGCACGGTCGCGTAGATCTGCCTGAAGTCGACGCTTACGGGCAAATTGCCATTGCCATCGAGCTGCGCGAGTTGCGGCGCCTGCCCATAGAGCCCGCCCGCTACCCGCCCGCCTGCGACGAAGTGCGCCGAAGCCGTTCCGTGATCGGTGCCGCGACTTTGGTTCTCGCGCACGCGCCGCCCGAATTCCGCATACGTCACGATCAGTGTGCGATCCCAACGCCCGAGTTCCACGAGCGCCGAGCGCATCGCCTCCATGCCCGAGGCGAACTGGCGCAGCAAATCGGCATGACGCTGCGGCTGGTTCTGGTGCGTGTCGAAGCCGTTCAGCGTCAGACGAATCGCCGCGACGCCGCGCCCCGCCACCGGCGCGCCTTGCGCGGTGTCGCTCGATGCGAGCGCCTGCATGGCCGTCTTGATCGAGGCGCCGAATGCACCCGAAGGAAACGCCGTCTTCAGCGCGTAGTTGCCCGGGCGTGGCCGCAGGGCATCGGCGGCATGCACGATGTCGTTCTCGACATCGAGGATATGCGCGAGCGCCGGGTTGCGCTCCTTGAGCGTGACCGGCGTGACGAGGCGCGACGCGCGCGCGAACTGCGCCGGATTCACGAGCGCGATGGCGCGCGCGCCGTTCGAGAGCGGACCCATCTCGGCGCTGCCGAGCACGAGCGCATCGGCGGCAAATCCTGGCGGCACCGGCTCGCGTGCGAACGCGCGCGTGAGCCAGCCTTCGCGCAGATACTCATTGGAGCGCGAAGCCGTGTCCCAGATCTCGATCGAACGAAAGTGCGACAGATTCGGTTGCGCGTAGCTCACGCCCTGCACGATTGCAAGCTCGTGCGCCCGCCACATCGGCATGAGCGGCGCGAGCGCCGGATGCAGCGCCGTGCGCTCGTCCAGTTGTATCGCCTGCGCGCGTGGCACGCCAATGGCTTGCCGGTAGCGGTAATAAAGCGGATCGGCAAAAGGCACGACCGTGTTGAGGCCGTCGTTGCCGCCCTTGAGCTCGACGAGAATCAGCAGGTTCTCGTAGCCGCTAGCAAGGCCCGGGGGCGCGGGCGTTGCCCCTTGTGCGCGCGCGGCGCCAGGCAGCCATAGCGCAGAGCTCGCCATCGCGGCGGCGGCCGTCGCACCGGCTGCAAGAAAGTCGCGTCGCTTCATGGCTTGCCTCGCTTGTCAGTGCAGCGGCATACGCTGCCGCCAGGGATTCGGCCGTTCATGCCCATGCGTCACTTCAATTGATACACCGGATCCATCAGCAGTGCCTGGAGACAGGAACCCGCACTGCTGCCAACCGCGATCGCATCGACAGGCGCGAGCGGCAAGATCGCGTGCTGCATTTGCAACTGCGCTGAAAGACCGGGCGTGGCATCGGCAGTGAGACCGTAACGCGAAAGCCAGCCATCCAGATCGAAGCGCATACCGCCTTGCAATACATCGCGGCGCATTGCGTTCGCCACGTTTTGCATGCTTTGCGGCATGCTTGCCGCGACCTTGGCGGGTGCGCCCGACACAGGCGGCCGCCCCGCTTCCGTCGCACGAAACAACTGCTCGACGAACTGCTTGCGTGCGAGCAGCGTCGCGCTGTTGATCCACGACGCCCCGCCTGGCCACCCCTTCACGTTTGGCGGGTAAAACAGATTCTCGCCCAACGCCGCCGAGCGGCGCGCAAATGGCAACGTGTCGCCGTACACCACGTCGAACCGGCGCACCGTGCCGACGATGAACTCCACCGGCGAACTCACGAGCACGCCACGGTTGCGCTCATCCCAGAACGCTGGCGTCACGAGTAGCGCGCGAAGCGCATCGCCGACCTCATAGCCGCTCGCGCGAAAACGATCGGCGACGTTTGTGAGCTGCGCCTCGTCAGGCGTCGAGGAGATGAACTCGCGCCACAGCTTGCCGGATACATATCGGGCAGTTTGCGGCTGCGCGAGCAGGATGTCGAGCACCTGATCGCCGTCGAACGCCCCGCTGCGGCCAAGCACGGTCTTCTCACCACCGTCGTGCAGGTCGACGCGCCAGACGAACGCCTGAGTGTCGGGATCGAGACTCCAACCCGTATACGCGCGCGCCGCTTCGGCAACGTCGCGCTGCGAGTACTGGCCTTCGCCCAGCGTGAACAACTCCATCACTTCACGTGCGAAATTCTCGTTGGGCCTGCCCTTGCGATTGCTCGCGCCATCGAGGTAAAGCAGCATCGCGGGATCCTTCGCGACGGCATGCAGCAGGTTCGCGAAACTACCCAGCGCGTCGCGCCGCAAGAGCGCGTTTTGCGCGGCCATCAACTGCGGCTCACCAACCTTGTCCTGGCCCGAGGTGAAGTGGTTGTGCCAGAAAAGTGTCATGCGCTCGGTCAACGGCGACGACGTGACGAGCATCTCGCGCAGCCACCACGCGCGCAATTCGTCGTAGCGCGCGCCGCGCTGGCGCTGCGCTTCCTGACGCTCTTCCGGGGTCCGTGCATTGCGCTGCGCCCGGCTCGGCGGCACTTCGGCGGTCCATGCGGGCAGCGGCGTGAGCGCCTCGCTGCGCGCGCTGCCGACGAGTCGCGCGACAGCCTGCTCTCGCGTGAGACCCACATAAGGCGCCACTTCGCTCTCGCGCGGCGCGAAGCCCGTACGTACGAGAAGATGGCGGGCGTCGTCGGCGTCGAGCCGCGCATCCGCGCCAGTGTCTGGCGCCGACGCGTGCACGTCGGACTGCGCGTTTGGCCTCGACCGTCTGGAGTCGCTCATGATAAACGGGCGCACGACGAAACCGCCGGCGCAGTCAATGAATGTACCGGCTTAACGGCTGTGGCAAAACGGATGTTGACTACGCAATTGCTACGGTTTTTTTCAGCGCGTTTGCACGGCGCGAATGCACGATGGCATGCCGATAAAATCGTGAAAGGCGCGAGAAAGGCGTGAACGCGTCGCGAATTGAATATTGCGTAAACGTTATCGCCGCGCAGCGGCGTTGACGCACGCCGAAAGCAGTATTAGCGCTTGTACAGTTCGCGCACAGCGTCTTCGATATGCTGACGCAAGAGACGTCGCTCGTCGGGCGTCATATGGCCGTCGCGGCGGCGCTGATCGAGGTCGGGGGGAACGGCAGGACGCTGGTTGATGTCAGACGCTGGACGCGGAACCGTATCGCTGCGTATGCGCCGCATTGATGGCTTGCCGCCCTGAGAGCGGGCAAAGGACTGCGGGTTCTCGTAGCGGTCTGCGGAGGGCTGGGCCCGGGCCGGCAACGACTCCAGTGCAGCCGCCACGCCACCGGCTAGCGCCAGTGCAAGCATGGTGTGGCGCATTGTCGGCCTGACCCCTCCCATCGTTTTGTTCCCTTCTTGACGCGGCAAACGGCTACCTCGAATACATGTGCGAACCCGGCTCGGCGCGGGCATGAATTTTAAAGTCGAATGAAGTATCTACCGAACAGCCGCTTTACGTAAAGAAGTCTATCTGTCAGTGCTTGCCGTCGTGGCACAGCACGGGTAAATTTTGTAACTGACTGTAACCTGATAATTGGTGCAAACTCGCATCAGTATCCAATCGCGCTAAGATGCCAGGCATGGAAACCAAAAACCCGTCCAAAATTCTCGTTGTCGATGACGATCCCCGACTCCGGGACCTGCTGCGCCGCTACCTCGGCGAGCAGGGCTTCAATGTCTACGTGGCCGAAAACGCCCCCGCCATGAACAAGCTGTGGGTGCGCGAGCGCTTCGACCTGCTGGTGCTCGACCTCATGCTGCCAGGCGAAGACGGCCTGTCGATCTGCCGCCGTCTGCGCGGCAGCAACGACCGCACGCCCATCATCATGCTCACCGCCAAGGGCGAGGACGTGGATCGCATCGTCGGGCTCGAAATGGGCGCCGACGACTATCTGCCCAAGCCCTTCAACCCGCGCGAACTTGTCGCACGTATTCATGCGGTGCTGCGCCGTCAGGCGCCGTCTGAACTGCCGGGCGCGCCTTCGGAAACCACCGAGGTGTTCGAGTTCGGCGAATTCGCATTGAATCTCGCCACGCGCACGCTCACCAAGGCCGGCCAGGAAATTCCGCTCACCACGGGCGAATTCTCGGTGCTCAAGGTGTTCGCGCGTCATCCGCGCCAGCCGCTCTCGCGTGAAAAGCTCATGGAGCTTGCGCGCGGCCGTGAATACGAAGTGTTCGACCGTAGCCTCGACGTGCAGATCTCGCGCCTGCGCAAGCTCATCGAACCCGATCCGGGCAGCCCGCGTTTCATTCAAACGGTTTGGGGCCTCGGCTACGTGTTCATCCCCGACGGCGCCGCCTGATCCTGGATGGAGTCTCGTTGTCTGCACTGCCTCTGTTGAAACGGGAAGGGTCCATGCGGATTGACCGGCGTTTGCTCACGCTCGCGTTCGGCGATCTGTTCTGGCGCACCTTCCTGCTGATCGCCCTTCTCATCGCGGTGAGTCTCGCCGCGTGGTTCCAGAGCTTTCGCGTGATCGAGCGGGAGCCGCGCGCGCAGCGCGTGGCGCTCCAGCTCGTCGCGATCGTGAAGCTCACGCGCACGGCGCTCCTCTACTCCGATCCCGATCTGCGCCGCGCGCTGCTGCAGGATCTCGAGAGCAACGAGGGCGTGCGTGTGTACCCGCGCGAAACCACGGACAAGTACAAGCTCCAGCCCGACGAGTCGCTCAATCGTCTGATCGAGCATGACATTCGCGGGCGTCTTGGCGACGACACGATCATCGCGCAGTCCGTGAACGACATTCCGGGCGTGTGGATCAGCTTCAAGATCGACGACGACGACTACTGGGTCGCGCTCGACCGCGACCAGCTCGACAACGTCACAGGCCTGCAGTGGGTCGGATGGGGCGTTTCCGCGCTCGCGCTATCGCTTTTCGGGGCGGCCTTCATCACGAGCCTCGTGAACCGGCCATTCGCGCGTCTGGCCATGTCGGCGCGCATGCTGGGCTCCGGGCAGCCTCCCGCGCCCTTGCCCGAGAGCGGCATGGGCGTCGCCGCCGAAACGAATCGCTCGTTCAACCAGATGGTGCGCGACCTCGAGCAGCTGGAGGCCGACCGCGCGCTGATGCTCGCGGGCATCTCGCACGATTTGCGCACGCCGCTCGCGCGCCTGCGGCTCGAAACGGAGATGAGTCCGTCCGATCAGGCGACCAAGGACGCGATGATCGACGACATCGAGCAGATGGACATGATCATCGGCCGCTTCCTCGATTACGCGCGCCCCGCCCAGCGCATGCCCGAGCGCGTCGATCTCTCGGTCATTGCCGGCGAGATGGCCGCGCGCATGGCGAGCGAAGACGGCGTGCGCCTCATCACGCGGCTCGCGCCTTCGGCCATGATCGAAGCCGACGACACCGACATGCGCCGCGTGGTGGGCAATCTGATCGAAAACGCACGCAAATACGGCGCGAGCGAAACCGACGGTATTCCGCACATCATGCTCGAAACGCGCGTCTCGCACTCGCGCGTCGAACTTTCGGTGGTCGACGAAGGCCCGGGCATTCCCGAGGATCAGCTCCCGCTCGTCACGCGGCCGTTCTACCGCGTCGACACGGCTCGCACGCAGGCGAACGGCACCGGCCTCGGCATGGCCATCGTGCAGCGCCTCGTGGGCCGCTATCGCGGCGCGCTGCGCCTGCGCAACCGGCTGCCGGGCCCCGGTCTCGAAGTGACGATCGAGTTCCCGCTCGCCAAGGGCACCTGAGCCGCTTTCCCCTAGCTTGACCGAAAGCCGGCGGCGGCGCACCCTCGCATCACGCGCCGCCCGCACCTGCGACAATCGTTTTCATCGGCATGCCGCGTTGCGCTCTCGCGCGCGCGGCGTCAAAGCGGGCCGCGCTGCCCGCCTCTCGTCTGAGGAACTGCCCCATGAAAACCGTCGGCGACAAACTCGAGGCCTTCACCGTCACCGCCGCGAAGCCCGGCTTCAACCATCCCGTGGAAAACGGCGAATCGGCGTTCATCGAGATCACCGAACAGACCTTCGCCAACAAGTGGAAGGTCATCTACTTCTACCCCAAGGATTTCACGCTCGTTTGCCCCACCGAGATCATCGCGTTCGCAAGGCTCATCAAGGAATTCGATGACCGCGAAACGGTCGTCATGGGCGGCAGTTGCGACAACGAATATGTGAAGCTCGCGTGGCGGCGCGAGGACAAGACGCTCGATCGCCTCAATCACTATTCGTTTGGCGACGTGAAGGGCGAGCTCATCGATCAGCTCGGCATACGCGACAAGGAAGCGGGCGTGTCGCTGCGCGCAACGTTCATCGTCGATCCCGACAACACGATCCAGCATGTCACGGTGAACAACCTGAACGTCGGGCGCAGCGCCGAAGAAGTACTGCGCGTGCTCGACGGGCTGCAGACCGGCGAATTGTGCCCCGACGGCCGCGTGGTGGGCGGCGAGACGCTCTAGACCTCGCGCTGTTGCATCAAGTCCGGCTCGCCGCTGCGCGCGTGGGCAGGCGGTTGCGTATTGCCGTTTCGAGCGGTCGCTTCCACTCGAGCACGCGTTTTTCCAGAACCTGCCACGACAGATGCGCGAGCAGCACGGCTAACGCGAACTGCAGCACGAGCGCAAGAACGGGCTGCGCACCATCGGGCACATCGAGCCGCGCGTAAAACCCCGGCGCCACGCCAAGGCGCGACGGCACGAGGTTGTGAAACAGATAGAAGCCGTAGCTGATCGTGCCGAGATACGCGAGCGGCCGCACTTCCAGCACCGCAACGACCATGCTGTCCTGGCGACGCACGAGCCACAGAAACAGCGTGCCGAGCGCGAGCGCGAGTCCGATGTCGAAGAAGCCCGACTGTATCGTCGCGCCGTTCACGCCTTCGGCACAATCGGCGCGCGCCAGCGCGAAGCCGGCGATCGCCGCACACGCCCCGACGAACCACACCGCACTGAACACCCCCGGGCGCAACGGCACGCGCGCACCGCCGATCGCCAGTGCGCCGCCGAGCGCGAGCATGGCGAAATTCCATGGCGAAAACGCGTAAATCAGCGGCGCGATCGCCCCTTCCTCGTACAGCGCGAGATGCGCGAACGCAGCCGCCGCAATGACCACCGCGCAAAGCGCGAGATGGCGCGACGCGCGCATGAACAGCAGCGCAAACGGCGCGACGAGATAGAACTGCTGTTCGACCGCGAGGCTCCAGAAATGCGAAACGGTGCCGGGCCAGCCATCGTGCACCACGCCGATCCAGTAATTGGAGAGGAATACGAAATGCCACGCGAGCCCGAGGTCAACCTCGCGCTGATAGAAGCTCGCATGCGCGATGGTGAGTGCAACGAGCAGCAGGTAGTACACCGGAAAAATGCGCAGCGTGCGCTTCATGAAGAAAACGTACAGCAGCGCGGCCGTGCGAGCGCCGCGCTGTTCGATGCGAACCCGATTGCGATGCAGCTCTCCAATGATCAGATAACCGCTGATCAGAAAGAACAGCCAGACGCCGATCTTGCCCGCATCGATCGCGTCGACGTGGGCCTTGTGCGAGAGGAACACGAGCACGACTGCAAGCGCCCGCAGGCCGTCGAGGCCTTTCACGCGTTTTTCAACTCCCGCCATTGCCCTCCCCACTTCCGGATAGCGGTTCAGTATGGGACGAAAAAAACGGAAATTAATCGACAAGAAAAGCAACGGCGATGATTGCAATTGCAATCATCGCCGTAGGGCGCGGAGCAGGCACGCGCCCTGCTCTGCGCCGTTCAGCCCTTCAAAACAAGGGCTGAACGGAAGATCACGCGCGCAGCAGCAGTACAGCCGCCTGCGCTTCGATCCCTTCGCTGCGGCCGAGATAGCCGAGCTTTTCATTCGTCTTCGCCTTCACGTTCACGCGTTCGACCGGCAGGTTCAGGTCTTCGGCAATCGTCTTGCGCATCGATTCGATGTGGGGTGCGAGCTTGGGCGCCTGGGCGATCACCGTGGTATCGACGTTCATGAGCGCGAAGCCCGCCTCCTGCACGCGGCGCAGACATTCGCGCAGCAGCACGCGGCTGTTGGCGCCGTAGAACTGCTTGTCGGTGTCGGGGAAATGGCGGCCGATGTCGCCGAGCGCGGCGGCGCCGAACAGCGCGTCGGTAATGGCGTGCAGCAGCACGTCGGCGTCCGAGTGGCCGAGCAGGCCGCGATCATAGGGGATCGTCACGCCGCCGAGCACGAGCGGGCGGCCAGGCACCAGCGCGTGCACGTCGTAGCCTTGTCCGATTCTGATGTCCATGTGTGGGGTTCCAGGGGTTTCAGGTGTAGGGATTGCGGTGCGCTTATTCTGCGGGCCGGCTGAGGATCGCTTCGGCGAGCGCGAAGTCTTCGGGGTACGTCACCTTGAAGTTGCGCAGACTGCCCTGCACGAGACGCGGCGCGTGACCCAGCCATTCAATCGCGCTCGCTTCGTCGGTGAGATCGTGACCGTCTTGCTGCGCGCGCTCGATGGCCGTGCGCAGCATGCCGATACGGAACATCTGCGGCGTCTGGGCCTGCCAGAGTCCGTCGCGCGATTCGGTGCGCGCGATGTGTACGCCGGGCGCCGCGGGGTCCTTCGGGGCGACGCGCTTGAGCGTGTCCGCCACCGGCAGCGCCATGATGCCGCCCACGGGGTCGTCCTTGAGCGACTCGACGAGCGTGCGAATCAGCGCGGGCGTGATGCCGGGGCGCGCCGCATCGTGCACGAGCACCCAGTCGTTGTCGGTTGCGCCGAATTCGGCGAGCGCAGCCAGGCCGTTATAGACCGAGGCCTGGCGCGAGGCGCCGCCGCAACGCCGCACGGCAAAGCGCAGGCCGCCGAAGCGCCGGGCGTCGAAGTGGTTATCGTCGGGAGAAATCACCACGAGGGTTTGCGAGAATTCGTTGCAGGCGTCGAAAGCGGCGAGCGTATAGTGCAGGAGGTCGCGTCCGGCAACGATTCGATATTGTTTCGGCATGGCCGAGCCCGAACGGCTGCCGGTGCCGGCGCACGGAATCAGGGCAAAAAGGCGTGAAGTCACGGTGTCGCGAGCCGCATGAGTCAAAGTAAAGGACGGATTTTATAATAGGTCCCTTACCCGCACGCCGGACGCCCGCAAAACGTCGGCGAAACGTCGTCGAAACGCGCCGGATTCACTTGAAGACCAGTAACCGGCCCCCATATTCTGGCGTTGCACTCCGCCCGAACTGAACTGGCCACCCTACCGACACACGCGTCGGCCACCCTGTTGCCTATGTCCGATATCGCCGCTTCCTCGCAATCTCCGTCCCCCGTCTCCGTCGTCAAGCCGGGGCAGCGCTTCGCGTTCGACGGCACGCACGGCTCGTCCGACGCGCTCTTGATCGCGCGCTACCGCGAGGCCGCGCGCGCCGGCGCACGCCAGGCGCCGCTGCTGGCCGTGATTTGCGCCAGCGCCGTGGATGCCCAGCGGCTCGCTCAGGAGATTCCGTTCTTCGCGCCGGAGGCGCGCGTGCGCCTCTTGCCCGACTGGGAAACGCTGCCGTACGACACGTTCTCGCCGCACCAGGACCTCGTTTCAGAGCGTCTGGCTACGCTCCACGATCTCGGCGAAGGCCGCTGCGACATCCTGATCGTGCCGGCCACCACGGCGCTCTACCGCATGCCGCCCGCGTCGTTTCTCGCGGCCTATACGTTCTCGTTCTCGCAGGGCGAGCGCCTCGACGAAGCGAAGTTCAAGTCGCAGCTCACGCTCGCGGGCTACGAGCATGTGAGCCAGGTGGTGCGCCCCGGCGAATACTGCGTGCGCGGCTCGCTCATCGACCTCTTTCCGATGGGCTCGCCGCTGCCCTACCGCATCGACCTTTTCGACGACCAGGTCGACTCGATTCGCGCGTTCGACCCGGACAGCCAGCGCAGCCTGTACCCCGTGAAGGACGTGCGCCTGCTGCCTGGCCGCGAGTTTCCGTTCGACGAAGCAGCGCGCACGGCGTTTCGCAGCCGCTGGCGTGAAGTGTTCGAGGGCGACCCGAGCCGCGCGACGATCTACAAGGACATGGGCAATGGCGTGCCGTCGGCCGGCATCGAATACTACCTGCCGCTCTTTTTCGAAGAGACGGCTACGCTCTTCCACTATCTGCCGGAAAACGCCCAGCTGGTGTTCTCGGGCGACCTCGACGCGTCGATCCGCCGCTTCACGAACGACACGAAGCAGCGCCACAACTTCCTCTCGCACGACCGCGAGCGGCCGATCCTGGAGCCGCAGCGCCTCTTCCTGACCGACGAGGACTTCTTCGCGTTCGCAAAGCCGTTCGCGCGCCTCGTGCTGCCCGCTGCGAGCGCGGGCGGCTGGGCCACGGCGCTGCCGAATCTCGCAATCGACCGCCACGCCGACGACCCGCTCGCCTCGCTGCGCAGCTATCTCGACACGACGAAGAACCGCGTGCTGTTCGCAGTGGAGTCGGCGGGGCGGCGCGAAACCATTGCGCAACTGCTCGCCGACAACCATCTGCGCCCCGCGGGCGCCGACAGCTTCGAGGACTGGCTCACCGGCGACGAGCGCTTCGCGCTGGGCGTCGCGCCGCTTTCCACGGGCTTCTCGCTGCGGGGCGAGGAGCTTGCGGTCATCACCGAGACCGAGCTTTACGGCCCGCTTGCGCGCCGTGCGGGCCGTCGCCGCCAGGAGCAGGCGAGCAACGTCGATTCGATGGTGCGCGATCTCTCCGAACTCAAGGTGGGCGATCCGGTGGTCCATGCGCAACACGGCATCGGCCGGTATCACGGCCTCGTGACGATGGACCTCGGCGAAGGCGATACCGAATTCCTGCACCTCGAATATGCGAACGGCAGCAAGCTCTACGTGCCGGTCTCGCAATTGCACGTGATTTCACGCTACAGCGGCGCCGATCCGGATAGCGCGCCGCTTCATGCGCTGGGCTCCGGCCAGTGGGAAAAGGCACGCCGCAAGGCCGCGCAGCAGATCCGCGACACCGCGGCCGAGCTTTTGAATCTCTACGCGCGCCGCGCCGCGCGCGAAGGCCACGCGTTCGCGCTCGAACCGCGCGACTACGTCAAGTTCGCGGAAAGCTTCGGCTTCGAGGAAACGCCCGACCAGGCGGCCGCGATCGCCGCCGTGATCGGCGACATGACGAGCGGCAAGCCGATGGACCGCCTCGTGTGCGGCGACGTGGGCTTCGGCAAGACGGAAGTCGCGTTGCGCGCGGCGTTCATCGCCGTGATGGGCGGCAAGCAGGTGGCGATTCTCTCGCCCACCACGCTGCTCGCCGAGCAGCACACGCAAACCTTCACGGACCGCTTCGCCGACTGGCCCGTTCGCATTGCCGAACTCTCGCGCTTCAAGTCCGCGAAGGAAGTGAGCGGCGCGATCCAGCAGATCAACGACGGCAGCGTCGATATCGTAATCGGTACGCACAAGCTGCTGTCGTCCGATGTGCAGTTCAAGCGCCTCGGGCTCGTCATCATCGACGAGGAGCACCGCTTCGGCGTGCGCCAGAAGGAGGCGCTCAAGGCGCTGCGCGCGGAAGTGGACGTGCTCACGCTCACCGCCACGCCGATTCCGCGTACGCTCGGCATGGCGCTCGAAGGCCTGCGCGACTTCTCCGTGATCGCGACCGCGCCGCAAAAGCGGCTCGCCATCAAGACCTTCGTGCGCCGCGAGGAAGACAGCGTGATTCGCGAGGCCATGCTGCGCGAACTCAAGCGCGGCGGCCAGGTGTACTTCCTGCACAACGAAGTCGAGACCATCGAGAACCGCCGTGCGATGCTCGAAGCGCTGGTGCCCGAAGCGCGCATTGCGGTGGCGCACGGCCAGATGCACGAGCGCGAACTCGAAGCCGTGATGCGCGATTTCGTGGCGCAGCGCGCGAACGTGCTGCTCTGTACCACGATCATCGAGACCGGCATCGACGTGCCGACCGCGAACACGATCCTGATCCACCGCTCCGACAAGTTCGGTCTGGCGCAGTTGCACCAGTTGCGCGGCCGTGTCGGGCGCTCGCACCACCAGGCGTACGCGTATTTGCTCGTGCACGATCCGCAAGGGCTCACGAAGCAGGCGCAACGGCGGCTGGAAGCCATCCAGCAGATGGAGGAACTCGGCTCGGGCTTCTATCTGGCGATGCACGACCTCGAAATTCGCGGTACGGGCGAAGTGCTCGGCGACAAGCAGTCGGGCGAGATCCAGGAGATCGGCTTCCAGCTCTACACGGACATGCTCAACGACGCCGTGAAAGCGCTCAAAGACGGCCGCGAGCCCGATCTCAACGCGCCGCTCGCGGCGACCACCGAGATCAACCTGCACGCACCCGCGATCCTGCCAGCCGACTATTGCGGCGACGTTCAGGAGCGCCTGTCGCTCTACAAGCGCCTCGCGAACTGCGAGCACGACGATTCGATCGACGGCATCCAGGAAGAACTGATCGACCGCTTCGGCAAGATGCCGGCACAGGCCCACGCGTTGATCGAAACGCATCGTCTGCGACTGGCGGCGAAGCCGCTCGGCATCACGAAGATCGATGCGGGCGAAGCGGTCATCGGCCTGCAGTTCGTGCCGAATCCGCCCGTGGACGCCATGCGCATCATCGAGATGGTGCAGAAGCACAAGCACATCAAGCTCGCGGGCCAGGACAAGCTGCGCATCGAAACGCGCAGCCCCGACCTCGCCGTGCGCGTGGCTACCGTGAAGGAGACGTTGCGCGCGCTCGGTGCACCCAATCGCGCTGGCGCGTCGCGCTAAGCGCCCTTAGCGCATCTTCGGACGCCCGCGCGGTTTGCCCTCCGCGCGGGCGTTTTCACGTCATGCTGCAGCGCGCCATGTACACCGCAATCGTCGGGAACGTGTGACGCCGCACTGCCCGCTTTGGCTTGCCGCATTCTTTTTGGGTAAGATGAAGAATACAAGCAAGCTGGAGCCCAATATGTCCCTCGCCGCTGAAACAGCGCAGTCGTCTACGCCTTCCGCCTCCCTTCCCGCCTCGCTCCCCTGGGTCACCCGCCTCGTTTCGATGGACACGGTCAGCCGCCATCCGAATCTCGGCCTGATCGAGACCGTGCGCGACGATCTGCGTGCTCGCGGCATCGAATCGACGCTCACCTATGGCCGCGACGGCAAATGGGCCAACCTGTTCGCCACGATCCCCGCGCATGACGGCGAAACGAACGGCGGCATCGTGCTCTCCGGCCACACCGACGTGGTGCCCGTGGACGGCCAGAAATGGGACAGCGACCCGTTCAAGCCCGAGATCCGCGACGGCCTGCTCTATGGCCGCGGCACCTGCGACATGAAGGGTTTCATCGGCGCGGCGCTCACGCTCGTGCCCGAGATCCAGAAGACGAAACTCGCCAAGCCCCTGCACCTCGCGCTCTCGTTCGACGAGGAAGTGGGCTGCGTGGGCGCGCCGCTCATGATCGAAGAACTCGTGAAGCGCGGCGTGAAGCCCGAAGGCTGCATCGTGGGCGAACCCACGAGCATGCGCCCCATCGTGGCGCACAAGGGCATCAACGCGTACCAGTGCTGCGTGCGCGGCCAGGCCGCGCATTCGTCGCTCACGCCGCGCGGGCTGAACGCGATCGAGTACGCGGCGCGCCTCATCTGCTACATCCGCGACATGGCCGACGAATTCCGCGCGAACGGCCCGTTCGACGAGCTCTACGACGTGCCGTTCACGACCGCGCAAACCAGCACGATCGAAGGCGGCAATGCGATCAACACGGTGCCGGCCGAATGCCGTTTCGCGTTCGAGTTCCGCAATCTGCCGACGCTTAACCCCGACACGATCTTCGCGCGCATCGAACAGTACGCGCGCGAAACGCTCGTGCCGAAGATGCAACGCGAGCACGCGGTGGGCGCGATCGAGTTCACGAAGATCGCTGCGGCCCCCGGCCTCGACGCCACCGAGCAGGCCGCGATCACGCAACTCGTGCGCGCGCTCACCGCCGATGACGCACGCCGCAAGGTGGCCTACGGCACCGAGGCGGGCCTCTTTGCTCGCGCGGGCATTCCGAGCGTGGTGTGCGGGCCCGGCGACATCCAGCAGGCGCACAAGCCGAACGAATATGTCTCGCTCGAACAGCTCGCGGCGTGCGAAGGTTTCCTGCGCAAGCTCGTGCACGGCATGTCCGTCGAAGCCCTGGCGCAGTAATCTCGCTGGACGCGCACTATCATGTCCACCGCCTCGCCGCTTCCCACCAGCCACACGATAGACGGTGAGGCAATCCCCACCCTCGACGAGATCGCTTCGCAGCATTTCGCGCTCGCGCCGTGGGTGTTGCGCACGCCGGTGTTCGACCGCCACGATCTGTCCACGCTCGAAGCGACGCTCGTGAACTTCAAGTTCGAGCTGCTGCAGTCGAGCGGCAGCTTCAAGGTGCGCAGTGCGTTCACGCATCTGCTCGCGCTCGATGCCGCGCAACGCAGCGCCGGCGTCACGTGCGTGTCGGGCGGTAATCACGCCATGGCGGTTGGGTATGCGGCGATGCGGTTGGGCATCAGCGCGAAGGTCGTGCTCTTACGCACCACGAGCGCGGCGCGTGTCGCGCAATGCAGGCGCTTTGGCGCGGAAATCGTCGTGGCAAGCAACAGCAGCGAGGCGTTCGAGATCGTGCGCCGTATCGAGACCGACGAGGGACGCTATTTCGTGCATCCGTTCAACGGCTATCGCACAGTGCTCGGCACGGCCACACTCGGCTATGAATGGGCCACCCAGGCGCCCGATCTCGACGCGGTCGTTGTGCCCGTCGGCGGCGGCGGGCTCGCTGCGGGCGTTGCCACAGCGTTGCGGCTCGCGAACCCGCGCGTGCGCGTGTATGGCGTCGAGCCCGAGGGTTCGGACGTGATGAGCCGCAGCTTCGCCGCAAACCACACGGTGCGCCTGACGCATATGCACTCGATCGCCGACTCGCTCATGGCGTCGCATGCAGAGCAATACAGCTATACGCTGTGCCGCCGTCATCTCGAGCGCATCGTCACGGTCTCCGACGACGCGCTGCGCAGCGCGATGCGCGTGCTCTTCGAGCAACTCAAGCTCGCCGTGGAGCCCGCTTGCGCCGCAGCCACGGCGGGGCTGCTCGGGCCGCTGCGCGACACGCTGCAAGGCAAGCGCGTAGGCGTGCTGCTGGGTGGCAGCAACACCGATCCAGCAACCTTTCACGAGCAGATCTCGCTCGCGCACTGAAGTCGAAAGCAGGCCAAAGACGGGCTTCAATCAGCGCGGTGGGCACGCCGCGTGCGTCCGGTAGAACTTCGTCGCCAGTCCCCGGAGAAAGGTCAGGGAATGTCAAATTGCTACCGCGATACGGATGCGTTCGCTATGATTGCGCCAATACGCCGTATTGACCCCAGCCCCGTGCCGCGCCATTCAGGGAGAGCCCGCTCATGAGCATCGTCCAGGAGTTCAAGGAATTCGCCGTCAAAGGCAACGTGATGGATCTCGCCGTCGGTGTGATCATCGGCGGTGCGTTCTCGAGCATCGTCAACTCAATCGTGAAAGATCTCATCATGCCGGTCATCGGCGTGATCACGGGCGGCCTCGACTTCTCAAACATGTTCGTGCGGCTCGGACACATTCCGGCCAGCTATAAAGGCAACCCCGAGTCGTACAAGGATCTGCAGACTGCGGGCGTGGCCGTGTTCGGCTATGGCTCGTTCATCACCGCGGTGATCAACTTCGTCATCCTCGCGTTCATCATCTTTTTGATGGTGAAGTTCATCAACAAGCTGCGCCAGCCGCAGCCCGCTGCACCCGCCGAGCCGGCGCCCACGCCTGAAGACGTGCTGCTGCTGCGCGAGATCCGCGATTCGCTGCAGAACAATCCGCGCTGATCCGCGCGAGCGTCCAGACATAAGCCCGCGCCGCCGCAAGGCCGCGCGGGCTTTTTTATGCCCGGTTCAAGCGAGGCTCAAGGAAGACTCAGGGAGCCGGCGCGGCGGAATCGGGCGCGGCCGACGCACTGCGCGCGGCCGCGGCCTCTTCGATCAGCCGTTCGAGTTGCTCGAAGTTGACGGGCTTCGTGAGATGCGCGGTGAAGCCCGCTTCGACGCTGCGGCGCACGTCGTCGTCGGTGCCGAAGCCGGTGAGCGCGACGGCAGGCGCCGTTGATTGCGCACGGAACGCGCGGATGAAGTCGATGCCCGAGCCATCCGGCAAACCGATGTCGCTTACCACGAGGTCGAAGGCCATGCTGGCCGTGAGCGCGAGCGCACCGGCCACGCTGCCTGCCACCGCCACCTCGTGGCCGCCCGAGCGCATCAGTTGCGACATGACCTCAGCGGTATCCTCGTGATCCTCGATCAGCAGGATGTTCAGCGCGCCCACCCGATGCGGCCCGCGACGCTCGGCCACCGCGGCGGCGCCCTCGCCTCGCGCGGCGCTCGGCAGCACGATGGTGAAGGTCGCGCCGCAATGCGCACCGGGGCTTCTCGCACTCACGCTCCCGCCGTGCGCCTCGGTCAGCGCCCGCGTCACGGCGAGGCCTAACCCGAGCCCGCCGAACTGACGCGTGAGATTGTGGCTGCCCTGTTCGAAGGCATGAAAGAGCTTGCCGATCTGCTCGGGCGCGATGCCGATGCCTGTGTCCTCGACCTCGATCTCCACGTGCGTGCGCTCGTCGCGCGTGCGTACGTAAATGTGGCCGCCGTCGGGCGTGAACTTCGCGGCGTTGCGCACGAGATTCCAGAGCATCTGCTGCAGGCGCGCGCGATCGCCGCGCACATAGTGCTGCTGGGCGCGCAGGTCGACATGGACATCCTGCTGCTTGATCTGGATTTCGCTATGGAAAAGCTCGAGCACGGCCTCGATCACCTCGTGCACGTCGACCGTGTCGAGCGCGAGGCTCAGCTTGCCATTGGCCACGCGCGTGAGATCGAGCAGGTCGTCGATCAGACGTGCCTCGAGTTCGATATTGCGGCGGATCATCAGTACGCCCGAGCGCGCGGCGTCGGGCAGGGCCGGGATCTGCTCCAGCAGCCGCGTGCCCGCGAGCACCGGCGTGAGGGGTGTGCGCAACTCGTGCGAGAGCATGGCGAGGAAGCGGTCTTTCGCGCGGTTGGCTTCTTCGGCGGTCTGACGCGCTGCCTGCTCCGAGGCAAGGAGGCGCTCGCGCTCCTCGGTCGCTTCGCGTTGCGCGTCGATGTCGGTGCAACTGCCGAACCATTTGTTCACGCCGCCTCGCGGGTCGCGCATCGCAACGATTCGGACGTCGAACCATCGATACACGCCATCGCGGCGGCGAATGCGCAACTCATGGCGATAGTCGGTGGCGCCGCTGCCCACGGCTTCGAGCCAGGTGTGGCGAATCTCTTCGCGATCGTCGGCGTGCACGGCGTCGAGCCAGGCGAGACCGTGCGACTGGCCGGCGTCGAGCCCCGTATAGTCGAGCCACTGCTTCGAGACAAAGTCGCAATTGCCGTCCGCGCCGCAGGTGAGCACGAGGTGCGGCAACGCTTCGGAGAGCGTACGGTAGTGCTCTTCGCGATCGCGCAGCAGTAGCGCTTCGTCGGAGGCGCGCTGCAGCGCCACCTGCGAGAGCACGCGCGCGACGGCTTCCGGCAGATAGTCGAGATAGTCCCCCGACTTCGGCACCACGTCCGAGACGCCCGCGCGCAGCGCGGCGATCACGCGGGACTCGTCGGTGAAGCCCGTCACGAGGATCGCCGGCACGCGCACGTCGTCGGCACGCAGACGGCGGAAGAAGTCGAGGCCCGTTTCCGCGCCGTCGAGCTGATAGTCGAGTACGAGCACGTCGGGCGTCTGCACGGCGAGCAACGCGCGCGCCTCCCCCACGCCCGTGCAGGTGTCCACGCGCGCACCCGCGCGCAGTAGCGATTTGCGGGCGAGGCGCAGGATGCCTTCGTCGTCGTCGACGACGAGCACGCGCGCGCCGTCCAGCATCGTGGGTTCCTCCGTCATGCGCGAAGCGTCCCTTCAGGCATGGGTCGAGCGTGTCGCCTTGCTTTCATTCGGTTGCCAATGCGTGATGTTTCCATGCGCGATGCCCGCGCGATCCGTTACTGGGCGCCGGCCGGTCGCGCCTGGACGAAGCGATGGCCCGGCGGCAGCTTGACGACCTGGAGAAAGAAGCCGAGTCGGCGCACGGCCTCGATGAACGCGTCATATTCGACCGGTTTCGTGATGTACACGTTGCAGCCGAGTTCATAGCAGCGTTCGATCTCGCGAGGGTCGTCGGTGGTCGTGAGGACGATCACCGGCACCGACGCCGTGGCGGGCTCCGCTTTCAGGCGCCGCAGCACCTCGAAGCCGTCCACGCGCGGCATGCGCAAGTCGAGCAGCACGACGAAATTGCTGAGCGCGTCGCGCGTCGCCCAGTTCGCCGCCGCTGCCGGATTGTCGCCCGGCGTGCCGAAAAAGTAATCGAGCGCCTCCTGGCCGTCGCGAAAGCGCAGGAAGCTGTTCGAAATCCCCGAACGCCGCAGGTTGCGCTCGACCAGCGTGGCGTGCCCGTCGTCGTCTTCGATCAGCACGATGCTGACCTGTTCCCCGTTCGTCATCTCGACTCTCCTACGTACCGCATGAACTTTTCGAAACTTGTTGAAAGCTTGCCGGCAGGCGCGCCCGAGTGCCCGCTATGTGGTGCGCAACGGCTGGTCAGGCAGCGCGACGAAGAACGTCGAGCCCGCGCCCTCGGCCGATTCCACCCAGATGCGCCCGCCGTGCCGCTCGACAATCCGCTTGGCGAGCGCGAGGCCCGTGCCCTGCCCGGGCGATTCGCCGCCGTGCAGCCGCTGAAACGCGCGGAACAGCTTGGGCAGATACGCTTGCGCGATACCAACGCCATTGTCGCGCACAAAATAAGTCCGCGTACGCTCGAGAGGCTCCGCGGCCCCTGTTTTTCCTGCATCCTTGCCCGCGCTTTTGCCGGCTTCGTCGGCGGATTCGCTAGCGGCAGCGAGCGCACCGATCTCGACCCGGCCCGGGCGCGCGGGATCGAGATGGTGCAACGCATTCTCGATGAGGTTGCCGAATATCTGTTCAATGGCCGCCGGATCGCCCCAGGCGGGCGGCAGCTCGCCCACCTCGATGCGCGCCGCCTGCGCGCGTTCCTCGGAGAGGCCGCCCAGCACGCGCTCGACGAGCCGCGCCACGTTCACGCGCTGCCAACGGTATTCAAGGCGCCCGGCGCGCGAGAGACGCAACAGCGCGTCGATGATCGCCGCTGCGCGCGCCACCGCCTGCCGCAGAAATTGCAACGATTCGTCGACGTCGCCGTCGAGCACTTCGGTCATCGCGCGATGCTCGTGCTCGGGCAAGCCCGCCGCGTCGACCTGGGCGCGCAAGTCGTCGCACGATACCTGCAGCTCCTTCGAAAAGCCCTGCAGGTTCACGAGCGGCGAGCGCAGATCGTGCGAGACGCTGTAGATGAACATCTCGTTGTCCTGACTCTCCTGGCGCAGATGTTCGTTGGCGCTCGCGAGGTCCGCGGCGCGCGCCTGGAGCTGCGCCTTCAGCGCGGCCTGCTCGCGCTCGGCCACGCGCAGCTGCGCGCTCGTCTGATGGAGCACCGCATCGAGCGCGGCGATTTCGTCGTTGCCCGTGAGCGGCGGCGCAAGCGGCGCACTTTCCCCAAGGCGCTCGGCGTTCGCGCTGAGCGCGGCAAGGCGCACGCCCACGTTGCGTGCGAACGCCATGGCCGTGAACCCCCAGATCAGCATCGAGCCCACCACCGCGAAGATCAGCGCGTCCTGCTGGCGCTCGCGCGTCTCGCGCAGCATGGCCGCGCGGGCCTCGTCGAGCCGCGTTTCCTCGGCGATGAAGTCGCCGAGCACTTCGCGCACCGTCTCGATCTCCGGAGGCATGCCGTTGCCCGCCACCTGAGCGAACGACGTGCTGCGGCCCATGCGTAGTGCATCGGCAATTTCACCCGCTTCTTTGCGCCATGCATAGGCGGCGTTGCGCATATGCTCGACGCGCGCGAGTTGGGGAGGATTGTCGGCGACCATACGCGCGAGCAACGTGATGCGGTCGGCGAACTCGGTCCAGACGGCGTGGCGATCGATGAATGAAGGATCTTCGAGCACGATGCCCGTGCGCACGCGCGCGGCTTCGCGCAGCAGCGGGTCGACGAGACTGTTGGCTTGCCAAAGGATTTGCTGCGTGTTTTCGGCGCGTTTGGCCGCGAGCGCGGCCTTTCCCTGGGTGTCGAACACGACGCCGAGCAGCGCCAGTTCGACGACGCTCGGAATCGCGATCAGCAAGAGCCCCTTGGCGAAGAGTTTCATGTTGGCCTGCTTCGGTGGCGGGTCTGGGCGGCGCGCCGTGCTTTTCGCCAGTTTATTTGCAATGCGTCCCGCGGCATGCACCCACGCAACGCCAATCGGCCCGAGGCGCCCCGGACAACCGCGGGCAACAGAACCGCAACATTATCTGCGCGATTTTTCAGGATGACAATGTATGTGACACCACACACGTTGAGTCGCGGAAAACCCGTTTTTTTGCGGCAATTCGCCACACCGAGCGCACACACAGGTCTATTATTGAGACGGAGACGAGCGAGAGAGCGCCGGGATATCTACATGAGCGCGACGTGCGATCCGGCATGGCGTTTGCGAACGCAATGAGGGTTTTGAAAGAGGGGCAGCAGGCGGGCCGCGCAGGTCCGGATCGCTTCAGGCGCTCCGCGCGCCGCAAGAGCGGACCGTCCCCATCTCTATCCTCGTGAACGCAGCAAATCCGTGTGCTATAAAGGATCGACGTGCGGCGCACCAGTCCGGGAGTGGTCGCATGGGAACGCTGCGTGTACTGCAATCCACCTTTTTCAGGCGAATTTTTATGTCCTTCCCGAAAAAGCGCAAACGCGTCAAGGCTGACGGCGACGAGTCATTTCTCGCCGTGCTGAGCCACTTCAAGCCGTTCGGCCAACTCGATACCAAGATCGCGCGAGCACGCGCGCAGGACGAGCCCGTGCTCTATGCGCATATCCTGCCGGGGCTCGATGTGCTCCTGTGCAGCGTGCGCGGAGCGCAGCCACCGTATCCGGGCACGAGTGAATTGCGCAAGCGCTGCATCGAATCGATCGCTCACGCGCTCGAGCAGCCGATCGAAGGCCTCGAGAACGGCGGTTACTGGTATGAAGCGGACGGCTTCGGCTTTCTTGTGTTCGCGAGCCGCGCACGCAGCCGGGTCCTGCCCGAGTTCGGTGCGGCACGTCCGACCATGACCACCCGCCGCGTCACGCGCCGCCAGGACGCCGCCGGCGACACCGCGCCGCGCTCGTTGCGCTAGTCGTTGCGCCAGGTCGGCGCGCTCAACGAAGTTCACTGCACCGCTGCGCCGGGTCGATACACCCGGCGCAGCGGTTTTTCCGCTTCAGCTTCCCGAATCAGCTTCCCTTGTAGAGCGGCTGCTGCCCTTGCGTCGGCGTTGCAGTCGAGGCTGGCGACGGCGCGTCGCGCGTGGCCGGGCTCGCTTTCACGCCCCCTTCCCCTTTATTGCCCTTATCCGTCGCCGCAGCGGCGCTCGCGCCCGCGCCTGCGCTTGCGAGGTCCGGCTTCGGCAGCGCGCGCATTTTCTGGCCCGGCGGCGGCGCCACGGGATGTTCACGCATCTGCGCGAACAGCGCGTCGCATGGCAGCGGCTTGTTGTTGCTCGGCGCGATGAGCGGAATCAGCGCGGCGAACGGGTTGATAAGTCCGAGCCCGATCATCGCGCCGCCGCGCAGCGCGAGCGCCGTCGCATCCACGCCTACGTGCGGGTTCTTGAATGTGCCCCTCACGTAGAGCGGCGAGCGCAGCGTGAAAATGCGAAAGCCCTTCGTATGCGGATGGACCTTCATGTTCATCGATTCGTCGCGCAGGTCGATCGGGCCGTCGATGTTGATCACCGCGTCGTCGGTGTCGAGCGCGAACACGCGCGGATCGAGCACGCCGTTGGTGGCGACGAAGTCGGCCGCCGCACAGTTGATATTCACGTCGCGCGTGCCGAACAGCTTCTCGTACACCACGTTCGCCACGTTCAGGCCCGCCGCCTCCATGAGCAATCGGCTGATCGTGCCCTGCGTGACAAGCAGCTTCACCTCGCCGTTCGAGGTCGAGGCGAGCGCCGCCGGCGAGTTGCCGGTCGCCGTAAGCGAAGCGTCGCCGTTGATCTCGCCGAGCGCCGACTGCATCGTCTTGAAGTTCGGGAATAGCTGCTTGAGCTTCAGGTGACGCGCCTCCAGCGTGCCGCGCGCCTTGAGCGGCGCGCCGCTGCCGTCGAGCGAAACACGTGTGCCGAGCGTGCCGCCCGCCACACCGAACTGCAGCGGATCGAGCACGAGCACGCCGTTCGTCAGCATGACGTGCGCGTAGAGGTCCTGAACCGGCAAGCTGCCCTGCTTGATGATGCGCCGGCCCGTAAACTTGACGTCGGCGTCGATTGCGCTCCAGCGGTCGGTGCGGAACGGCTCGACCGGGATCACGCGATCGGCCGGCTGCGCAACGGTGTCGCCGCGCTTTGCCTTGCTCGCCGTGCTGTCTGCGCCGATGATCGGCGCGAGGTCCGAGAACTGCAGCAGGTTCGAAACCAGTTCGCCGCTCAGGAGCGGCCGCGGCGTGCGCTGCTGGTACACCACCGTGCCGTTCAGGTCGCTGCCGCCCACGCGGCCCGTGAAGTTCTCATAGCGGAACACGCTCGCGCCGCGCCTGAAATTGCCGACGAAGTGGCCTTCCGTGGCATACGGCGGCGTTTCGGGCAGCGTCACGCCGGTGAGGTTGTACAGATGCGCCAGGCTTTGTCCCTGCAGCCATAGGCGCAGATCGACGGCGGCCAGGTGCGTCGGGTCGGTGAGCGTGCCGACCAGCGCGATGTGCAGGTCGCCCGCGCGCATGTCGGCCTGAATCGGGAACGGACGCTTCGCGTCCTGCAGGGCGAGCACGCCGCCGAGCTTGCCGCTGCCCGCGAGCGCCGTCTTGCCGTACGTGCCCTTGATCGTCCAGCCGATCGCGTAGAACGGCTCTTGCGTGAGCGGCTGTGCGGGCGCGGCACCCGAGCCGGCGATCGGACCGCTGGCACCGCTCGCGGCGAGCGTTTGCGAGCCCGTTGCAGGCGCGCTTGTTACGGCCGTCGTGCCTGAAGCCGCCGCTGCGCTCGCCTCGCTGGTCGCACTAGCCGCGCTGGCAGCAGCCGCCTCCGAAGCCTGCTTGTTGACCTGCTGTGTCAGCCGGTTCGCGCCCGCGCGCCCTATGACCTGCGCAGAGCCCTCGCGCGACGCCGCTTCCTGCTCCTCCATCACCTTGCCGATCGGGATGCCCTGCCCAAGCAGGCTCACCGCGATCTTCACGTCGGTTTTCGTCTGCTGGTCGCTCACGGCGATATTGCCGCTCGAGAACGTGATGTCGTGCAGGTCGAGCCGCCACGTCGAAGGCCCGCTCGAGGCGGGCAGCTTGAAGGTCCAGTTGTTGCGCCCGTCGACAAGACGCTCGACGTCGATCGACGGATTCACGAGATTGATCGCCGGAATCACGATGTCGTGAGCCAGCAGCGGCAGCACGGCCACCTCGAAGTCGATTGCGTCGAGCGTGGCGAAATGCGGGGACTTCGTCCAGTCGGGATTGGCGATCGCGATCTGCGTGGCCGAAAAGCGCGGCCAGGGCACCCACGCGCGCCAGCCCGTTTCGCCGGGCGGCCTCTGCCAGCCCACCTTGAGATCGCCTTCGATCGCAAACGGCCGCCCGATGGCTTCGGTGACCTTTTCGTTTACGTAGGGTTTGGCGTGGTTCCAGTCGAACGTCAGGATGAAAACGACGAGCACCGCAACCAACACGACGACAACCGCGACGAGCCATGCGATGATCCTGGCGAGCGTGCGGCCAAGGTTAAAGGGCTTGGGCTGCGGTGACGTCATGCGGACTCCACGTTATGCGTTGTTGTCGGCCTGCCATGTTGCAATACCGCAAGAGCAGTCAGCGTGCCCGGTTACATACTGTTTCGCACGCCTTGTCGTACCCGCCATGTTTGCAATCTTTCGATGCTCAAGCACAACCCACTCCCCCCACTCCACGCCGATGGCGCGCCGCTCGTCGAGGCCCGCCAGATCGCCCGGCGCGACGCGCAACGCGGCCAGTGGCTGCTGCATCCCACCGATTTCGCGCTGCTAGCGGGCGAGCGCGCCGTGCTGGCGGGCCCGTCCGGCTCCGGCAAAAGCGTGTTCCTGCGCGCGCTCGCGCTGCTCGACCCGCTCGACGGCGGCGAGGTGCGCTGGCACGGCAAACCGGTCACGCGCGGGCGCATCGCCCAGTATCGGCGGCATATTGCGTACCTGCGGCAGCGGCCCGCGCTGCTGGACGGCAGCGTCGAAGACAACCTGCGCTACCCCTATACGCTAGCGGCTTACCGCGACGCGCGATTCGACGCGGCACGCGCGAACGCCCTCTTCGCCGCCATTGGCCGTTCCAGCGACTTCCTCGCGCGCGATACCTCCGAGCTTTCGGGCGGCGAAGCGCAAATCGTGGCACTCGTGCGCGTGCTCCAGCTCGATCCCGAAGCGCTGCTGCTCGACGAGCCGACCGCCTCTCTCGACCCCGAATCGGCGCGCGCCGTCGAGGCGCTGGTGGCCGGCTGGTTCGACGAGGCGCGCACAGCGCGCGCCACGGTCTGGGTTTCGCACGATCCCGCCCAGGCACAGCGCGTGGGCGAGCGGCATCTGACAATGCGCGCGGGCGTGCTCGAAGAACCCGCCACGCGCGCGGCATTCACTCAGGGAGCCGCACAATGAGCCCCGGCGTACTGCAGAACCTCGGCATCGGCGACGTCGCCATCGCGGCGCTGCTCGTGTTCGTCAACGGCGCGGTCTCCGTGCTGCTCAAGCTCGACCTCGAGCGCAAGCTGGCGTGGGCCGCCGTGCGCACCGTCGTGCAGTTGCTCGCGATCGGCTATGTGCTCGGCTGGGTGTTCGCATTCAACCGCTGGTACGTCGTGCTGCCGCTGATGGCGCTCATGACGCTGATCGCCGGTTTCGCCGGGGCGCAGCGCGGCGCACGCACGTATGGCGGGCAACGCGCGGACAGCATCGTGTCGATCTGGGTGAGCGCGTGGCTCGTGGCGGCAGTCGGGCTTTTCGTGGTGATCCGCATCCGGCCGTGGTACGAGCCGCAATACGCGATTCCGATCCTCGGCATGATTCTCGGCAACACGCTCACGGGCGTATCGCTCGGCGTGGAGCGCATGATGCAGGAGCTGACCGCGCGGCGCGACCGTGTGGAGACTGCGCTCGCGCTCGGCGCGACACGCTGGGAGGCCGCGCAGGCTAGCGCCCGCGAGGCGGTGCGCGCCGGCATGATCCCGACGCTCAACCAGATGGCCGTGGTCGGTGTGGTGAGCCTGCCCGGCATGATGACGGGTCAGGTGCTCGCGGGGCAATCGCCGCTGCAAGCCGTGCGCTATCAGATCGTGATCATGTTCCTGATCGCGGCTTCGTCGGCGCTCGGCACGGTGGGCGCGGTGCTGCTCGCGTACCGGCGCCTCTTCTCGCCGGAACACCGCTTTCTCGCGGCGCGGCTTATCGAACGCAAGGCACGCGCCTAGACGTGTGCGGCCGGCCCGCGCTCGATGCTTTACGCGCTACGCCGGCCATCCCGCTTACGGCGCGCTTTAGCGCTGCGCCGAGATCGTGATCTGCGTGCCGTCGCTGAGCTTGAGCGTTTTCGCAGTGCCATTGGTGGGCATCGTGAGGTGCGCGACCTCGCTATGCGCAACCACAGCAGGACACGTAAGCGATGCGCCGTTGCTCGACACCGTTTGCGTCCCGTGCGGCGCCTGGGCGCGGAAGCTCACCTGCACGGTGGCCGTGCCGTTACTCGCGACGATTGGCGCAAGGCGAACCTGGGTCTGCCTGACCATCGCGCCGTTCGCGTCGAGCGGCAACGAGGCGTAGTCCGGGCAGCCTTGCGGCGTCGCGACTGCGCCGCCCGGCGGCGTGGTGCGCCACGTGAAGTCGTCGGTGTCGCCCGAGCGCAGCGTGCGGGTCTCCTGAGCGTCGCCGAACGCCTTCGACACGACCCGTACCGTGTAGCGGATCGGCCCGTCGGTCGCGGCCTTCGAGGTGACCGTGATCGGCGTGGCCGCGAGCGCGGGCAGCGCGATGACGCAAGACGCGGCTAGGACGAACGGGACGAGCGCCGCGCGACGGCGGCGAGTATGGCGGGAGCTGCGGCAAGGCATGCGTCACCTCCTGGCGGGAACGGCCGCGCCCGTGGGCAATGGCGGCGTACGCAACGAACGCGGCAAGCCGCGAAAAGCCGGTACGACGCACCGCTCCCGTGCGGCGGATGGTCTGTTAGCAGTCTAGCGCGCCGCGCGCTGCCTTGCGCCGAGCGCATGCATCGAACGGACCAGGTTTTATCCTGCTTGTCATCGCGGGTAATTTGCTTGCTGTCCGTCTGTGCGTGGTCATGCGCCGTACTTCATCGGCATCGACGATCCGTTGTGCATAGGCGGCGCGCAAAACATCCTCACGCTCACGGCGTCACTACTTGCCGGTTGACTCCAGACTCAGCGTCAGCTCCGCCGTCAACTTCTGCCGAACGCTTCCATAGGCCCCCCAGGGATCAGCCTGCTCGATCCGGGCGAGACGCGCGTCGATGGTTGCAAGCGTCCATTGCGCGCCACCCGTCGTCGCCTCCAGTTCGTCCCAGCCGATCGGCACGGATATGCCCATGCCCGGGCGCGCCC
Organism: Paraburkholderia sp. J11-2; assembly: GCF_905220185.1. Lineage (NCBI taxonomy): Bacteria > Pseudomonadati > Pseudomonadota > Betaproteobacteria > Burkholderiales > Burkholderiaceae > Paraburkholderia > Paraburkholderia sp. J11-2. The sequence continues at coordinate 50,474 of NZ_CAJMYY010000022.1, read as the reverse complement.
GCACGCCATACGCGAGCGCCGTGCTCGCGCCGCGCGCATTGCGCAGATAGTCGATGAAGATCTTCTTCTTGCGGTGCTCTGGGCCCATAGTGGCCGTGATCTGCGTGGGCCAGACCGCGGCCAGATGCTGCGCAACCGCACGGGCGAATGCCTTCGCGTCCTCCCAGCCCGCCTCGGGCGTGAGCGGCACGACGATATGCAGCCCCTTGCCGCCGCTCGTTTTGCAGAATGACTCGAGCTTGAGTTCCGCAAGCAGTGCACGCGTGGACTGCGCCACCTCGATCACGCGGTCCCAGCCCAGCGCCGGATCGGGGTCGAGGTCGAAGACAACCCGATCGGGCCGCTCGATGTCGTGGACGCTGGCGTTCCAGGTGTGCAACTCGATAACGTCCATCTGCGCGGCGCTCACCAGCGCGCGCGCTGTATCGATCGTGAGCAGCGGCGGATGGCCCGGGTCGAGCCCTTCGTGTTCGGTGAGTTCGGGCAGCGGCGCCCGCCCACAGTGGCGCTGGAAAAACATCTCGCCGCTCAAGCCGCGCGGTGCGCGCACGAGCGACACGGGGCGATCGCGCAGTTGCGGCAGAATCCAGCCCGCAGCGCGCGCGTAGTAGCGCACGAGTTCGAGCTTGTGCGTGCCGCTGTCGGCATCGATAACGCGTCTCGCACTCGTGATGCGTATACCGTCGATTTCGGTTTCTGCCGAGTCGTCGCGCCGGCGCCGCGTGGTTCGAGGCAAGCGGTGCACGGACGCGGCAGGCGTGGCCGGCGCGGCGGCGTCCGAGTTCGAGGCCCGCTCGCCGCGCGGCGTTCGGGCAGATGTCCTGGTTGGGGCCTTGCGAGCGTCCTGCATACCGGTTCCCCTGGCGCCCTCGCGCACATGACGCGTCGCGCGACGCGAGTCGCGACACGTTCGGTTGACGGCACGCGGCAGCCGCCCCCGTCAGACTGCCGCACGAGCTTTCATTGTGCCTCGAATGAGCGCTTTCGTCGCTGCAAGGTGATCGCAAGCGTGTGCCGAAAAACGGGGAAATATCTGCCATGAGGAGAAGCGCGCGGCGAACGTGGCAGACGACCGTTGCGATCGGCGGGAAGTTACAATGACGGGCTTTGCCGCGCACTGCAGAGCGCAATTCCGGCTCTTGCACGCGCGACAGCGCCCTTTTTCATCCGATTTCATCCGATCAATCCGACGACGCCGTGCGTCGGCTTTGCCCGTCCTGCCATGAACCTCGTCATCCAGAGTCCCGCCCCGCTCGACACCGTCCATCACAAGCCGCTTCTCGGCCTCGCCCGCGGCAGCCGCCTCACGCCGATCGACGCTCACGCGGTCCGCATCGAGCATGCCGAGCCTGCCCAGCGGGCCGACCTCGAGGTCTACTGCGGCACGCACCAGCTCGACTACGCATTCGTCGAAGCGGAGCGCACGCTGGCCGATTTCGGCCTCGTGGCGATGGACATGGACTCGACGCTCATCACGATCGAATGCATCGACGAAATCGCGGACTTCTGCGGCCTCAAGGCCGAGGTCGCGGCGATTACCGAAGCTTCGATGCGCGGCGAGATCAAGGACTTCAACGAAAGCCTCACGCGCCGCGTGGCGCTCCTCAAGGGGCTCGACGCGAGCGCCCTGGAGCGTGTGTATGAGGAGCGACTGCTGCTCTCGCCGGGCGCCGAGCAGATGCTCGCGGGCGCGAAGGCAGCGGGCCTGAAAACGCTGCTCGTGTCCGGCGGCTTCACGTTCTTCACCGAGCGCCTGAAGGCGCGTCTCGGGCTCGACTACACGCGCGCGAACTCGCTCGAAATCGTCGACGGAAAACTCACGGGACGCGTGACCGGCGAGATCGTCAACGCCGACGTGAAGGCGCGTACGCTTGCCGAAACCTGTGCGCAGATCGGCATCGAGCCAGGCCGCGCAATCGCGATGGGCGACGGCTCGAACGACCTCAAGATGATGGGCGTAGCGGGTTTGTCGGTTGCGTTCCGCGCGAAGCCGGTGGTGCGCGAGGCCGCGAGCGTCGCGTTCAACTTCGTCGGGCTCGACGGCTTGCTGCGTCTGTTCTGATCGGGATTGCGCCGCGGTTAGAAAAGACAACGGCCGCTCGTGTCCTCGTGGACGCGAGCGGCCGTTGTTGTTTCGCGCGGATTATTCAGGCGTACTTGCTTTTTCCGCAAGCCTTGCGAGCGCGCGCTCGATGTCGGCGCGCAGATCGGCCTCTTCTTCGAGGCCGATGTAGAAGCGCACCAGCGTGCCGCGATGCGGCCAGCTCGCTGCCGTGCGCATCGAACCGACGTCGTACGGCATGGCGAGGCTATGCGCCCCGCCCCAGCTCCAGCCCAACGCGAAGAGCTCGAGCGACTCGCAGAACGTGTCGATCTGCGCCGCACTGTAACGCTCGTCGAACACCACGGAGAAAAGGCCGCCCGCGCCCGTGAAGTCGCGCTTGTAGAACTCGTGGCCCGGGCAATCTTCGAACGCCGGGTGCAGCATCGCCGCGATTTCGGGGCGCGACTTGAGCCAGCCTGCGAGTGCGAGCGCGGTGCGATCGTGCGCCTCGAAGCGCGCCTTCATGCTCGGCAGCGCGCGCAGCACGAGCGAGCAGTCGTCGACCGAAACGCCGATGCCAAGGCGCATGCGCGCGGCCTTGAGCTTGAGATAAAGATCGCGGTCGGCGGTGATGGTCGCGCCCATCAGCACGTCACTGCCCCCCGACTGATACTTGGTGAGCGCCTGCACCGAAATGTCGATGCCGTGCTCGAACGGCTTGAAGGCGAGGCCAGCCGACCACGTGTTGTCGATGGCCGTCACCACATTGCGCGCGCGCGCCGCCGCGGTGATCGCGCGCACGTCGGGCACTTCCATCGTCACCGAGCCGGGTGCTTCCAGCCAGATCAGCTTCGTGTTCGGCTGGATCAGCTCGGCGATGCCCGCACCGATCATCGGGTCGTAGTAGCGCACCGTGAGGCCGAAATCGCGTGCGAGCCAGTCGCCATGATCGCGGTTCGGCGAATAGACGTTATCGGGAATCAGCACGTCGTCGCCTGACTTCAGCAGTCCGAAGTAGACGTTCGAGATGGCCGAGAGTCCCGAGGGTTGCAGCAGCGCATGCGTGCCGCCTTCGATCTCGGCGATGCGCTTTTGCAGCATGGCCGAGGTGGGCGTGGCGTGCAGGCCGTAGCGCCATTGCGCGTCGTTGCGCCAGTCGAGCGCGCGCACCGAAGCGAGGTCGGGAAACACCACGGTCGAAGCCCGCGTGACCGGCGCGGCAAACGATTCGAAGCCGGGCGTGAGGTCGTCTTGCGGGTGAATGATGCGCGTCTGCAACGCGCGGCGGGAGTCGGATTGGGTCATGTTGGAGCGAATTCGGTTGAGGCGCGAGAACGTTGCGGCGCGGGCCTGCGCGAAAGACGCGCGCGACGCCGCATAGCGAAGAGTAACACCCGTAGCGGCGCTTATTGCCCGATCACGAGATTGCTCACGCCGTTCACGGCGTGCGCGCCGTTCGGCGTCGATGCGCTCGCCGCGCCAGTCGACACGGCGGGCGCCGCAGCCCCCGCCGCGAGCGGCTTCAGATCAAAGGGGACCGGGTGCGAGTCGTCCGGATCCATGCGGTCGCCCGACAGCGAGCCGTCGTCGGCGAACGTGCCCACCCAGTTGCCGGAGATATGCGTGCCGTCGTTCGAGTCCTCGGCTTCGAGCGTGGCCTCCGCGCGGTCGCCCGCGATCAGGACCACCTCGCCCGTATCCGTGAACTGATATTCGCCATGCACGCCAGTCGGGTCGTCGTCGCCGGCTTTTGCGCCGAGGCGCATGACGATCTGACGGTTACCGAGCGTGCCGACGTATTGCGGCAGCTTCGCGAACTCGGGGTTCGGCTTGAGCGTGGACTTGGCGGGCGGCGGCGCGCTCGCGTCCTGCGCGCGCGCCGCGAGCGGCAGCGCGAGCGCCATGACCGCCGCAGCCGCGGCCGCGGCGGCGATCCAGCCGCGCGCCTTGATCGCGCCGCCCCGTCGGGCGGCCGCGCGCGGCGGCCGCTGTGCTTGCGTCATTGCTTCCATCTGAATCCTTCCTTCACTTGCACAGCTGGCGGGGCGTAGTGCGTATCAGATGCGTTCGAAGATGGCCGCAATGCCCTGGCCGCCGCCGATACACATCGTCACGAGCGCGTAGCGCCCCCCGATACGCTGCAGTTCATACAGCGCCTTCACGGTGATGAGCGCACCGGTCGCGCCGATCGGGTGGCCGAGCGAGATGCCCGAACCGTTCGGATTGACCTTGGCCGGGTCGAGCCCGAGTTCCTGCGATACCGCACAGGCCTGCGCCGCGAAGGCTTCGTTGGCCTCGATGACGTCGAGGTCGCTGACCTTCAGGCCTGCGCGCTCGAGCGCCTTCTGCGTGGCCGGCACCGGGCCGATGCCCATGTACGCCGGATCGACGCCCGCATGCGCATACGAGACGAGGCGCGCGAGCGGCTTCACACCGCGCGCACGAGCGGCGTCGGCGCTCATCAGCAGCACGGCGGCCGCCGCGTCGTTGATGCCCGACGCGTTGCCCGCGGTGACCGTGCCGTTCTCCTTCGCGAACACCGCCTTGAGCTTCGAGAAGTCCTCCAGCGTGGCGCCGTGGCGCACGTGTTCGTCGGCGTCGAACAGCACTTCGCCCTTCTTCGACTTGATCGAGACCGGCAGGATCTGATCCTTGAAGCGGCCTTCGGCGAGCGCGCGCTCCGCACGGCGGTGCGATTCGAGCGCAAGCGCGTCCTGCGCCTCGCGCGTGATGCCGAACTTCTTCGCGACGTTTTCCGCCGTCACGCCCATATGGATCGTCTGGAACGGGTCGTGCAGCGCGCCGATCATCATGTCGACGAGTTGCGTGTCGCCCATGCGCTGGCCGAAACGCGCGGCCGGCATCGAGTACGGCGCGCGGCTCATGTTCTCCGCGCCGCCACCGATCGCGATGTCGGCGTCGCCGAGCAAAATGGTTTGCGCAGCCGACACGATCGCCTGCAGGCCCGAGCCGCACAGGCGGTTCACGGTCAGCGCCGGCGCGTGCTGCGCAACGCCGCCGTTGATCGCGGCCACACGCGCGAGATACATGTCCTTGGGCTCCGTGTGCACGACGTTGCCGAACACCACGTGACCGACCGCGTCGCCCTCCACGTTCGCCCGCGAGAGCACCTCGCGCACCACGCGTGCGCCGAGATCCGTCGGGGAGAAGTCCTTCAGGCTGCCGCCGAAGTCGCCGATTGCCGTACGCACACCGCTTGCCACCACTACTTCGCGTTCCATAGTCTCGCTCCTCGTCTTCCTGATTGGATGAATCTCGTTATTGGCGCGTTATTGGCGCGTTGCGCCCGGAGGGCCATCGGCGAGCAAGCGCTCGACGTCCTCGCGATAAGGAATAGGCGCCACGGCGCCAAAACCCAGCGTCGAAAGCGCGGCGGCCGCGTTCGCATAGCGTGCCGCCGCGAACGGTTCGTCGCCGGCCGCGAGGCGCGCGACGAATGCGCCGCCAAAGCAGTCGCCCGCGCCCGTGGCGTCCACGGCTGCGACCACGTGGCCAGGCACGACGCGCCGTTCGTCGGGCGTCGCGACGTAGGCGCCGTCCTTGCCCAGCTTGAGCGCAACCACACGAGCGCCGCGCGCGAGCAGGTAATCGACAATCGCGTCGCGGTCTTCGAGGCCCGTGAGTACCGCCACGTCGTCCCAGCTAGGCAGGCAGATATCGGTGAGCCGCAGCACCTCGTTCATCACGCCGCGCGCCCGCGCGAGTGGCCACAGCTTCAGGCGCAGATTGGTGTCGAAGCTCACGCGCACGCCGTTGGCGCGCGCATGCTCGACAGCGGCGAGCGCCGCGTCGCAGGCGCTGTCGCTGATCGCCACGCTAATGCCGGAAAGATGCAGCACGCGCGCAGCCGCAATGGTGTCGAGCGGCAGATCGCGCGGCGTGTACCGGCTCGCGGCCGACCCTTTGCGCAGATAGTCGAAGGCATGGCCGCTCGGGCCATGCGAGACGAAGTAGACGCCAGTGGGCGCCGTCGCGTCCACGCGCACCGTCGAGGTATCGACGCCTTCGCGCGTCCAAAGGTCGGTCAGGAGGCGTCCGAAATGATCGTCGCCGACCGCCGAGACGAAGCCCGTGCGCGCGCCCTGGCGAGCCGCCGCGATGGCGAAGTTCGACGTATCGCCGCCGAAGCCCTGCAAATACTCGGGGCGGTCTTTCGACGCCTGGTTGAACTCGACCATGGCCTCGCCATAAGCGAGGACTTGCGGGGCGACGCTCGTCATGCCGCTCAGACCTCGCCCCAGAGGTCGTGGCCGTCCGCGCCGGTGATCTTCACCGAAACGAAGTCGCCGACCTTGTAGCGCTTCGACGCCTTGGTCGCCGGCGCGACATAGACCACGCCGTCGATCTCGGGCGCATCCGCCGCGGTGCGGCCAATGCCGCCGTCGGCGTTGATCTCGTCGATCAGCACCTTGAGCGTCTTGCCGACCTTGCGCTGAATACGCTTGGCCGAGACTTCCTCCGCGACTTCCATGAAGCGTGCGCGGCGTTCCTCACGCACCTCGTCGGGCAACGCGCCGTCGAGTTCGTTCGCCGTTGCGCCTTCAACCGGCGAATAGGCGAAGCAGCCCACGCGGTCGAGTTCGGCCTCGCGGATGAAGTCGAGCAGCGTTTCGAATTGCTCTTCCGTTTCGCCAGGGAAACCGGCAATGAACGTGCTGCGGATCGTGAGATCGGGGCACATCTCGCGCCAGGCCTTCACGCGCTCCATGACCTTCTCCGCGTTCGCGGGGCGCTTCATGCGCTTGAGGACTTCAGGGTGAGCGTGCTGGAACGGCACGTCGAGATACGGCAGCACGTGACCCTTGAACGGACCTTCGGCCATCATCGGAATGACTTCGTCCACGCTCGGATACGGGTAGACGTAGTGCAGGCGCACCCAGGCGCCGTATTGCGCAGCCAGTTCGCCGAGCGCGGCAACGAGGTCGGTCATGCGCGTCTTGATCGGCTTGCCGTTCCAGAAACCGGTGCGGTACTTCACGTCCACGCCGTAAGCGCTCGTGTCCTGCGAGATCACGAGCAGTTCCTTCACGCCGGACTTGAAGAGGTTTTCCGCTTCGAGCATGACCTCGGCGACCGGGCGCGACACGAGGTCGCCGCGCATCGACGGGATGATGCAGAACGTGCAGCGGTGATTGCAGCCTTCGGAGATCTTCAGGTACGCGTAATGGCGCGGCGTGAGCTTGATGCCGGCGGCCGGCACGAGATCGACAAACGGATCGTGCGGCTTGGGCAGGTGGCTGTGCACCGCCTGCATGACCTCGCCCACCGCGTGCGGGCCCGTCACGGCGAGCACCTTCGGATGCACTTCTTCGATCAGGTTCGACCCGCTCGCGCTCGCCTTCTTGCCGAGACAACCGGTCACGATCACCTTGCCGTTCTCGGAAAGCGCTTCGCCAATGGCGTCGAGGCTCTCCTGCACGGCTTCGTCGATGAAGCCGCACGTGTTGACGACGACGAGGTCCGCACCGTCGTAAGACCCCGAGATTTCGTAACCCTCGGCGCGCAGCTGGGTAATGATCTGCTCGGAGTCGACAAGCGCCTTCGGGCAGCCGAGGGATACTATACCTATACGCGGAGCGTCTGAATTCGTGGCGGTTTGCAGCTTGGACATGTGGGGATTCTTGGAATGACAACAAAGCCGAGAGTTTACAGCTATTTGCGCTTCTCCGACCCAAAACAAGCGGCCGGTGGAAGCATTGATCGGCAGTTGGAATATGCCGCCAGATGGGCGGAAAACCATGAGATGCATCTTGATTCGTCCCTATCACTCCGGGACGAGGGTCTTTCGGCCTACCACCAGCGCCACGTTCGCCAAGGAGCCCTCGGCGTTTTCCTGCGCGCGGTTGAGGATGGTCAGGTGCCTGCGGGGTCGGTGCTGGTCGTCGAGGGCCTGGATCGCCTGAGCCGCGCCGAGCCCCTACAGGCTCAGGCGCAGCTCGCGCAGATTGTAAACGCCGGGATTACGGTGGTAACAGCAAGCGACGGCCGCGAATACAACCGCGCCCGTCTAAAAGCACAGCCGATGGACCTCGTTTACAGCCTGCTGGTGATGATTCGTGCGCATGAGGAATCGGACACTAAAAGCAAGCGCGTAAAGGCCGCGATCCGGCGGCAATGCCAAGGCTGGATTGCGGGCACGTGGCGCGCGCCAATCAGGGTCGGAAAGGACCCGCATTGGGTGCAGGAATCGAAGGGAGGCGGCTTCGAGCTGATGCCCGAGCGGGCGGAAGCCGTAAAGAAGGTCGTCAAGATGTTCAGGCAAGGGCACGGCGCAGTACGCATCGTGCGCGAACTGGCCGAGCTCGGGCTCAAGATCAGCGAGTCCGGCCTCACCAAGTCATCACATATCTACAAGCTTCTCGCGAACCGGATGCTGGTCGGTGAGAAGTCGGTCGAGATCGATGGCGAAGCGTATCGGCTCGAAGGCTACTACCCTGCTCTCCTGACACCCGCCGAGTTCGCCGATCTGCGCTATCTCGCCGAGCAGCGTGGCCGCCGCAAGGGCAAGGGCGAGATACCTGGCGTGGTGACCGGCCTCGGGATTACCTACTGCGGCTATTGCGGGTCGGCGATCGTGGCTCAGAATTCGATGGGGCGTAAGCGTATGGAGGACGGTCGGCCGCAGCCTGGTCACCGCCGCATCAACTGCGTCACCTACGCCACGGGCAACGGCTGCAAGATCAGCACGACCACCAGTGTTGTACCGATCGAACGGGCGCTCATGCTGTATTGCTCGGACCAACTGAACCTGACGCGTCTGCTGGAGGGCGATGATGGAACAGCTACGCTCAACGCCCAACTGGCCGGCGCGCGTGGCCGCGTCTCCGACCTCGAAACGAAGGTCAAACGCGTCACCGACGCGCTACTGGTTGACGACGGCGACACCCCGGCCGCCATCCTGCAGCGGCTTCGAGAACTCGAAAAGCAGCTCGCCGGCGAGCGTCGCGAAGTGGAGTCGCTCGAGCACCACGTTGCCGCGTCGGCGTCATCAGCTACCCCCGCCGCCGCCGATGCGTGGCGCGCCCTCGTCGAGGGTGTCGAACTGCTCGACTACGACGCACGCATGATGGCCCGACAACTCGTCGCAGATACGTTTTCGCGCATTGTCATCTATCAGTCCGGCTTCGAACCGAGTACTGGTCAGGATACGATCGGGCTCGTTCTCGTCGCAAAGCGCGGTAGCACCCGCATCCTTCACGTTGACAGGCGCACCGGCGAATGGCGTGCGGGTGAGGACTTCGATACAGCCATGGTCACGCCGCCGGCGACCACGTAAGCGACCTAAACCGCCCTATAGTTCAGGGGGTGGAATGACACCGCCACCGCCCGCCCGGCGGCCCTCCCTCCCCCTGCTGTAGCAGTCCTGTAGCAGCGCCGGCGGGCGCTTTTCTGCCCCTTTTCTGCCTGCCCGCCGCCCTCCCGCTTTCCCGCTGACGCATGGCGTGATACTGTATAAAATCACAGTGTCGCGTAATGACAACATGGACCACCGCCACCGCCCGCCGCTCACCGCAGCCGAGCTCGCTGCGATCTACGACGCGCACCCCACGCCGGTCGTGCTGCGCCTGCTGCGCGAGATCGACCGCCTGCACGGCACCATCCGGACCGCGAACGCGGTGCGCGTGGCGCTCGATGCCCGTCGCGCCGGCGCCGTGAACACCCCAGGCACCATCTGGACGCTGTTTTGCGCGGATCTCGACGCCGAGCCCTGCCTCACCGACCCGCCCACGCCTCGCCAGCGCGGCCTGGCCTACCCCGGCGAAACCCCGGGCCGCGCCCGGCGCCGGCGGCGCGAGGGCGGCTGAGCAGCACCGCCGTGCGGCCCGCCTACCCTCGGACCAGCGGCCCGGCCGCAAACGCCGGTTCCCATGTCGCCAGCGCCGCGTCCTGCGGCACCGCCGGCAATCCACCCGCCTCGAGCAGCCCGAGCGCAAGCGAGAACAGGCGCAGCGCCATCGGCGCGAGCTCCCGGCGCCACAGCCCCGCCGGCGTATCGCCCGGCCGCACGTGGCACCAGTCCTGCAGCGCCACCGGCCCGGTATCGGCCCCGTCATCGAGCCAGTAAAGCGAGCCCCCCGCCACCGGCTCGCGCATGTGCAGTGTCCAGCGCACGGCATCCCGCCCGCGATGCCGCGGCAACAGCGAAGGATGAAAGCCCAGCGCCCCGAACCGTGCCCGCTGTCGCGCGGCGGCCGGTACAAAGCCATGCGCATGCGCGCACAGGATCACGTCGACGCCGGCGGGCACGGCGGCCGGGTCCAGTGCCCCCGTGGCGGCGACCGACCGCACGCCCTCGACGGCCGCCGCCTCGAGGAGCCGGTCGCCCGGCACCCCGGCCACCGCGGCCACCGCGTGGCCCTCACGCCGGCACTGCCTGAGCAGTTCCACGGCCAGCCACTTCTGGCCCACGATCATCACGCGCATGCTGGCCCTCCTCCGGCCCGAGATAGCGGAACCCCTGGACGGCCCGGAAGTGGCCGCCATAACCGCTTTTGACGGTCTCGCAATAGCCGGCACGCGCGGCGCTGCCTGCGATGGATTCGGCGCTGCGTGCCTTGTCCCCTCCGCAGAGACTGGCAGATACCTGCGTCCAGAGCGGGTCCCGCCGCAGCGCGGCGGCCAGTCCGGGGTGGCTCGTGTGGAACAGCATCGGCATAGGCTTGCCATAGCGATTCCGGCCCCCGCGCCACGCCTCACAGACCGCGTTGAGGAACCGCATGCCGACGCCCGCACCCTGCCATTCCGGCATGACCACAAGCCGACACGCCCGTGCCTCGACGAGCCCCGGCCGCGTGCTGACCGCCACGTGCGCGACGGCCGCTCCGTCGATCCAGCCGACGTAGCACGTCGACGCAATCATGCGGGGCAGCTTCAGATAGTGATGCGGTTCAAACTCCGGCCAGTGACGCCAGTCGGTTTCGTGAATGTGAAGTTCCAGTCGAGGCCGACGTCGAAGCAGCCCCCGGTCGAATTCGCCCGTCGCCGTATCGAACACCCAGTCCGGCTCGAGCCACTCAAGAATGTCGTAGTGGCACGAGAGCAGCACCGCCCGCCCGCGCGTGCGGCGCCAGGCTTTCGCAAAGGCCCCGGCACCCACACGCGCGATCTGGCGGTCGACCACCGACGAGAACTCATCGACCACCGCGAGCGCCGGCGCCTCACACACCAGGCGCGCGAGCGTCGCCCGGAAACGCTCACCATTGGAGAGGACGCGGTAGGGTCTGAGCCACGCCGGCACGCTCCCGAGGCCCACGGCCGAGAGCGCCCCCGCCACCTCATCGAAGGGGCGGCCGGCGCCGCTGTCGCCGCTGTCCCCGATGGCGTCGATGATCGGAACGTCCTCCGGCCACTTTGGTTCATAGCACGCGCCGAGCTGCCGCCCGATGCTCGACTTGCCCGAGCCGGACGGCCCAACGATGACGCCAATGCTCCAGCGGTCGTCATCGATGCGCAGCTCGGCCTCGAGGTCGAACGTCGCACCGCTCTCCACGTTGAAGAGGCTTTTGACGCGCGCGGCCCGGTACGAGTCGGCCTCCGGGCAGCGGTGATGAATGGACACCTTCATACGCACACCACCTTGACCTTGTGGCCCTGCGCGCGCAGCGCCTCGTAGATTGAACGCTGTTCGGCCTCGTTGCGGCATACGACAATCACGCCGTACTGTGGCCGGTACTTGAAGCCGTTACGCCCCGGAATCCGTACCGGGAGATCCACCCTTGCCGAGTCCGTCATGGCCCGCCTCCTGAACGATATGGGCACCACCGTCCGCGAACGCCGTCAACGCCCCGCCCCTGATCCAGGCGGCACCCGCGTACACCACGTTCAGGACAACTTCGAAAGGCAATCCGTAGATACCGACAAGGATGGCGACGCAGGTGGCCCCCGCCATCGCGGCGACCAGCGTGCGCGCGATGCGTTCACCTGGGGACAGCGCGCGCCCTGGCCGTCCGTTCGGAAAACCCACCCGCCATGAGAGGATGCCGAGCACCACCGCATTCGCGAGGCGCCAGGCGAAGATCTCGTAGGTCGGCGCCTCCATTTCAGCCATGAGTGCGTGAACAACGCGCATCACGAGTTCATTGGTTGTCATGGTCGCCCCCGGTGAACTGATCAACGCGATTCTTGGCAGCAGTACCGATACTCCTGGCGATGTCCGGTGCACTCTTCGTGGCCTGCTTGAACAGCGCGGTCATGACGACAACGACCAAGGCGCTCACCAAGGCGCCGGCGAGCATGTCGGGTAGCCAACTGATGCGCAGCGCAATGCTCGGCGCTACGCCGTACCCCAGCACCAGGGAAAGGAACCAGTAGAGATATTTCTTCCACCGGTGGCTTTCCTCGGTTTCCAACAGGTAAATGAAGGCACCACAAACGTTGCCCACCAAGATAGCGCCGTGCAGCGGCACCCCCATCCACATGCTCGCGGCCGTCGCCCCGGCTGCACTGCCCCCAGCGAGCACCGCGAGGGCCGTTGTCGTAGTAGCTGGCATCGAGCCTCCTGTCTCAGGCGAGTCCGATCGCCGACTTCGCCGCCGCCCACAGCGCGACGCGCTTGTCCTGGCCCTCCATGGCCGGGCCGTTGATGATTCGCGTGGTCCCGGCGAAGTCCCCGGCGTCGGCCTTCTCATTGCAACCGTTCGCCTTCCAGAACCAGCCGGCCGAGCGCGCCGCGAGCGTATCGTTAGTGGCGAGCAGGTCAGGCTGCGTGACAAGATCCACACCGAGAGCGCGACCTGCCGCCGTGTAGTTATCGCGAAACGTGACCTGCTTCAGGCCGCGTCCCCGATAGCGCCAGCCATCACCACTGGCCACGTCGCCGTTTCCATACCGACCGCCATAGGCAAGATTGGCAATCTGCTGCTGCCGCTCGAGCGGCACGGCTTTCTCTCCCGGCTGCCGGCCAAGCTTCTCGCGCATGAGCGCAGGCACGCGCGAGAAGAGCGCCAGCGCCGCCGGAGCGTAGTTGAAGGACTCGACCAATTGTGTAAACCCGCCGGACTCGTGTCCGATCTGCGCGATAAATGCCGCCTGACGTTTCGGCGTGTTAATCGCGAATTCGCTCATCGCCGCACTCACTGGCCCGTACCAGCGAGCCGCAAGCGCGTCGGTCAGCCGTGCTGCGCGTTGAAAGACGCTCTTATCCATCTGCCACCTCCCCAGAAAAACGGCCGCGAGAGGCGGCCGTAAACGGAAAAACCGCCCGGAGGCGGTTCAGAATCTAAAAGAAACGCTACAAAACAAGGGGGAGCCTAGTCCGTCACCGTGACCTCAATCGGCGCGTCGGGCGCAGGCTGTTCCAGCTTGTCCGGCGTACCAAGCGTGATAACCGGACCGCTCGCGGACATGGCCACGACGAACGCCTGCGTGACCTGCTCAGAGGCCGGCGTATCGTTCGCATCGCGCGCAATCGCGGCTGCGATATAGACGCCGGGCACCGCACAGGCGAACCTTGCTATGCCGCCCCCTACGGGCAGCGAAGCGGGCTGATAGTCGTAGCCGTCCACGTTGTACGCGGTGCCGCCGGTGGGCGTCGAAAGCGTCACCCGAAGCATCGTGGATGAAACACCCTCGAACGCAGCCAGTGCGGCGGCCTTGATGCACAAGTCCATTTGTAGTCCTCAAATCTTGCAGGCAAAAATATCGTCAAACCGGATCTGGCCAACCGTGGCAGTTACATAGCACTGAAGGTTGAGCCGCGACACGCCCACCGGGACAATGAGTTGGCCACCGAGGGCGGTATAGCCGCCCGTTGGACCTGTCACCTGACCGCATGTTGCTACCGAACTGCTGATGAGCGTGCCATCCGCGGCATAGAGCAGGAGTTGCAACGTGACGTAACCGCCGGCCATGGCGATCGCGTTGACCCATCCCCCGATGTAGAGCGCGTCACCCGCGGACACGGGAATGTCCTGAACGCATGACGCGCCAGACGCCGCGTTCGTCAGCATGAACTCGAGACAATGCGCACCGGTACGCCCGCCGTTGTCAATGACGTTGATGGTATTACCGCTGGCCGGATTGTTCTTCCAGCCCTTCGGCTGGTCGCCGAGTCCAGCCGGCGTGGTGTAGCCGTATTCGAAATCGCCGTTATAGACAAGGTTGGCGCCCGCGTAGGGCACTGGCAAACCTGGCTGCTGGTTCGAGCGCGTGTCCCCGTAGCCTCTCACCTCGCATTTCAGTTGACTCCCCTCCACTGGTTTAGCAATCGTGCTGTTATAGCCGTTGTAGCCCGACACAAGCGCATCGAACTCGAGGGACACGCCGCCGTGCAGGCCGATGAAATACGGACGGCCGCCGGCCACCTCAACCGGAATGTACGGGTCCCTGTTGCCCAGATTCCCGCTGCCAAACGAACCGCCGACAATGACGAGACGGGTGGCGGGCATCTGGGCAGTCTTGTAGAGATCGAACTGCGGAAGGTTGTTGTTGTTCTCGGTGTGGCAGCCGAGCAGTGTCCAGCGACCGCTGCGAAGCTCTCCGAACCGGTCGCAGTAGTCGAACGAATGGTTATGGATGCCGCAATCCAGATTGGTCGAACCGTCCTCGTAGTGCGCGATTGCATTCCCTGCGCTGTTGACGCAGTTGTACGTGACGCCGCCGAAGATTGAAAAATTCTCGCCCGTGTCCTCCGTGCGGGTCCACCTCCAGCCTCGCCGCCATGCCTTGCCTACGCTAGGCGCATCGAATTTCACAAGATACGTATGCGCGCCCCCAACAATCAGGCAGTCCCGAAAACCTTCACTCAGGATCTTCAGCGAGACCTCGCTGATCTGGGCATAGTCACCGCATACGAGGATGCCGTCCAGGACCGTGTATTGATCAATCGGGATGTTGGGCGGCTTCATGATGTCGCCCCCGTACGGTCCCTGCACCGCGATATGTTGAACGCGGGTCCCAGCCGCAGGTGAGTTTGCGCCCGGGCGGCCACTGACAACCACGACAGGGTACGCAATGTCGCCGCGATAGTTGTACGGCGTGGCCTGGAAACCATTCGCCGCAACGATCCGTGCCCCGCTCATCTGGAAGTCGCCAGGCAGAAACATGTGGATGGTGCTTGACGTCATAAAGCGCTGCCACGGCTCGGCACTGATCGTCCCTCCACGCTTCGCCGCCCAGTCACACGCCGCGCGGACCTGCGCGGTCTCATCGCGAACCGGCTTGCCGTCGTTGCCGAGAACGCCGAGCGCGCCGAAATTCGCAAACCGCATGTCCCCCGTATGCTCAATGATCCAGGGCCCGTCTGGACCCGCAAATACCGTTCCGCCATCGTCGGCGGCCGCCCCCGGCGTACCCACGATGAAGTTCCCACCACCACCGCCGTCTCCGGGCGCGTAATAGCCGGCAAGGTGCGCGCGCGTATACACCTTTCCGGAAAGCGCCCGTAGCTCGGTTGCCGAGTTCGCTACATACTCGATACGAAACTTCAGTTGCTCATCAAACCGCTCCCCGAGATCGCCACCGACCGCGCGCCAGAGTCCCGCCTGCAGGTCCGTCCGGAAGTCGTTACCCGAGTGGTGCGTGACCATTGCCCCGTACGTGCTGCCTTCCCACCAGACCAGATCATTCGTGTTGTAGTCAGTATCCGGCCGCCAGTCGCCGCGATCCGTGTAGGCGATCGTAACGTTCTCCAGGCCGAGCAGCCGGCGCGCATCTTCCGGTGTCCCGTTGCCAAGCAGCGCGGGGATTTTCCAGAGCTGATCCGCAAACCAGTCAAACACGCGCGCGAACAGCTTGCGCCACCATGCCTGCGTAATCGATACAGGCGTTGCCGTATTCATCTCCTCCGCAATCTTGCGGAAATCCGGAGTTGGAGTGTTGGCCATTGCGATATCCAAAAAAAGACCCTGCCGCAGCAGGGTCGCAAATTGTCCGGCGGTGTCCGCTTGCCGCTCAGGCAACGAACTCGAAAACGAAACTGAGTTTCAGGTCCGCCACATCCTTCGACCATCCGTCATAGCTGGCGACCCGTGCGTAATAAGTCATGCCGGGCGTCACTCCGCTGAGTTGTACCTGGGTATCTGGCCCGTCATAGATGAGTATCCCCTCGCCGCGCCTCGGGTCGAAATTCGGCACGGTCGCCAGCCACGCCATATACCCGGCCACGCTCGCGTCCGGGACGACACTCCAGCTCAGTACGCCATCCGCCTCCCTGATTGCGCTGGGTGCCGGTGGCGCCGGAATGGAGACGGCAAGCGAAGACGCCTCGCCAGTTCCGATGTCGTTCTCCGGTGTGACCGTCACCACGTAGGCCCGATGTGCGCCGCCGTCCGAAGCGGCGTCGCTCGCGGAGTACGTCCACTCGTTCAGCGTTGTCGCTGTCGAGCGAACTATGCCGCCGGCGCTGCGCAGCTGAACCTGATACGCAGCGCCAGACTGTGCAGCCCAGCCAACGCGGAAATGGTCCCCACCAACCGCGTCGAGCAGGATAAGTTGCAGCACGCCGCCTGGAAGCGTTTGCGCGCTCTCGAGCAGATGCACATAGGCGTCGACGTCCGCGAGCGCCTCTGTGGCCCCGCCAACGGCGTTGCGGCTGGTGAATTTGATGTACACCTCTGTACCGAGATACGAGTCGGGCACGCGGTACCGGAAAATGGCACTGTCGATTCGCACGAAACGCGTCGACTCCGCATGCTCAGCTTCGACCGTGCGCTGCCGCGCACGCAGGACACCTTCGAGCGAATATGACTTGTCGCTCTGCAGCGTCGCACGCTCATAGCTCACCAGTTCGCCGCCCAGCCAGGAAAGCGTCGTGTCATGCTCGGCGTCACCGCTCTCGAGCGTGCCCCCTGATAGCGACATATCGATGTCCAGCGCGTTGGCGTCAGGTCCGACTGCGCTCACCAGCATGCCGTAACCTGCTGGCGCGGTCACCGCGCCAATGTTCGTATAGCCCTGCCCGTTGAGACTTACCCACACGTCGCACCCTGACCAGTCCGAAGTCGATCCCGCGGCCGCAATCCACACCTCCTGCTTGCCGTCGGTCAGGGACTGCGGCGCATTGAAGATGACCGGGTCGCTCACGCTCGCACCCGATGCACCGAAGTTGACCCGATATCCGAGGGCGGCCTGCGTCCCATAGGCGACTGGCGCACCGTAGCCAATCGTGACCTCTTCCGCAGTCAGATCCATGCGCCGGTCTGCGGCGATATCGATCTGCGTCACGCGCACGAGCTCGTCGACCATGCCGAGGTTCCTGTCGTTCATTGCAAGGAGGTCGCCGCACTCAAGCGTCAAATATTTTGGCGGCAACGAAAACGTATATTCGTTGCGCCCATACAGCATCCTTCCGAGCTTGAGGTAGGCGGCGTTTTCGGCCGCTGCCGCCGTGCATATCCAGCCCCCATCGAGCCGCTGTGCGGGCCGCTCGCCATTCTGGTCAATATTGGTCTGGTCCTTGGCGGTAAAGACACTTGTGTTGTAGTCATTGTCGCGGTCACTGAAGGCCAGCGGCAATTCGTTGTAGGCGTCCGTATCAAAGACACGCCGGCACAGCACCGGCTCGCCGTTGCCGTCCGTGTCGAGATAGTCATCGTCCGTGAGCCGAAAGACCGGCTCGAGGTCCGGCACGTACACGCGCCCATTGCCTGCCACCGGTACCGTTGTTAGCGGTACGAGCCGGATCTGGCCATTGCTGTCAACCCACGCCGAGCCCGTCAACTCGGCGATGTGCGCCAGAGCATCAACCGCCGCCACCTGGTCAACCAGCGCCGGGGACATGAACAGCCCCATTGCGACCGAATAGTCGTCGAAAGCGGTCATGTCCCCAATGTGCTCCGCCGGGAACAGGGCACCGCCTGCAGGGTCAGTTAACATGTCCGTCACGATGCGCAGCGGCGTCGCGTCCGGTATGTCCGGTGCAAAGCGCCCGAGCCCCTGCACCTCGAAGGTATGCTGCGGCAACGATGAGGAATCCCCAAGGTCATACGCCCCGCTCGCGACATACGAAAGCCGCGGGTAATTCAGCGCCGCGTCCGGATGCTTCGTGACCAGATAGCCCCACGGCTGCTGGTCGTCCGCCCCGCGAAAGATGGTCAGATTCAACGCCGCCGGCGTATAAACCGACTTTCCCGCCCAGACCTTCCCGACACCTTCGATCTGGTTTGCCAGGGCGAGCATGGCCGCGACTGTGTAGGTATAGGACGTGTTCTTCATCGTCGTGCCGCCTGCCTTGCCACCGGCGGACTGACTCGTCGTGTGCGGTATGGCGGTGAAGTCGCCGAACCAGATCAGGTTCGGCTGAATACGCGTGCGTCCCCACACCATTGGCGGTGGCTTTCCGTATCCACTGTCCTGCAAGCGCAGCGCAATTTCCGGCACCGACTTGTTTTCGATGGTACTGCTGCCTGCCATGCCTGTTACTCCCTGAATCCTGTCCAGCGATAAACGCCACGTTCGCGATCGGCTAGATAACCTCCTTCCCCGTCTGCGAGCACTACGGCCGCATCCGGGCGGGAGGCGTGAATGATCTCCGGCCACCGCACGACGATCCCCGCATGGCTCATCGCGCGGCCGAACCGGTACACCACGACGTCGCCGGGCAACGCGGCATGGACGGGACGGGAGAGCCGTGAGAGGTACTCGAGCAGCACTTCTTGCCCGTGGTGGAGATACTGGTCGGGCGTGTAGTCCACATCGACCAGGGGCGTTCCCAGCGCCTCGTGGTAGACGCAGTTGACGAACTGGACGCAGTCCACCCCGGCGCCCCTTACCCTCGCCGCATGATGCCAGGGCGTCCGTAGCCAGGTTCGCGCGCACGCCACGATCGATTCACGCTGTTCGGCCTCGCTCATACGCTCGCCTCCGGCTGCGGTACAAAGGGCGTACCGCGGTAGCGCGCGATATTGCCGAAAGATTTGCACCGCGCAATGGTCCGGTTACACGTGGGCAGCAGCGTGAAGCGATCGCCCGGTACCACGTCAGCCGGAAGCGCAATCATCAGGCTCACCGTCGAACCGGCATTCGCGCGAATCGTGCGGCTTACCCCGATGTTCGCCCCGCTGATACCCGTGAGCGTGCCGCCCGCATACTGGCCATCGACAAGCGCCCGATCCATCACCACAGCGAGGCGTGCGCTCCCACCCTGGGCCGCGCCCTGCACCATCCATTTGCTGCGGTCAACGCGGCACCCCTGGTCATACAGGGTCCACAGGCATTGGGGCTGAAAGGCGCCGCGCGGAATCTGGACATTCAGTTGCACGAGATAGCTGAGAATCTGCGTCTGGACCGAATACCGGCCCACATCGAGCTCACCGGTTTGTCCTTCGAACAGATGCACCACCA
The DNA here is from genome assembly GCF_905220185.1 of Paraburkholderia sp. J11-2. Classification (NCBI taxonomy): domain Bacteria; kingdom Pseudomonadati; phylum Pseudomonadota; class Betaproteobacteria; order Burkholderiales; family Burkholderiaceae; genus Paraburkholderia; species Paraburkholderia sp. J11-2. The sequence continues at coordinate 31,129 of NZ_CAJMYY010000022.1, read as the reverse complement.
CGCGCGGCGTCGTCTCCCCGAGCGCAAAGACTGCATCGCGCAAAATGATACGCGCGCTGTCGAACAGGCCCAGACGGGCTGCCTGCACAAACGGCATGGACTCGAGCTCGATCTCTGGTCCCGCCCGGAAGGTAATCGTGGACTCGCCCACCTCGATACCGAGCTTGCGCGTAATCGTGTCGCGTTCAATCTCCGGTCCGCTCGCGGAATACGTCCGGCCGTTCCAGACCGCGTCCACGTCACCGTCGCTCCAGAAGTACGCACTCCCACTTGCCAGATAGACCTCTACGAGTGTGTGATAGGCCTTCGGCGAATCGCTCATCAGCCACGCCTGCGAAGCAGGATCGAGCCTGTTCATAGGTATGGCCCCATCGTCGCTACCAGCTTGACCTCCTGCGCGTCGTGAAACTCCTTGCAAAAGTGATCCAGGCTCACATAGTCCTCGGCAAACCGCGCCCGCCAGTACACCTTTGTCGTCAGCACGACCGGTTCCAATGCCGCGGGCGGTGTGTTGAACGTCACCTGGCCGTTCGCGATGCTCCACTGTGCACGCTGCCACTCCCGCCCGTTGACCCACATCGGAGCATTACCTGCCGTCCACATCGCCTGCGCCGGATTCCACGGATGCCACATAAGTGGCGCAAACGTGTATTCGCCCTCGATGAAGTTATAGAGACGCTCGAGACGGCCGGCACGCCGGCGGACAAGGTCAAACGTTGTACGCGTCCCGTCGCCGGTCCCGATCTGCGTATTCCAGAGCGCTTCGTCACCGGGCATCGACACTGGATATGCAAACAGGAACGTGTCGAGCGCACCGTACCGGTCCAGAAAGAATCCCTCGAGCACGTCGAGATCCTGCCTTTTCTGGTCCTGCCGGAGGTAGTTGTATTTCAGTGTGAAGTTGTATTTCGGGATCGTCTGGTTCGTGAACCGGAACTCGCGCCCGGACGCTGCCGTATGCGTAACCGTGGCGAAGTGCGGCTCGCGCGTAATGGGCCATGTCCGGCCGCGCAGTGTCGGATAGACTGCATCACTCATCTGGAAACCCGTTTTCGATCCAGGCGCAGCGCTGCGCCCATCATTTGCTTTTGAACGTGCGTTTCATCTGCGTCGCGGCAACTTTCATCGCGTCCTGGTTGCTCCTCAAGAAGCGCTCCACGCCACGGCGATCGACCGTATTGATGTGAACATGCACGTCGCCATCGCTTCGTGTGCTGCCGCCACCGTTGTTCGTGGCCGAGCGAATCATGTTGGCGTACTGCGCCGGCAGCACCATTTCTTCAGCGTGCAGTTGGGTCAATGGATTGACGCCACGCGGAATATCGAAGCCACCAGAGGCCGAGCGGATTGTCCCCAGCATGCCCATCACCATCGCGATCATTGCGGGGCCACCTACCGCTGCGAGGGCGGGTCCAACAATCGGAATCTGGGCAAGGGCGCTCATCGCGCCTGTACCGGCCACCACCGCATTATTCGTCCCCTCGACCATCGCGGCCGATGATGACGCGGCCACCTTCGTGGCTGCTGTCGATGTCGCCAGCGCGGTCTGCGTGGTGGCGGCGGTCTGCCCGAACACCAGTTGCTCCGCGAGTCCAGCCGCATACCGGGCAACCGGCTTGACTACCACTTCCTCAATAAACGTCTGTCCCACCGCCGTCCAGATATTCGCCAGCCCTTTCTTCAGCGTCGTGGCCCGGGTCAGGATGCCGGTCGCGCTCTTCGCGAAGCTCTGTTCAAACGAATCGAAAACCGACTTTCCGGGCGCCGCTTTCTCCAGCGTGATCTTCGATTCGAGTTTTTGCCGGGCGAGCGCATATGCCCGGTCCTGCTCGAGCAGCTGATTCAGCAACTGCTGGTGAGCCACCGGATCGCGCTGCGGGTCGATCTGGGCAAGCCGGTCCTGCAGCGCCTGCCGCTTGAGTTCGTTGAGCTGCTGCTCGAACTCGCGCTCCTGATCGAGGTATGCCTGGTTCGTGCTCATCCCCAGGCCGAGCCGAAGCTGCGCGAGCTCCCGTTGACCCTCCACTTCCATTTGCGCCTGCGCCATACGATCGGCGGTGGCGAGATCCGCGAGCTGCCTTTGCTGCTCATAGAACCGCTTCTGCACTTCGATCTTCGCTTTCTGCGCGTCGGCAAACTCCTTCGAGTCCTCGCCATAGGCGCGGGCCATCTGCTTGACGATGTCCTCGGCAATCACAAGCTGCGCCGCGTAGTTCTTGTCGAGCGCCGCGATCGTTTCCTTCTGCTGGGCGATACGTGCCTCGAAAGCCTTCTTGTTGATCTCCTGGGTGGCGGACAGATACTTCTGCTCGATCGCATACCGCTCCTCATTCGACATGCGGACGGTATCGAGCTTCGCCTTCCAGAACGCCTGTTCCTGCGCCTTCGAGAATTCGATGAACGTCCCGTTTTCGGCGTTCTCCTTCTCATGGGCCAGCTTGAGCTGGTTAAGTTCGTTCTCCCATTCCGCTGCGCGTGACTTCGTACCACCACCGCGTTCCTTCTTTTCGTGCGCGAAGTCCTCAAAGCTGCGGCCTCCCCCGGCCTTGGGCGCTTCCTTGCTTCCTGCGTTTGCGGCCTGGTTCACGAGCCCGGCAATCTGGGCGTTGCCCTCCGCCACCTTGGCCACAATCCTGTCGACGTAGCCCGAGACCGTACTCGAGACCCGCTTCATGCCATCGTTGTAGGCAGCAACCACCCCATTCCAGTCCAGCCTGAACGCGGCGATCGCGACCCGGGCGAGCGTCTGGAATGATTCCATCAGGACACGCAGCGACGCGCCTACCGTATCGACCACGGTGCCGATCGTGACGCGAAATCCGATGGCCGCCTCTTTCACTCCGATGAGCACTTCGCGGAACAGATTGAAATCCTTCGGGATCTGCGTGCCGAACACCTGCGCAATATCGGCCGCGATCTCGCCCGCCCCCTGAAGCCAGTCAGTGAAAAACTCCTTCACCTGCGTCCACACGTCGCCGACCACTTCCGCAAGCGTGCCGAGCACGCTTCCCGCCGTCTGGATGATCGCAATGAACGCGCTGACAACGGGCGGCGCAGTCTCCGTGAACCAGCTTCCGAGCTTGACCAGAATCGGCAGGACGGCATTGCCTACCGCATTCTCGATACCCGCGAAAGCGAGTTTCATCTCGGCGAGCGACTCCTTGTACGCCTTCATGTTCGCGACGTTCTCCGAGCCGACCGTCAGGCCGTAGGCCTTCGCGAGATCGTTCGCCCGTGTCATCGTCTCGGCGTTGATCTTCAGGAGCTTCGTCACATCGTCCGCGCCCTTGCCGAAAAGCGCCTGTGACGCGAGATTGCGGTCCGTGCCCTCCTTGTAGCTGCCCAGCGCCGTCAGGGCACTTTTGAGGATGTCCTGCTGATTGCGATACTGGCCGTTCGCGTCACGCGTCTGGACGCCCATCTTGTTGAGCGCTTCTTCGTTCTCCCGCACCTTCCGGTTCAGGTGCGTCACCGCTTCGCCGTAGGCATCGGCGTCACCACCGACCAGCTTGAGTGCGACGTTCAGGCCGGACGCGGCGTCGGTCGTAATGCTGAGCTTTTTCGCGAGGCCCGCCACTTCGCCGGTCAGGGCCAGCGTGGACTGGACCGATACCTTGAAAGCCGCGCCACCGGCGAGCACGGCGCCGAACGCGCCGAGGATGCCGGTCGCCTGCTTGACCACGCCCATCAACGAGCCGAGGGCGCCCTCGGCCTGACCCACGCCGCTCGTGAACATCGCCTGCATGGCGGCGAAGCCGGTCTTCGGGTCCTGCTTGTCCTCGGCCCGCAACGCGTCGGCCGACGAAACACGTTTCGCCTCGGACAGTAAAGACCGCATACTGTCCGCCGCGAGTTTGTTTCCCTTTGCGGCCGCTTCGCCCAACTCCAGAAACTTCTTTTCGAGCGTATCGAGCTGCTTGGAGACCTCACCTGACGGCGTGCGGCCCATCGTCGTGTACAGCTGCTCGATCTCGGTCTTCTGCTTGCCCCAGACCGCTGAAGCATTCTCAGCGTCCTTCGTCGTCTGCCTGAGCCCTTCTGACGCCTTGTCCGAAGCCGCCTTTACACCCGTCAACGCCTGCGTGACGGAATTGGCCGTGCTGAGGAGCTTGTCGTCACTCGCAACGAAGTCAAACTTGATTTGCTGATCGGCCATTGCTGCTCACATCTTTCCGTTAGCGGATTGCACTCTGAAAGGCGGTCACAAACGACTCGAGGCGTGCGTCCTCGCTCTCTGGCTCATCCTCCGGCGGCTCATATCCCACGAACCACTTGACCAGCGAATGCGTGGCGGGGTCACGCTTGAGGTGGCGCACGAACCGGTTCAACTGCGGGGCGTCCAGAATGGATTCGACATATTCGATCGTCCAGCCGGGAAACGCCGCGCAGATCATCAGCACGACCTCGCCGAGCCACTCGCGCGTCAGTGGCTCACCGCCCTCGTTTTTCCCAACGAGGCCGCCTCGCCAATCTTTTCGAACAGTTCCATATAGTCCGCAGCGTCAAGCAACTGGAACCATGAATCAGGCAGGGTCGGGTAGTTGCGCCGTAGCGTTTCTTCAATGATCTGGTTGCGCAGTCTGAGGAATGCGCCGCCGGCCATCTCGCCCGCTCCCGCACGCTCGGTTGCCTCGGTGAGCTCGACGCCGCGGTGCATCAGGAGGGCCGGCATCATCAGCTTCTGGCCGCAGATCGTGGCTTCCACGCCCCCGATACGTGGGAGGTGGTCCGCGAACCGGAAAATGGAATCAGGTTCAACGGTGTGCGCGCGGCCCGCAGGCGCCGCGCTGCCCTCGGCCAGCACGGAGTCCGGCGGCAATTGGATTCGTTTGTTCATCGTGGTCGAAAAAAAGAGGGCGCCCCGTTGAGCGCCTGGTAGTCACAGGGAGGCAGGCTCAGGCGGTCGTCATCGAGATCCGGCCCACGCCGAGCACATCATCTGCGCTGGCGCCGAACTCCATGTTCGGGATGAGAAAGTCCTCGTTCTTTCGCTGTAGCGACAGTTTGGAAAACTGGCACGAATACAGTTCGATCAGGATTTTCTTGTCGTACGAAATCAGGCCAAACGTTGGCGCTTCACCCATGAGGTCATTGGCGATTGTCGTCGTCTCCCCCAGCGACGCATCGCTCTTGATGTAGCTGAGCAGTACGGACCGGCCGGACGAGGCCACATCGAACGTGTACTCGCCCGTATCAATGTCGACCACGTATTCGCCCTCTGCCGGGTTTTCATCGACCCGCTTGAATGCCCAGCCGGTCTTCGGGTCGGTCGGGCCGAGGTCCGTGTCGAATGTTGCGGAGCCGAGCGGCGGCGTCACCGTACCGTCCGCACCGATCTGCGCCGGCTGGTTTTCGACCGGAACAAGCAGGCCCTGCTGGATCGTTCCTGCCGTCTCGGACGCGCCGAAGAAGAGGTTCGAAATCACGCGGCCATCGAAGCGGCCGGACTGCACCTTGCCCGTAATTTTTGTGCCTGCCCGGACGGTCGCTTCGGGAAACTGGTTTTCACCGATGAGGTCCTTGGGGCTGCCACTGATATCAATATCGACGCCCTGCAGGGTGGCAACCTTGATGGGCGTACCGCCGGGCGGTCGATAGTAAAGCCGGCCGGCGCCGAAGCTCCAATGCGGTTTGGAATACATACAGCCTCCTTGTTGAATGCGCTGGCGCGTATGCCGCGCGATTACGCTGGTTGTGAAGGGTCATCACGCTCGACAGGCAGGCGCAGCGTATAGCGCACCTCTGCGCACCCGCTGAAACCGTCGAAGTCGTTGTAGGTCGGCTCCTCAACGATTGGCTGGGGCAAGTCAGTTGCGAGCCGCTGAAGCGTCTCGCTCCAGCAGAGCTCCCGATGCACAGCCGCCGAGAGCGGGTAGAAACTGCGGGACGGTCGTGCGCCTGCAACGTAGAGCAGCAGGCGCACGCCGAGCTGCAGTACCGTCGTGTCGTCGCCGAGGTCCACCGGATTGAGTGCCCCCGGCAGGATCAGCAGGCCCGGCATCTCCTCGCGCGTCACCACGTCTTCGCGCTCGATCCAGACGTGCCCTGCAAGCTCGGGGACTTTTCCCGCCGCTTCTGCGAACGCGTCGAGCACTTCGTCAACGGGTGACGTCATCGCAAGCGCTCCAGTGGAACCGTCGAGAAGTACCCGGCGCGGTCCTGCATCGGCTTGCGGGTCACCTTGTAGGTTCCGGCGTTCGGCCCGCGCTCGATGACGAGCTGCGCACCCACGCGCATGCCCGGAACGTCTGCGGTCTGGTATTCCAGAATGTTTTCGCCCGCCTGTGCGCGTTCGTCGAAGATGCCACGGTCCGGCCGGTTGAGACCGCCGTCGAACTCCAGCGGCGGCTCACCGACGAGCGTCACACGCTCAAGCAGGCCCGCCGACTTGAACGCGGGCCAGAAACGGGCATAGTCCATGCCGCCCATGTCGTGCCCCCTCAAGCTGCCGGCGCAACACTTACGCCGTCGAGACGTACGCGCGCGGTCGTCGCGGTCTTGGCCTTGTCGAGGACGAATATGCCGATGGCGGTTGTACCAGTCGCACTCACCGCCGTACCGTTGAAGTACGCGCGATCGCCGGCTGACGCGATATCGGCTGCAACCGCCGTCACGTCGTAGACGCCCTCCGTCCGGTATTCGCCTTCGATACCCGCGGGATAGTTCGCACACGCGACACACGGCAACGAGCCGATGAGCACGAGCTGGCCGCTTGCTACTGCCTTGCTGTTGGTAAAGGTGAGCGTGTCGCCCTTCTGTACGAAATTCTGCATGCTGATCTCCAGTAGCTGGTCGGAACTAACGCGCGGTCACTTCGCAGTCACGCGGTACATGCCGCGGAAGTCGATCGCCTTGGCGGCAAAGTCCAGCCGCCCCTTGACCTTCATCCCGTCGACATCGAAGTCCACGGCCTGTTCCGTATAGAGGCCGGCCTCGCCATCCAGATACGCGAACTCGACGGTATCGATCCGGCCAACGCTGGCCATCAGGTACCAGGTACTCGGACTCGACGCATCGAGCCGCGCCTCGGCCACCGGCGTGAGCGTGTTGGTGAACGGGTTCTGTTTGCCGGCCTCGTTCGGCGTATAGCCGGCGCTGGTCATCTGTTGCGCGCGCGTCTCGAGCGCGGCCGGCACCAGCAACGTTGACGGCGAGAGATTCAGAAGCGTGCCGCCGGGGGACTTCTGCGTACGCATCGCCGTTCGGCCCGCCGAAAGCGCGTCGACGTCGATATCAGCTGCGGTCCCGACGTTGTTGTGTTTCGGGTCGAACACAGGCAGCCCATCGCTCATCTTCGGATTCGACGTGAGGATGCCGTACACGATGTCCGACTCCAGATCAGCGGCGGCATTGCCGAACAGCATCGGCAGGCGCTCGAGGGCGCTGAGATCGTCGTTGATGATCATCTGCCGCGTGAAGGCGACGATCTTGCCGAACGTCCCGAGCTGGTAGGTCTCGCCGCTGTCAACGAGGCTGCCGTACTTGTACTCGCCCGCCTCGTTGACCTTTTCGAGTTTCACGGCGCCGTCGAACGCCACGCGCGTCACCGGGCGGAAATCGGTGATCGTGGTTTGCCGTGCCCAGGCGGTAAAGCTCTTCGGTGCGGCCTGGTACGCCTGGCGCATCGTGCGCGCAATCACGGCGCCGAATACGAGCGGCAAATCGCCGGTCGTCTGGTAGCCGCCACGCTGCACCACACCCAGCGCAATACCCGCGATCTCGCGCACGTTCATGCCGCGCGTAGCAATGCCGTGGTCCTCGAGGGAGGCGCGGCAGAGTTCGCGCAACGTCATGCCGCGATACGACCGACCTTGCTCGGAAAGTTCGACGGCCGGATTGACGCGGTGCATGAGCGCGTTGACCATCGCCTCGCGGCGCTGCGTTGAGTTGTCGACCACGCTCGCGTCGACACGCTGCCCCTGTACCTGCTGAGCATCGCCCTGCTCCGCAAGCCGCCGCAGCACTTCCGCACGAACCGTATCAGCCGAAGTCCCCGCGTCAATAAATCCACGAATCAGGTTTTCGGAGTCGGTGAGACGCGCCGCACGCACAGCGCCCTGAATGTCAGCGATGCGCTGGCGTTCGAGTCGCGCGCCCTCCGCGCGTTGCGTTGCTCCGTCATCCGGTCCTGCGCCGCTCGCCCCGGGCTGTTGCACCGGCGCCGCTGTGGCTTCCTGAGTCGGTTGTACCTGCCCTTCGGTTGTCGCCATGACGTTGGCCCTCTGTGTCGATGAGGTTTGCACCCCGTTGTTGATGGATCGTTCGGTAAATACGCATGGGAAAAGACGAGGCGAGTCCGCGCTCGGGCCGCCCCCGCCGCGCATCGTTGCGTCTGGATCTGCACCGACCGGAACGGGAGAGATTTCGTAAGGCTCCCAGTTCGTTGCGCGATAGATCCACAGTTCATTGCCCTCGGCACCAGGAGGAATCATTTCCAGCTGGTTGATGCGGGCACCAAAGGAAACGTTACGTAGAATCCTGTCCTCGATGTCTTGCCAAATGGGCGTGACATCGTCGCGGTTCGAATATCTGAGCCGTGCGGTTCCAGCTCCGTTGCCGGTCATGGACGCGGATTCCACGACGCCAATGACATCCGTTACGTCCCATGCGTTGTGTGCATTCAACACCGGGGCGTTGCCCGATTGGAGGCGTTGCATGTTCACGTGCTCCGGGTCTGTGCTCAGCTCTTCCAGGTAGGGCCGATCGCGGTACCAGTCGTATCGCAACACTTGTGCACCGGCTGTCCATGTGCAGTCGACCGTCCGCGTGGCGGTATCCACTGAAACGATCGGCATGTCGCGACGTGAGAGCGGCAGTGCCGCTTCCATTGACGGTTGAACCCCTTGCCGCTGGAAAGTCGGTTTCGCCATTCAAACCTCCAATTAAAAAGGCCCGCGATTTGCGGGCCTTCAGTCCTGTTTCGGTGCCGGCGTACCGGGCTTGCTGTCGTCAGGCATCGGACTGTCGCCCTCGCCGGCGTCAACCGCCGATGGCGAGGCAGGCGTCGAATTCCTGTAGGGGTCCTCCGCAATCTCCCGATCCATCGTCGCCGGGTCCTGCCCCATCTGGCGTTGTGCCTCCTGCCGGCTGATGAACCGTTCGTCGACCTGCATGGCAAGCGCTGCAGTCTCGCGCTGCGGATCAGTCATCTCGATGCGCGGCGCCGTCCAGTCGCGCGGGCATGACGCCTTCTGGGTCTTGCCCGCCAGATAGGCCACTTCCACGAACCGGTTCGCGACTGCATCGCAAAACCGCGGAATGAAGATGAGCCACTGCTGCTGCTCAAGGATGCGCTTGAACTCGATTTTCCCCATGCGGCCGCTGGTGAAATTCACCTGGCTGAAGTCACCGGTCATCTGCTCATACGTCACGTCGGAACCGGCAGCGATGCCACGGTGTTCGACCCGCATGAATTGCTCATAGTCGGAGACCGGCGACGGTGTCGTGAAGCGGATATCCTCATCCGGGTTGAGATGCGAAATCATTCCGGGCACGATCTCCTCCACAGGCGCCGGCGTCGGCCCCGTACGCTCACCGGGTACCCGCCGGCCAGTTGGCTGGCCCATATCACTGTCACTCACGACGAACGCCGCAAAGCACGCCTCAATCTTCTTGCGTACGCGCTGCGCTTCGCGATATTCATCCGAGTCTCGCGCCGCCCAGATCGCCACGGCGAACTCGGGCAAACCGCGCACGGTGTTGGGCCGGTCAGTCGGATCAAAGACGTGGAGAACCTCGTTTGCCGGAACCAGGCGGCTCTGCACGTTCGAGGCGATCTGCACGATGTCGCCCGGGTGCTGGTCGAAAAGCCAGTAGCCGACCCTTCGGCCGATACGATCGAACTGCACGCCGGCCACACAGAAGCCGCCCTCAATCATGCCGGTGCGCGAGGTATCGAGGTAGTCCGACTCGAGCACCTGCAGTTGCAACGGAACGTCCAGGCCGTCCGTGTCGAGCCGGATGCGAAAACGAACCAGGCACTCGCCCGATTCCCGGAGCGCGCGCGCGACCATCAACTGAAGCCCGCCAAAGGTGAGCAGCCCGTCCGCATCGCAAACCGCAATCCATTCATTCCATAGCGCCTGCACACGCGGCTTCGCGAACTTCGCGACAATGCCTGTACCGATCATGTTCGCGGCCCAGACACGCAGGGCATGCTTGATGAACGGATTGTTGCGCACGAGATCGCGCGACCGGTTACGCAGGACCGAAAGCGCCGGCACAAGCTCGGCATTGCCACTGGTGCTTGGCGTGCGCCAGTTCAGACCGCGCACGTCCTTGCCCGCGCCATCGTAGCCGCGCTCCGATTTCAGCACTGACCGTGCTGAATCGAGTGCAACGCGCGCACGCATGCGGCGAATGCCGGCCGCGGGGCTTACCCAGCTTATCGCCCTGTCGAGTAGCGACTCACGCATATCAGAAGTTCATGTTCGTGATGGCCATCGATGAGCGCTGCCGCGGCTTGCCAGACTGCGCTGCCAGTTCCGCAGCAACGAGATCGCGGGCCTTCTTGAGGTCGTCAATGCTGCGGAACTTCACTTCCTTGCCGTCGTAGCGCACCTCGAGCTCGCCAGTGGCGATCGCGCGATCGATGTTGTCGAGATCCTGCTGAGTGAATGCCATGTCACCGCCTGTTGATCCAGTTTGAACGCGCACCGACCCACGAGGAGCGGCCGCGCGATTGGGAATAGTCTGCCGCTTCACTGTCCGCGCCGGCTGTCTCTTGCGATGTCGCTTCCGCTTCCATCTCAACGGACGCTTCCGCGTTCGCCTCAGCGCCCTCATCAGGCACCTCCGTGGGACCGTGAAATAGGTCCTTCACGCGCGGCTCAAAGACGGCCTCACGTTCGATCCATTCCGCCTCCGTCATGAGATGCAAACGCAGCCGCGGATGGTACGCACACGCCAAGTTGTAGACCTTGCAGTCCAGAACCTCATTGCGCGGCCGTACGTTTTCCCACCGGTCCTTCGCCGCGTTGTACGCCTCGGCCAAGAGCTGCTTGTAGAACTCGTCATCGAGCGCCACACTAAAGCGCATCCGCCGATCGGCTGGTTCGGCTTCCTCATCGCCCAAGAGCGCAGCGTAGATACGCGCCTTGGCCGTGTCGGTCCCGACCGGCCAGAGTTGGACCCCGTTCTTCAATGTGGCACCCTTGCGCGTCACGTCCTGCAGCGTCGGCCGACCGATGACCGGCTTGTGCCGGTCCTTCGCGCCTTTCAGTGCAAACACGCCTTGATGCTTGCGCGTCCGGCAATAGTCGTACACGTCCTGCGTGCGGTTGCCGCCCGTATCGATGCCCATCAGTTCGATACGCATCGGCACGCCGAACGCATTGCTGAACGCCGTCTCGCGGACCTTGTCCAGCGCCGCCCACGGCGCCGGCGTGGCCGGATCCCCGCGTATCACGATATGGTCGATCGTCCAGTTAGTGAGATGGCGGCCCCAGCCGTCAACCACGACTTCCAGACGGTCCGGATGCGTGTCGACTGCGGCTGTGATGGCCAGCACACCGCGCGGCACCGTGCGAAGTGCATAGGGCTCCGCGCGGCGCTTGACCACCTCCCACTTGAGCTCCGCCGTCTTGTCTCGCCAGCACTCGGCCAGCGCGTTGTTCACGAAGGCGATCAGCTTCTCGACATCCTGTTGCGCGACCACCCAGTCCCGGACCAATTCAGCCCAGGGGCGCCAGCCGATCGGCGCATAGAGGGCCGAGAGGTGAAAGCTCGCCGTCTTGCCGTCGCCCGTCGCGGTCGGCATCCAGTACGCGCCTTCATAGCCGCGCGTTTTCCACGCGTGTTCCGGGCTTCCAGCACCGCAGTCGGAGCAGTAGTAACGCACTGTGTCTGGCTCACCGTCCTGCCACTTCATGTTCTTCCATTCGAAGAACTGCGGATGACTGCACTCCGGGCACCGCGCGAAATAGCGCCGCTGGTCACCCCGCGCGTAGAGTTTTGCGATCTGCGATCGCCCCTCAATCGTGGGCGTACTGTTCGCAAAAATCTTCGCCCGCCGCCCGTAGTTGCTCGTGCGGTTTTCCGCCAAATCGATCGGGTTGCCCTGGCCGTCAACGTTCAGCTCGTACTCATCGATCTCCTCGAGCAGCACGTAGCGCACGGTCGTGGACTTCAGCCGCCCAGCACGCGTAGCCGAAACGATATTCAGCATGCCGCCCGGAAACCGTTTGCGCCGCTTGGTGTTGTCGCTTCCCTTCTTGCCCGAGTCGCGAACGCGGCGGCGTAGTTCTGGCGTCGAGAGGCGCATCGGTTCAAACCGGTCGAGCTCCCACTTTTCGCCGTCATCGTTCGTCGCGAACACTGCGAGAATGTTCCCTGCTGCGCTGGTAATCGACTTGCCGATGAAGTTCTCGCCGAGCGCCGATCCGCCGAGCTGGTGACCTTTCTGCATGCCGACAACGCGCACCCAGGCGTTGTCGAAGAGCCGCGTGTCATCATGCGAATGACGCGTTACGGCGCTAGGCATGCCCGACAGGGCGTCCATGATGCCCACAAGGTACGGCGTGCGCTCGTTGCGCCATTTACCCGGCTCGGGGCTACCCTCCGGCAGGACGCGAAAGCGCTCGGCCCACTCGGCGATGCCGATGCGCTCGTCCGGGCGAACGGCCTCTACCAGCGTCTGGACGAACCGGTCAATCGCTCCCATCAGATTCGTCCGCCTCGATTTCCCGCAGGATGCGTTTGCTGTCGATCGCATTCAACGCTGCGGCCAGCTCGTCCTCAAGACGCCGCTGAATTCGACCTTCGTCTGTCTCCGCCGCCAGTTCGTCCTTCACGCGCACTGCAACGTTCATCACCGCGTCGCGTACGGTCCGCAAGGCCGTGAACGCGAGGCGCTGCGCTACTTCCACGTCGATCAGGTTGCCGCGCAGCTGCTCGAGCTCGAGCTGCTCGCGTGCATGCCGCGTTTGCTCACGGGCAGCGCGTGCCGCCCGATACTGCTGCATCAGCGGATCGCTTCCCGACGCAGCCGGCAACGCCTCGTCGGCGTCGCCTACATCCGTCTCCGCGTCACGCTCGTCAAGCAGCGCCGGCATCGCCTCAACGGCACTCCTTGCCGCGTTCGAACCCTGAGACCCAACCTGCACCGCGTGCTGCGCTTGCCTCGACAGATCCTCGAAAGACTTGCGGCCCTCATCAGTGTTGCGTTGCCACTCCATCCGCGCTGTTTCCGGGTTGACCTTCCCGGATGCCGTGACCGAGATCCGCTTTGCCGCGATCGCTTTTTGCACGGCGCGATGCGTCACGCCCATCATGCGCGCGAACTCCCGCTGGCTGACCTCCGGCATATCGTGCGCTCCTGACCCGGGCGGCTACCACTGGCTACCGGATTGGCTACCTGGCTACCCCCACTGGCTACCCTGAAAATTTCCGAAAATCACGTTCAAAACGAGGTTCGAATTACCCTCATTTTTCGATCGCGAGTAAGGACCCGTCGCCGCCTGGCATCCCCGGCGGGTCTGATGCGCAACCTCCGCTGCCCGCCGGGACCGACCGCCCACTCGCTCGCTGGTGTATCTCATCGCGCGGTTGAGACCGCCGCCTCGAATGCCTTCACGAACTCTTCCTCGTAACGCGCCTCACCGACCCGCTGCGCCACCTCGAAGAACGGCAAACGCGGCTTGTACTTCGGTGCCTTCACGAAAACGAAAACAGGTTTCGCGGCGCCATAGGCCAGATGCGCGACACGCGGATCAGCCCCATAAGCGAGCCGCTTGTAGATGCCGGGCGGCAGTTTGCCCTCACGCTGGAGCAGGACGAAGTAGTTGTAACCGCGTGACGTTTTCGTTCCGCGCTGCAGGCGTTCGCGCTTGCGCCCGGACATGTTGGCCTTGTAGCCCTGCTCGCCAAACGCGGCGAGATAGGACAGCACCTCGACAATCAGACCGCGCGAGACGTTGCCGTACTGGTCGAGCTCGGCGGCGCCACCCGGCACGGCCACCATTCCGGCCGGCAACAGACCACGTGCTTGCAGCGCCCGCTCGAATCGCTTCAGGCTCCGGTCACCGCCGTAGATTTCCGGGCCGAGATACTTCGACGCGGGCGTACCCTTGTAGGTATCGTCCTTGATCCAGACCCGCGCCATCAGGTCCGCTTTCGTCGCCGGCTTTGTGTAGACGCTGTTCAGCGTGTACGGCGTCGGGCGGTCAAACTGAGTTTTCATCTCAGCCTGCACCGCCTCCTGCGCGGCTTTGGCCGTGGCCGTCAGTGCGCGTGCGGTCGCATAAGGGATCTGGTTGTAGAAGAGCTTCGCACTGAAGCCGAGCGCATCCTCGATGTTCGCCTTCAGCTCGAAACCGCCCATGCTCGCCACCACGCGTAACCGCAGAAACACAAAAGCCCCGACGCTTGCGCGACGAGGCTTTCACATTTGCCTGGGCGTGCGAAGGTCCGGGGACAGCCCGAACTCGCACGCCACGAAGGCGGATCAGATTTTGCGCGCAGTCTAGTCCGTATGGTCGGAATTTGCAAGCATGCCTGCGCGGGCCTCTGATTCAAGCATGCCTCCGATCTCCCGCTTGGCCTGACAAAGCGCCTGGTCGTACGCTCCCGGCGGCCGAGCCCTGATGCCGAGTTTTCGGCATATCACCATGCTGGGCTGGCGTTCCATGTAGTGCAGTTTGAGCAGCGCTTTCGCGAACGGCATCAACTTGCGCCAAGCGAGCTCAACGCGCCGCGCGTCCGCCAGGTCAATGTCGCTTGATATCACCGCACCGCCACCGCCCGCGAAATAGACACTCGCGGCACGACCACCGCCGCACCCGTCCGCATACCGTTGCGCTTTCGCCCAGTTATCGAGTCGTTCATCGAGCGTCATATGCCCTCCCCTCGGCTGGCTTGCGGGTTCGGGACACATTCCGTCCTCTTGTCCCACTGTCCTTTGAAAACAGAAAATGTGAGCAGGTCCGCGCGACATGCGCGACATGCGCCCTCACGTCGCGCATGTCGCGCGCCGGCGCACAGGAATGCGGAGCGGCCAAGGGACAGCGGGACGGCGGACGGAAGAGGCGCGGCGCGCTGAAAAGGCACAAGTGGCGCGCCAGTTTCAACGCTTGCGCGCGCCAACAGTTTTCCGAATCGTGGCGCGTGGCGCGCCGTGTGTATTCAGAGCGGCGCATCATCATCCTCCGCGGACCGGCGCAATGAGGAAGGAGGAACCACTACGGGCTTCAGCGCCGGTTCGGGGGGCACATAGTACCAGCGTCGCGCCCCCGTCGTTTCACGCTTGCGCACCCAGTCCAGCGCTTTCATTGCGCTCCCAACACGGCGCTGTTCGTTCTTGGTGGCCTTAGATATCTCGAGCTTGAGGCAGTCAAACAGGATCTCCTCGACCGTCACCCTGCCGCGATGCTGAATGAAGTCGGCAATCAGCGACTCCATCACATCGCCCTCATAACGCGCTGCCTGCTCCACTTCGAACAGCGGCGCCTCATCGCGCGTCACCTGCCACGGTGACGGCATCTCGCCGCCGGCTTCTTCATTGGCCCGTTCCCATTCACAGAACGCGAGATACGCCTCTGCCCAGATCTGGTCACGGTCCGCCTTCAGCCGCGCGAGATCGATGGTGCCGGCCACCTTGACCGGCCAGAACCGCCGGTTGCCTGACTCGTCCTTGAGGTAGGTATCGAAATTCACCGTGCCGACGACCACGCACTGTCGTGGCACATCGATCGCGCGACGCCCATACGGCGGCCGGAACGTATCAACGGCGGTCGTGATCCACCGCTTGGCCTCGGCCGTGCCTGCCTTACTGAGTGAATCGAGCTCGGCGAGTTCAATCGCCCACTTGCCGCGCATCACAATCGGCGTGTTCGCGTCGGACAGGGACAGGTTTGCGTCTGTGGTCCATTGCTGGCCGAAAAGCGTGGCAATCGTGCGCGACTTGCCGGCGCCCTGGGCGCCCTCGAGGATCAGCACATTGTCCATCTTGCAACCCGGACGCATCACGCGCGCTACCGCACCAATCAGCCATTTCTGGCCGGCCAGCCGCACATACTCCGAGTCTTCCACACCCAGGTAGTCGACCAGCCACGTCTCCAGCCGTGACACGCCATCATGCTCAAGCGAGCCGAGATAGTCTCGCACCACGTGGTAAGCATGGCGCCGCGCGACGGCCGACACGGCATCGACCACAATCTCGCGACGAGGTGTAATCGACCACGTCTTGCCGAGCCAATACGTGAGCTGCACATCGTCGTCGTCGGTCCATTCGCCGGTTGTACCGGCCTCTCCCGGCGGCGGCCTGAGCTTCATGGTCCGTTGCGAAAACTGCTCGTAGGCGAGCACGCCCGCCCAAGCCTCGTCATTCAGCAGGATGTCGATGACATTGTCGAGATCGGGCTTCACGGCGCCCTTGTCTGTCCTGCGAAGGCCCATCTGCCACGTATAGGAGCCGTTGGCCGGGCTTTCGCGCGACTCCCCTATCGCAGCGTCAGCCGAAGTCACCGCCGGCCCCTGCGGGCCGATCACGCGTCTTACGCCAGAACTCGATGCCGGCGAAACCATGCCAGCGGACTCCATCGCCTCGAGCAGGATCGCGGCCCGGTTATATCCGATACGCAGATGGCGTTGAACAAGCGATATCGACGCCCGGCCCGATTCGCACACGATTGCGGCGGCCTGCTCATACAACGGGTCAGGCGCCACCTTGTCCGCGTGCTCCCCAGCATGCGCGTCGACCGAATCACCCGATAACGCACGCAACAATGCGGCCTCGAGCTGCGCCTTGACGATATCGAGCCCTTCCTCGCAATGCAGGTCGTTGAAGTCCGTCAGCTTGCGCTCGCCTCGGGCCGTGAAGTGCGGCCATGTGACCCCGGCGTTGCCGACCGCGGCTAACGCCTCATACGCACGCTTGAGGCCCGTATTCTCGAAGCGACGCCGGCGCTCCGGCCCGGCATCGTTGCCAATGACGAGCTCGAGGTGCTCGAGCCCGTATTCATCCGCGACCCGCTGCACCTGAACCGTATACGCGGTCTGCCGGCATTCGATTCTGGCCGCCGGCCCTCCGACTTCAATATCGCCGGCGTAGCCGTACTCTTCGGCGAGGTGGTCACGCACGCGCTGCTCGAGCGTCCAGTCGTCATCGGCGCAAATGAGAAGGCGCAGGTTCGGGTAAGCGTCGCGAAGGTAGCGGGCGACGGGAAAGATACCGCCCGCGTCAAAGCACACCGCGAGCGGGACAGCCTCGTCCGTCGCCATACGGATCGAGCGCCCCGTCGCATAGCCCTCGGCGATCATCGCTATCTGTGTGTCATCCCCAATGTCGCCAAGAACGAACGCCGCCCCACGTTTTTCCATGCCCCTGTTGAATCGCTTGGCGCCGTTCGGCGTGATCTTCTGCAGCCCGGCGAGCCGGAAGCCGTCCGCGTACTGGAACATCGGCACCAGCACCTGCCCCTCGTCATCGAACCGCACGCCCTCCGGCGTAATTTTCTTTTTCTCCAGGTACGCGGACGATCCTTCGTCACGCGCCTCCTGCCATTGCGTGCGAGCGCGATTGGAGGCAAGCCGGGCCGCCTCGGCCCGTTTTCGCTCTTCCTCGCGCTCGACGGCTTCCTGCCGTGCGCGCGTCGCCGCAAGATCCTCGGCCGACAATGCGTCGCCGCTCCATTCAAAAGGCGATGCGCCATTATCGTCGCCGGACCAGAAACCAAACGCCCCTCTGTAACCGATGACGCGGCCAGCGCGCACGACCTCGTGGAGCGAATACCAGTGTTTCTTCTTTGGCCCGTAGCGGTGCGGCTTTCCGTCTGCTATCGGGTGGCCATCCGGCAGACGCGGGTGACCCGCAGCCTGTAGCTGCTGGACGATTTGTTCGAGTGTAGCCATTGCGTGGATTGGGAGAAACGGCCGGACACGAGATGCCCCACGCACCGGGATTCAGTACGCGGAAACTCGATTTCAGCCTGGTGGAGAAAGACCACGCAGCCGCGACCATTCGGCCGCGTGCGCGTCAGTGAATTCGCGGAGTTCGTCCGCGCTCAGATAGCCGGCTATCCGGTCACGGAACTCTCGGCGGTCCGTTTTCGAGGGGAGCCCCGCGCAATGTCGGGCCGCGCACTCGACAAATGAAGGCATGACGGATGTGCGCCGGGCGGCCGAGGCCAACCACCCAGGCTCGTCGGTAAATGCCTCCAGGGCAGCACGCAGAAAGGCGGGCACCGAAGACGGCGCGGTCTCGGCCAGTCGGGCAAGTTCGCCCATTGCGCACGCGAGTTGCTGCCCGTAGTCGCAACACAAGCCGGCCTGCTCGCGGTACACGTTGCAGCAGGCCATACCAGGCGTAAATCGCATGGCTCACCCTGCCGCGCTCCCGCGCTCCAGAACATCTGCTGCGCCGTCCACAGCCGCAATAAAGGCGAACGGCTTGACCGATCGCGCGCCGGCCGCCGAGAGTGACACTGTGTCCGCGGTGTCGAGGTAGCAGAAATCCAGTTCGATGCCGCCAAAGTCACCAGCGACACGACGCTGCATCACGAAACGGGCGTGGCGCCCCGATGGCAACGTATAGACCGCAGTTGCATGAAAAGATCTCCTACGCATAGCTACTCCCATTGAAGCTGTTCAACCGTCTCAAGCTGGTTGAGATGGTCACGGGCCAGTTCCATCAATATCGCCACCTTGCGGGGCGGGAAACATTGCATCTCGGCGGGGACCAGCTTCAGACCGGCTGCACTCAGCACCTGGCACGCGCGCTCGAGGTCTTCGCCCACCCACCTCGAAACCGTGGCCGCTGAAAGGCCGATTTCATCCGCGATGGTGTTTTGTCCGGTTGCTGAAATGCGCTGCAAGGCGAGGCTCTGTGCCTTGCGTGACCTTTCAGCGACCGTCGCCGATACTGCAGTCAAAAGCTCACCTCATTTAGAGAGAAGGAGTCCAACGCCTGTGAAAGAATCCAGGGTGGCGCGCCATAACCCGACACGGCATGCTTAGTCCTACGAATAAATTCACTCAATCCTACAAACCACAGGAGAACACGTGAACCACCCTCCCTCACACGATATGTACGGCTTCGCAAGCGAAGAAGACCTTTCGCTTTTCGCGGTTTCGGCCTGGCACCTTGGCGGAGTTGAAGCCGATCACGCCGTGGCAATCCGCTTTGCCTACCAGGTGCCCGATGGCCAAGGCAACCAAGACACGTTCGATACGCCCTACTTCGCGCTCAATCCTGACCGAACGAGGGAATTCGCTCACCAGCTGATCAAGGCCGCTGACCAGGTGGACAAGATGCGAAAGGACCTCGCCCATTGATCCTCGAACAACAGAGGCCACACCATGTACATCACGAAATACAGCTACTGCACGAACCGCGGAACCATCAGCATTGAACTCAGGCGAGACGGCCGTTGGGAGATTTTCTTTGGCCGCGAAAACCTCGGTTCGTACCCCTCGGCCCGATCGGCCGCGGACGATTTATTCGTCGGCTCCGTGCCACTTCTCGACGTCGATCCCTCGAGGCTCGGAATCCCCGGCGATCTCGCTGACTGGACACCGGGAATCGTTCGCTAGCGAATTCCAATAACCGTTGATAGCGGCTGCGAGGTCACGGGCGGCGCTAACGGGGATGCGGAGACGAACAACGTTGTCGGCTCCGTCCAGACTGATGAGCCACTCGTCGGGGTCCTTACAGCGTGCGATGCCCCGCCAGTTACTAACCGCGTGCCATACCTCTGGTCGTTGGGCAGGCGGCGGCGCCGACCGACTATCCTTGGATGACAGACTTTGTTTCACGTCAGCTCCTTTTGAGATAATGCAGAGAATTCGCTTTCGACTGTCGCCCTGACCAGGTCTGGCCATTTGCGATGCCAATCTAGGGGGCGGAACATCTGCCGAGTCACGCGACCGCCGCACGCCACTTCAACGTCGAAGCAGCGGTCCGCACTGATTGGCCGCCACCGCTTCTCGTTCCGCGTACGCCACTGGGTGACCATCTGCGGAGAGACGCCAACCGCACGTGCGAAATTTGCGGCACTTCCTTGGAAGCACTCGCGGATAGCGAGATCCAGGATCGCAATCTGGTGAAGTTGAAATTGGGCACGGTTCATAGGCCCACGTTATAAAGCAATGCTTTGCGAAAAGCAAGCATTGCTCACGCGAGTAAAGCAATGCTTTAATGAGATCATGACTTCAGATCAAACTTTCGCGCACTTGGGAGAGCGCCTCGCATGGGTGTTGGAGGATAAGAACATCTCTGACGCCGAGGTTGCGTCGGCGTGCGAGGTAACACGGCAAGCTGTGAACGGTTGGAAAAGGACCGGTCGGATCGCCAAGTCACAACTGCTCAAGCTCGCCGACTTGACCGGATATCCGGTTAGCTGGTGGCTGGGTGGCTCCGCAGAGGCGACTGAGGTGAGCCCGGCAGCTGCTCGCCTCTTGCGTGCGGTCAGCGGTCACAGTGAAAAGGAAATCGAAGAAATCGCGCATGGCCTCGAGATCTTGCTCGGAGCGGCAAAAAGAAAAACGCCCGACCGCGGCAAATCTGACGTTTATACTGTCGGCTCAGCTTTTGCGCCCAAAGCGAGCGAACGACGCAAGGCGTAGCAAAAAGCCCCGCACTTTAGCGGGGCTTTTCACATGAATATTTAATCAATCGCCTTCAACAGCATCCACGAATCTCTGTGCAAAAAACGGAATGACCAGCCAGGTTACTCCAAATGTGCAGGCGGCAAGTATAAGCGCAACAACCGCTGACTTTATCCACCCTTTAGCCAGAAAGTAAAAGAATCCGAACACGAACGTCCACAATGCCGAAACGTCTCGGGTCTTCTTCTGTGGGATTTGGGGCGCTCCGCACTGGGGACAAGCAAGTGCGCTCTCGTGAATCTCCCTACCGCAGCCTCTGCAATACACCACACTCATCTCCTCTTTCGTTGATGGATTAGAGCAACGAGCTATTACTACACGACTCTATTGAATCACTTTCTTTTACGCGATTGTTTTCTGACATCCATCAAGAGAGTCCATACGGGAGTAAATAATTATTATTCTCGAACTGGAGATTAAGATAATGAAACGATCTCGCGATTGATTTCGTTAAACGGATATAAATGTATTATAAATACATCAAACTCTTGACTTTTGTTTGATTAAGAACAAATCTCTGCTTTCCACTTCTTTACAGCGCGTCATTAAAGCAATTATCACAGCCAATGTGGTCCTCCCCCATTTTTTGGAGAGGCAAGATGCGTCGCGATGAGGCCAGGGCCGCCCGTTGGAGGCGGACATGAACGTCGTTAAATTCAAAAAACCAAAACCCCGCCGATACACGAATGCGTCGTCAATGCGCGGCCGAATTACACTGGAAATCCAGGCTGACGGGTCAGCTCTGGTCCGGGTCAGCGGGTTATATTCTCGCGTCACCGCCCGTGCCATCAGCGATCTCGCCGAACTGATCCAAGCTCTGACCGCGCAGCTAGTCACTCAACAAAGCGTGTGAGCTTGCTTTACATCACAAAAGCAATGCTTGCTACATTTAAAGCATTGCTTTATTCTTCGGTCCATCGCAACTCTGTGATGGACCGAAACGATGGCCACTTCCGCCAACGGCGCGTTCGATACCCAAAGCGCCCCGACTACTCCGAAATGTTCGACGCTGAAAGCCCCCGTCGCCGTAGCAGCAGTGCTGCAACGCATCCAAAGCGACGCACGCCTTGCGTTCTACCTAAGCTCGGCCACGGAGACGTTTGACCTCCTCGCCGCCGCCCACTGTGAAGCGAACGGACTCAACGAAACCGAGTTTCGAAGCGACTTCGAAGCGGGCCTGAAAATCGAGGTCCCGCACGCCGCCTCGACGGTCGAGAGCCTTCTCGCGGAGCTCGAATTCGCCCATAAGATCATCCGCAACGGGCTCGGCCTGATGACCACAGGCCAGAAGTGTGATTGGGGCCGACTGAATGACCGCGACGGGGTATCCGGCGAAGGCGCCACGCGAGCCCACGAGCGGGCGGCCGCTATTGCGAGAGCAGGAGGCCGGCCATGATCGCCGTGAAGATCCTCGGCGCCTGGCTCGCTCTGACCATGCTCGCTGCCTGGCTGCTTACCGCGTTGATTCGTGGGGCGAGCGAACCCGTCGAGGAAATCAGCGTCCAGCAGGAGCGCCAATCATGACGCTCGCTGCCATGACCGTCCGGTGGACGAACCCTGCCAAGCGACCGCGCCTCGCACGCGATGAAGCCGTACTGATCAGTGAATACGGGCGCGGCTGGCAGGACCGCCACCTGCCGGAGCCGCAGTCCTGCTCCTTCGCCTACCTGTCCGGCTACACAGACGCCCGTCGCCCCGGGGGCAAGCGATGACGACGCCGAGCACACCCAAGCCTATGCCGCTCTGGCTGATCTGCCTGATCGCTGCCTTCGCCGTTATGGCGGTCTCGGCCCTTGGAGCGCTCGAGGACGCATGCGGCTCGGCAACGACTCACGAACAGGCCGCCCGGCGCCCGCAGACCTGACCAACGCGAGGCGGCAATGACACATCGCCAAGAAACCTACCGCCCCGTTGCGGGCAAACGCTGGTCGGGCCATGTAGCACCATTCGAGTTTCCTCCGCTGCCCGATTCCGAGCTGCGCGCCACGTGGGCCTGGTGTCAATGCGCCGGCGATTTTGACCACGGAATGAAAGCGCCCGCCATGAGGCGCGTTATCGAAGCTGTCACGAGAGTACGACTTGCAGCCACAAGAAGGCCCGTCACGACGGACCTGAAACGCGCCGGCGCCAATGATGCCGACGAGTCAACTGCTTAGGAGTGCATATGCTAGAACGAGAAAATTCCCCGCTGAGCATTGGCGGCCATACCGTGCAGCGCCGTCGCCTTGACGACACCCAGTACACGCTCCATCAGCTGCGCTGGAATCGTCAAGTTGTGCTCGAGACGATCTCCGTCCCTTCTGCTCATGACGTCAAAAGCGCCATTCAGGCGGCGCAGGCCAGCAAGTGCCCGCAGTCGCGGCGCCCCGCCCCGAAGCGCCGCGGAAACTACTGCGGCCCGTCGACGCGCCGCCGCTGCGCCGAGTAACCCCGCCGCCCCGCCAACAAAACTAGGTTTAAACCCATGAGCAAGAAATCAATCCCTCACGAGTTCGACCTCGAGCTCACTGCCGCCAACGTGAAAAAGGCGATGGCGGCCGCTGGTGCGAAATCTGACGATCTTTGGAAGGTGCCTCGGGCAAATATCCGCATTCTTCCCGAATTCAATGTCCGCGTTCGCACGCCCCAGTACCGGGCCAAGGTTCGCAGATATGCGGACTCAATGCTTCGCGACGGCTTTCGCAAAGACAAGCCCGTTCTCTTGCACCCAGTCCTCGAAGGCGACGACTGCATCCTCTATCTCATAGACGGCCACCGCCGACTGGAGGCTTTTGATATTGCCATCAGCGAAGGCGCCGAGATGGCCTTTGTCTACGCAGTTCCCACGCCTCCCGGCACGAATATGGCCGACCTGCAGGCCGCACTCATCAATGAGAACGAAGACGCGAGCCTCACGCCATACGAGACGGCCATCGTCTGCAAACGCATGGCCGGCTATGGAATGTCGGAAAAAGACATCGGCACGCGAGTCGATTACACGCCCCAGTACGTGGGCAAATTGCTAAGGCTATTGGCCGCTCCTAAGTCGATTCTTGACCGCGTCATCGCTAACGAATTGTCCGCCAATGCCGCGCTCGAGGCGCTCGATCACTACGGAAGCTCAGCGTCCGAAGTGATCGCCAAGGCTTCCGCTGACGCCAAAGCAGCCGGCAAACGGGTGACGCCCAAAGCGGTCAAGACCGCCGCGGCAAAGAGCGGCAAAGCGCCGGCCGCAAAGAAGTCCGCGAGTCCCCAAGCACAGTCGCGGCTGCCGTCTGTACTCAATGATTCGCAGCCTCCGCGTTCGCCCGTCGAACCGTGGCCGTTTCCGTCCGCACCAGCCGCCGCAAAGTCTGCAACAACACCCGAGCCGGCAGCATTGGCCGCAACTATAGCTACCCACGCGATCACCGACGCCGAGCGTTACCAGCACTTGCTTTCGCGCATCGATACGGAGATCTACTTCAACGGCGTTGAGTACCAGTCGAAAAATGCGCTCGACGCCGCCATCGATGCGGACATTCTCGCGCTGCAGGATGCCGGCATGTTGCCAATCAGCGGACGGTGACAGGAGGCGCCATGTACGTCTACGAACAGATCGAACCGTGGGTTTGGACAGTCGGTCATTACGACCCGACCGGCCGCTGGCACCCCGAGTCTGACCACGCAAAGCGCGAAGATGCCGCCAACCGCGTCGCCTGGCTCAACGGCCGCCCGAGCGGCAGTACAACTGGCACAACGGAGGCCCGTCAATGAGCACTACGCATGAACCCCAAGACTTCGCCGTCCGCACACAAATGGAAGAACTGCTGTACGGCGGGCACAGCATTCCGCCTCACTTGCGTATGTACCTCAACGAGCTCGATCGATTCGCGGCGGCCCATGTCTGCCCGCTATCCGACGAAGAGATTCGATTTATTGCAGCGTCCCACGCGCGCTATGTAGGTGCACGACGTACGATCACATGCACGTCCGTGCAACACAGCGATGTCCCAGAACACGTCAACGAGGTGCTCGCCGTTGTCGAGAGCTACGGGCCGTACGGCCTTGACATAAACGAAGGACTACGCTTCCAGATCGTGCTCGCTGACGAAGTTAAGCGCGTACGGGCGTTGTTGCCGCTCGCGCGGCCTTGGATCAGCGTCTTCGAACACCTCCCGCCTTTCGAGACGTTCGTTCTTGCTCACAATGGCAAGTGGACCGGTGTCGCCAAATTCGCGTCCGGCGCCGAACTCGATGACTCGGAGCGCTGGCAGGACGAACACTCCGAGTTCATCGAACACCTCGGGCCGGCGGTCACACATTGGATGCCTCTTCCGATGCTGCCGGCCGCCAAGGAGACAAGCGCCAGTCTGGCAAGGGGTAAGGCATGAGAGAGCGCCCAATCCTCTTCAGCGGCGTGATGGTCCGCGCGATCCTCGACGGCCGGAAGACGCAAACACGCCGCATCGTGAAGCAATCGCACATCAGCTCGACGGAGATTCGCCGCGATGGCGAAGGCGAACTGTGGATGCGTGACACGTACCACTGCCCTCACGGCCAGCCCGGCGACCGTCTTTGGGTACGCGAGACATGGCAGCACAGCAACCACCCTTTCGGCCCTTACGAGCCGGCGTGCGACGTGTTTTACCGGGCCGACTACCTCGATGATCCACTCGGGCCGGACCTCGAAAAATCGCCGGACGGAATCCGTCGTCAATGGCGGCCGTCAATTCACATGCCGCGCGCGGCTTCCAGGATCACGCTGGAAGTGTCGGCGGTGCGTGGCGAAAGGCTGCATCACGTCAACGAGATCGACGCGCGGGCCGAAGGCTGCCCGCCTTCGTGGCTTGACGCTGGCGACAACAAAACCGTTCATTGCGGTGAACCAACATACCGCAATGGCTTTGCCCGCCTGTGGCGTGATATCCACGGCGGGTCATCGTGGCAAGCCAACCCGTGGGTCTGGGTAATCAGTTTTAGGAGGATCGACAAGTGACCAAGTCAACGCATCCTTCGAAAGGGCCAACGCGAGATAGCACGAAAGCCGCACCACCGGTACCCGCGCTCACGCACTGCGAAATGAGTGCGGTCAGCTACCAAGGCTTCACACTCACCACGCCCGATGGCGAGCCAGCACAACTGGCGGTAGTCGACAAAGATGGGCGCGTCATCGAAGCCGGGCCCGAAGTAGCGCGCGCCGCATGGGATGTCGCGATCGAGTCCTATCGGAACTTCCTGCGGGGCGCCGGACATCTGCGCGTACTATCGAAACCGCCAGAACCGCCGAAGCAATGAAAAACGGCGCCTCACGGCGCCGCTTTTTTCTAGCGACTCAAATGTCGCCGACTATGGATCGCTAAGCGACCCGTCCTACCACTAACGCGGGCAGCTCGATGACGTGCTCCCAGAACGGGCTATATCCGGCCAGTTCGAGCGTCTTGCCTTGCCAGTAAAGATGCATCTTATGGTCGGTCGTTGCGAACGTATTGCCAACTGCGAGCAGCGCCATATCGCCACGATGAACCTTGCCTTGCGGCTGAATCTCGTAGATCCCATGCTCCGGACTCCCATGCCCCTCGCGGAATCTCTTTGCAGAATCTAGCGAATCAGTCGCAAACATCGACTGAAACCGGCCTGGCTTGTCAGGATAGTGCGCGAGCCTGGTCGCCTCGAGCAGTTGCTCAATCATTCCGCCGCGCCAATCTTCGAAGGTGCCTGGTATCCAAGAGTCGCGGAAATACTGAAGACCGTGGCGGGAAAAGCCTTGCGGATAGCGCTGATGGATGTGCGACTCAACATCGCCGTTCGCCACACCGTTCGCCACAAGCTCCAACTCCTTCCCTTCGAAATAAACGCCTCTTCGGTCAACCGAATAGTATTTACCAGACGCATTCGCTTGTGTGTCTGCCAACATTAGCTCTCGGGACGGTGTGTCTTGGGAACGCGGAACGACGGTATGGTTGGAATAGGCACTTGTAGCCTAAGAGCCAAGTCCTGGACGGTTTGCCGGTAATATGGCCACAAGTGATACGGCATGTTATGCGTGGTGAACTCGCTCAATGCTTCCGGCGGGAGTTCATCCGGTTTGCAACCTGCCACGACATATTCCACAGCGAAATCAACCGCCAAATCGCAGACGACATCATCTTCGTTCAACTCGACGTCATCTGGAGGCGGGCCGCCCTCCCCAGACCGCACTACTCGCGTACGCGTCGACACAAGAAACTTCAGCAAGCTAAGGGTTTTTTCCTCACCGTTGCCGGGATAGGCAACCTCCGCAATTGAAATCTCGGTAGCTGTCCAATTTACGCGAGTGAAGCTCTCAAACGCTACGCGCCTGTCATACCATGGCGCCACGGTCGTGCTTATGCGCGTGGGAAATGCCGTCTGCACGTGCAGGTGCGGCAATACTTTTTCGAGAAGCTCTCGGTTCATGCTGCCTTACGAACGTCAAATGAGGGAGCGGTGGTGATTGTGTCATTCGTGCCTTGAATAAGCGTAAGTCGGCGGCTCTTGACCACGACGCCGTCTCTAGGCACGAACGCGTCACTATCCGACGTAACGCTGAAAACCGATTTGCGGTCTTCACTAACGTTCGGCTCCAATCTGATCTCAAGGTGCATATCCAACGCGTGGGCAATCTGCGAAGCGGTTGCCACGGTCACATTGTGACGCCCACTGAACACCCTGCTGATTGCCTCGGGCTTCTTATCCAGTCGCTCCGCCAACGCTTTTTGCGTTAGCCCAAGCTTCTTCATTGACTCGACAAACTGTCGAGTCAATTCGAGCAGCGCTCGTTCAGTCCAATACTCGGGAGATTTGCGAGCCTGCTTGAATGCATCCTTGTAGCGGCTACTAATCTTCATCCTCATCTCCGACAATAAATTCCAATGTTCCGTCCCGCTTCGCCTTCAAATAGTCCGCGTACGTCTTCTGTGCGGCTTTGATCAGCGACTTGGAGGTCTTCCCAGACTTTCCACCGGATTTGTAGAACGTTTTCGTGAGAACAATCATGCGCCCGTCGTCGTAGAAGTACAGCAACCGCAGGGTGCCAGTCACATCAAACTGCCAGACCTTCGGGTTGTCGCCTACGTGATGCGTCCTGTTCTCCGCGAACGCTTCCGGCCCGTTTTTGGCTGCGTGCTCAAGAAACGCGAGGCAACGATGCAAGTCCTTCTCGTCCTCGATATCACTCAATACACCGTCCCCACGAGCGCTTAGCACCTCGCAGATGGACCACGCTTCTTGGATAACGGCAGCTACACGCAAGATATTAACGTATAAGTTATCTCACAAGTGCAGAGCTTGACATTTTCTTGTGGGCTTGGGCGCACATGAAGCAAACAAGACTGCAACCGGAAATTGGGGAATAAGTAGGATGTAAAGCAACGGGCGACCGTCGCATCGATTCGACGGCAATCTTACCATCGGACCGAGCATTACTTACCGCGCCGGAAGGGTCGATTCGACGTGATTTTTGCGGCCTACAAAGGCTGCTGAGGTGAATATGCGCAGTGCATGCATTATCGCGATCACAAACCCACCCGAGAGGATCTGCGTCGTCGGTATATTTTGAGTGACTTACGGGCAGCCGAGGGAAACCATCCCGACGCGCGGAGCAGGATTGCGGGAGGTCGTTGATTCAACAGGGTTTTTCACGTGTACATCCAGATGTGGGGCGCAGGGCGTTCGTTGCGCCGCGCGAGGGTCAAGCCAATCCGCCATTTTACCCGTTTGGCGTATCGTGCGGCGCAGCATGGTAGACACGCACCCGCACGCGCCGGGGTCGGATGAAATATGGGCAGGATCAAACTTCGTTCACCTATGGCTCGCCTGCCAGCTGCGCATCGGGATAATTTTCGCCCGGTGCGCATTGCGCGCGATCAAGCACATCCTTCTACCGGCTGCGTGGAGAGCGCGAATATGAAAAAGACAATGGACGCGTTTCAGGCCGATTTGCTGAAACCGGTGCGTCAGACGAAAGCCGGCACAGCGCGCATCACGCGCGGCCAATCCACCGCCGCCTCGCTCGCGCGTGCAAGTGCCGGACTCTCGCAAAGCGCCTTCGCTGCGCTGCTGGGCGTTTCCACGCGTACGCTACAGGACTGGGAGCAAGGCCGGCGCCAGCCGACGGGCGCCGCGCAAACCCTGTTGCGCCTGGCCGTGGCGCACCCTGAAGCCTTGCGCGCGCTGCAAAGCGCCTGAAGACGGCGGCCCAATGGGGGGCGTGCTCGCGAGGCAACGCTTCGCCACGGCGCGCCGCGGCCTTGCCAGCGCGCGCCACCCGCCGTGTGCGTCGCGCCGCTTACTTCTTCTCTTGCTCGTCGTCCGCGGGTGCACCCTGTGCCGGTGCCGCCGCGCCGCCCGGCGTCACGGGCTTGAACGGGAAGCTACTGAACATGTTCTTCGCCTGGTTCTGCATCTGCTCCTGCATTTGCACGAACATGTTCTTCGACTGCTCGATGTAGCTCGTCATCATGCCCTGCATCATCGGCGCCTGCATGTTCATGAACTGCGACCAGACCTCGGGGTTCATCGCGTTGCCTTCGTAAAGGCTCTTCGACTGATCCGCGAGCTTGTTCTGGATGTCGATGAACGCCTGGATGTTCTTTTCCAGGTAGGTGCCCATCATGCCCTGCATCGCATGGCCGTAGAAACGGATGATCTGCGACAGCATCGACGACGAGAACATCGGCAGACCGCCGCTTTCCTCTTCGAGAATGATCTGCAGCAAGATGCTGCGCGTCAGATCCTCGTTGGTCTTCGCGTCGATGACCTTGAACTCTTCCTGCTCCAGCACGAGTTGCTTCACGTCCGTCAACGTGATGTACGTGCTCGTCTCCGTGTCGTACAGCCGACGATTCGGATACTTCTTGATGAGACGTTCGGCGGTTTTCTTTGTAGTCGTCATGTGTCGCCCTTGTTAGCGCCAACGCGCGGCGGCCGTTGCCGTCGCGCGTTGGTCTAGCCCGGAAACGGCCTGCCCCGGTGAGCAAACAGGCCCGCTGCCGTCCTCGATCCCAGCTTGGCGCGCTCCCTGCAAGCGCGCTGCGCTCGGGATCAGCCCATGTGCAACCCGCCATTCAGCGAGAAGTCAGCACCGGTTGCAAAGCCTGACTCGTCGGACGCGAGCCACGCCACGATTGACGCGATTTCCTCGGGTGCGCCGAGGCGGCGCACGGGAATCGTCGCGACGATCTTTTCCAGCACGTCGGGACGGATGGATTTCACCATGTCCGTGCCGATATAGCCCGGCGAAACGGTGTTGACCGTCACGCCCTTGGTCGCCACTTCCTGAGCCAGCGCCATAGTGAAGCCGTGAATGCCGGCCTTGGCCGTGGAATAGTTGGTCTGGCCGAACTGACCCTTCTGGCCGTTCACCGACGAGATGTTGATGATGCGGCCCCAGCCGCGCTCGACCATGCCGTCGATCACCTGCTTCGTCACGTTGAAGAGGCTCGTGAGATTGGTGTCGATCACGGCCGTCCAGTCTTCGCGCGTCATCTTGCGGAACACCACGTCGCGCGTGATGCCGGCGTTGTTCACGAGCACATCGATTTCGCCGACTTCGGCCTTGATCTTGTCGAACGCCTGGCGCGTCGAATCCCAATCGCCCACGTTGCCTTCTGAGGCGATGAAGTCGTAACCGAGCGCCTTCTGGTCTTCCAGCCATTTCACGCGGCGCGGCGAATTCGGGCCGCAGCCGGCGATGACCGTGAAGCCCTGCTTGGCGAGCCGCTGGCAAATGCCGGTTCCGATGCCGCCCATCCCGCCCGTTACATACGCAATACGCTCTGACATAAACCACACTCCATTATCGTTTTCCTGGCGCGCCCTTCGACGGCCCTGGCCTCGCTCCTTCCCGCTGCCACCACCCGCGCCACGCGTTGCTCGCAGCGCCGGGGCGAACCGCTAGCCGCTGCTAACAGCGCCCCCCGGCAATCGCATGAAGCGCAATCAAGCGCGTTCGAGCGCGAGCGCCACACCCATGCCGCCGCCGATGCACAGCGAGGCGAGACCGCGCTTCGCATCGCGGCGCTGCATTTCGTGCAGCAGCGTCACGAGAATCCGGCAGCCCGACGCGCCGATCGGGTGACCGATCGCAATCGCCCCGCCGTTCACGTTGATCTTCGACGTGTCCCAGCCCATCTGCTTGTTCACGGCCAGCGCCTGCGCGGCAAAGGCCTCGTTGATCTCCAAGAGATCGAGGTCGTTCACCGACCAGCCCGCGCGCTCCAGCGCACGCTTTGAGGCCGGCACCGGGCCCATGCCCATGATCTTCGGGTCCACACCGCCGCTTGCGTACGCCTTGATGCGCGCGAGCGGCGTGAGGCCCAGCGCTTCGGCCTTCTTCGCCGACATCACCACGACCGCGGCCGCGCCGTCGTTCAGGCCCGAGGCGTTGGCCGCCGTCACCGTGCCTTCCTTGTTGAACGCCGGCTTCAGGCCCGCGAGCGATTCGGCCGTCACGCCGTGGCGCACGAACTCGTCGGTCGCGAACTGCAGCGGCTCGCCCTTGCGCTGCGGAATCGCCACCGGCACGATTTCCGCGTCGAAGCGGCCCGCA